>NZ_JBFADU010000006.1:0-327482 GCF_040641575.1 Streptomyces sp. NPDC020807
CGACCGAGGCGCCCGTCGTACGGCTCCGGCCGGCGAACGCCGCGTACGTCATCTACACCTCCGGCTCCACCGGCCGCCCCAAGGGCGTCGTCGTCGGCCACGGCTCGATCGCCGGCCTCCTCGCCGTGCACCGCGCCGAGACCTTCGCCGAGCCCGTACGCGCCCACGGGCGGCTGCGCGCCGCCCTCACCGCCTCGCTCTGCTTCGACGCCTCCTGGAACAGCCTGCTCTGGATGGTCGCCGGACACGAACTGCACCTCATCGGCGACGACTTGCGCCGCGAACCCGCCGCCCTCGTCCGCCACGTCCGCGAGACCGGCATCCAGGCCCTCCAGTTCACCCCCACCTACGCCGAACAGCTCATCGCCGAAGGCCTCCTGGACGACCCCGCGCCCCGCGTCGTCCTCCTCGGCGGCGAGGCCGTCGGCCAGGCCCTGTGGACCCGGCTCCGCGAGGCCCCGGACACCACCGGACACAACCTCTACGGCCCCACCGAGTGCACCGTCGACACCCTCCTCCAGGCCTACGGCGAGACCGAGCGCCCCACCATGGGCCACACGGTCCACGGCACCCGCGCCCACGTCCTCGACGAGCACCTCAACCCCGTGCCCGCCGGAGTCCCCGGCGAGCTCTACCTCTCCGGGGACAGCCTCGCCCGCGGCTACCTCGGCCGCCCCGCCCTCACCGCCGAACGCTTCGTCGCCGACCCGTTCGCCCCGGGCCGGCGGATGTACCGCACCGGCGACCTCGTCCGCCGCACCCGCGACGGCCGGATCGACTACCTGGGCCGCACCGACCACCAGGTCAAGATCCGCGGCTTCCGCATCGAGCCCGGCGAGATCGAACAGCTCCTCGCCCGCCACCCGGCCGTCCGCCAGGCCGTCGTCACCCCGCACGAGGGCACCGAGGGCGACCTCCGCCTCGTCGCCCACTGCGCCGTCACGGCACCGAGCCCCGAACTCGCCGTCGAACTCCGCAGGTTCGTCGCCGACGAGCTCCCTGCCCACATGGTCCCGGCCGCGATCGTCACCCTCGACGCGCTGCCCCTCACCGGCAGCGGCAAGGTCGACCGGCGCGCCCTCCCCGCCCCCGACTACCGGCTCTTCTCCGGAGGCCGCGCCGCCCGCACCGCACGCGAGGAACTCCTCTGCGGCCTGTTCGGCGACGTCCTCGGCGTCCAGGGGCCGGTGGCCGCCGACGACGACTTCTTCGCCCTCGGCGGCCACTCGCTCCTCGCCATGAAGCTCCTCAGCCGGATCCGCGCCGTCTTCGCCACCGAGCTCGGCGTCCGGGACGTCTTCGAGGCGCCGACCGTCGCCGGACTCGCCCAGCGCCTCGACGCCGACGGCCCCGGATCACGGCCCGCCCTCACCACCGGCGAACGCCCCGACCTGCTCCCGCTCTCGTACGCCCAGCAGCGCCTGTGGCTCATCGACCGCATGGAGGGCCCCAGCGCCCTCTACAACCTCCCGCTCGCCCTCCGGCTCACCGGCCCGCTCGACCCGGACGCCCTGGAAAGCGCCCTCGACGACCTCGTCGCCCGCCACGAGATCCTGCGCACCCTCCTCACCGAGCAGGACGGCGAACCCCGCCAGCGGATCCTCCCGCCCACCGAGGCGCGCGTCCCCTTCGACCGCCGCACCACCGTGCCCGCCGACCCGGCGGCCGCGCTCGTCGCCTGCACCGCCCTCCCCTTCGACCTCGCCACCGAACTCCCCGTCCGCGCCCACCTCTTCCCCGTCGCCCGCGACGAGCACCTCCTCGTCCTCGTGCTGCACCACATCGCCGGCGACGGCCTGTCCATGCACCCGCTCCTCCGTGACCTGGGGGCCGCCTACGGCGCCCGCCGGCAGGGCGAGGCGCCCGCGTGGCAGCCGCTGCCCGTCCAGTACGCGGACTACGCCCTCTGGCAGCGCGGGCTGCTCGGCGACGAGGCCGACCCCGAGAGCCTCGTCTCGCGCCAGCTCGCCTACTGGCGGGAGACCCTGGCCGACCTCCCCGAGGAGCTCTCCCTCCCCGTGGACCGCCCGCGCCGGGCCGACAGCAGCCACCGCGGCGACCGCGTGGTGGTCCAGCTCGGTGGCGAACTGCACCAGGCGATCGTCGCGTTGAGCCGCGAACACCGCGTCACGACGTTCATGACCTTCCAGGCCGCCCTCGCCGCGCTGCTCACCCGCCTCGGCGCCGGGACCGACGTGCCGATCGGATCCGTGGTCGCGGGCCGCTCGGACGAGGCCCTCGACGACCTCGTCGGCTTCTTCGTCAACACCCTCGTCCTGCGCACCGACACCTCCGGCAACCCCAGCTTCGCCGAACTCCTCGCCCGCGTCCGGGAGACCCAGCTCGACGCCCACGCCCACCAGGACATCCCCTTCGAGCGGCTCGTCGAGGAGCTCAACCCGGCCCGGTCCCTCGCCCGACACCCGCTCTTCCAAGTCATGCTGCTCCTCCAGGGACGCGGCGGCACCGACGACGCCCCGCTCGACCTCGCCGGCCTCCCGGCCGCCGTCGAACCCGTCGGCGGGCACGTCGCCAAGTTCGACCTCTCCGTCGCCCTCGGCGAGTCCTTCGACGCCGACGGCACGCCCGCCGGGCTCGAATGCGCCGTCGACTTCGCCACCGACCTCTTCGACCGGGAGACCGTCGAGGCCATCGCCGCCCGCTTCGGCCGCCTCCTCGCGGAGCTCGCGGCCCGCCCCGAACTCCCCGTCGGACAGGCCGACATCATCGGCTCCGAGGAGCGCTCCGCGCTCCTCGCGCAGGGCCCCGAAGCCCCCGCCGACGTCCCGCTGCTGCCCTCCGTGTTCGCGGCGCAGGCGGCCCGCACCCCGGAGGCGACCGCCCTGGTCGCCGGGGACACCCGGCTCACCTGGGCCGAGCTGAACGACCGGGCCGACGAGCTCGCCGGCCGCCTCACGGCCGCCGGAGCCGGACCCGAGGCCGTCGTCGCCCTCGCCCTGCCCCGCTCGGCGGAGACCGTCGTCGCGCTGCTCGCCGTCCTCAAGTCGGGCGCCGCCTCGCTCCCGCTGGACGCCGAGTACCCGGCGGACCGTACCGCCGCCATGCTCGCCGACGCCGCGCCCGCCCTCGTCGTCACCGGCGACGGCTGGCCCCTGCCGGAGCTCCTCGCGGACCTGCCCGTCCTCACGGCGGAACCGAGAGGGGCGGACACCCCGGCCGCCGACGCCACCCCGACGCCCCGCGCCACGGCCGCCGCCGACGCCGCGTACGTCATCTACACCTCGGGCTCCACCGGCCGCCCCAAGGGCGTCGTCGTCAGCCACGGCTCGATCGCCGCGCTGCTCGCCTCGCACCGGGCGCCCACCGGCCCGATCGGCGCGACCGAGCGCGCCCACGGGCGCGGGCGCGTCGCCCTCACCGCCTCGCTCTGCTTCGACGCCTCCTGGGACGGTCTGCTGTGGCTCGCCGCCGGGCACGAACTGCACCTGGTCGGCGACGAGGTGCGGCGCGACGCCGCCGCACTCGTCCGCTACGTCCGCGACGCGTCCGTCGACGTCCTGGAGGTCACCCCGTCCTACGCCGAACAGCTCCTCGACGAAGGCCTGTTGGAGGAACCCGCACCCCGCGTGGTGCTGCTCGGCGGCGAGGCGGTCGGACCGGCCCTGTGGACCCGCCTCCGCGAAGCCCCCGGCACGACCGGACACAACCTGTACGGCCCCACCGAGTCCACCGTCGACGCGCTCACCCAGCCCTTCGCCGCCACCGACCGCCCGGCCCTCGGCCGCACGGTCCTCGGCACCCGTGCGTACGTCCTGGACGAGCACCTCGCCCCCGTCCCCGCCGGGGTCCCCGGCGAGCTGTACCTCGCCGGCGCCGGCCTCGCCCGCGGCTACCTCGGCCGCCCGGCCCTCACCGCCGAGCGCTTCGTCGCCTGCCCGTTCGCGCCGGGCGAGCGCATGTACCGCACCGGCGACCTCGTCCGCCGCACCAGGGAAGGACACCTCGACTACCTGGGCCGTACCGACGACCAGGTCAAGATCCGGGGCTTCCGGATCGAGCTCGGCGAGATCGAGCACGTCCTGACCCGGCACCCGGCCGTCCTCGCGGCCACGGTATCGGTCCACGACGACGGCGCCACGGGGCCCCGCCTCGTCGCCCACGTGGCGACCGGCGGGCCCGCCCCGACGGAGTTCGCGGCGGACCTGCGCGCCTTCGCCGCCGAGTCGCTCCCCGGCTACATGCTCCCGGCCGCCGTCGTCCCGCTCGACGCGCTGCCCCTCACCCCCAGCGGAAAGGTCGACCGGCGGGCCCTGCCCGCCCCCGACTTCGCCTCCTCCGCCACCGGCCGGGCGCCCCGGACGGCGTACGAGGAACTGCTCTGCGGCCTCTACGCCGAGGTCCTCGGCCTGCCGGGGCCGGTCTCCGCCGACGACGGCTTCTTCGACCTGGGCGGCCACTCGCTCCTCGCGATGAAGCTCCTCGGACGGCTCCGCACCGCCCTCGGCGTCGACCTCGGCATGCGGGCGCTCTTCGAGGCCCCCACCCCGGCCGCCCTCGCCCGGAGACTGGAGCCGACGGCCACCGCGACCGCCGGGGGAGCCCTCGACGTCCTCCTCCCGCTGCGCGCCGACGGCACCAGGCACCCGCTCTTCTGCGTCCACCCCGCCGCCGGCATCAGCTGGGTCTACAGCGGCCTGCTGCGCCACCTCGACCCCGAGCGGCCCGTGTACGGCCTCCAGGCCCGCGGGCTGCGGGGCGGGGCGCCGGCCTCGGTCGCCGAGATCGCCGAGGACTACGTGCGCCAGATCCGCGCGGTCCAGCCGGACGGCCCGTACCACCTGCTCGGCTGGTCCTTCGGCGGCGTCGTCGCCCAGGCCATGGCCGTGTCCCTGCAGGCGGCGGGCGAGGAGGTCGCCCTGCTCGCCCTCCTGGACGGCCTCCCCGCCGACCCGGAGCGGTACGCCTCCGCCGGGGCCCCGCACGGATCTCCCGGCGACGACCCGGTGGACACCTTCGCCGAGCTGCTCGCCTCCCTCGGCTACGACCCCGCCGACGGGCGCGGCGAGGCCGACCTCCGGGCCCTCCTCGGCGAGGCCGCCGACGTCCTGCCCGAGGTCTTCGACCGCCACCGCAAGCTGATGGCCGAACACGTCCCCGGCCGCTATCGGGGCGAGGCCGTCTTCTTCGGCGCGACCCTCGACAAGCCCGCCGACTGGCCCTACGCGGCGGCCTGGGCCGAGTACGTCGACGGCCGCGTCGACGAGCACCGCATCACCTGCACGCACGGCGCCATGACGCGGCCGGAGCCCCTCGCGCGGATCGCCTCCGTGCTGGCCGAGAAGCTGGGAGAGTGACCCGCTCATGACCACCGCGTCCGTCAGCCCGCCGACGCCCGCCTCCCCTCCCGTCGGGGACGGACCGCGCCGGAGCCGCTGGGGCCTCTGGGCCCAGGGGAACTTCCGCAGGCTCTGGATCGGCCAGACGACCAGCAGCCTCGGGACCGCCGTCGGCAACGTCGCGCTCGCCCTGGTCGCCGTCGTCACCCTGGAGGCGTCGCCCTTCACCGTCGGCGTCCTGACCGCCTCCGCCTGGGTGCCGTGGCTCTTCCTCGGCCTCCTCGCCGGGGCCTGGGTCGACCGCTGGCCCCGCCTCAAGGTCATGCTCGTCTGCGACCTGCTCCTGCTCGTGCTCTTCGGCAGCGTGCCGGTCGCCGGCTGGCTCGGCGTCCTCACCATGACCCAGCTCATCGGGGTGGCCCTGCTCGCCGGCGCGGTCAAGGTCTTCCTGTCGACCGCCAACAGCGCCGCGCTGCCCTCGATCGTCCCCAAGCCGGACATCCTGGAGGCCAACGTCAAGCTCCGCTCCGGGGACGCGGCGGCCGAGATCGCCGGCCCCGGTCTGGCCGGCCTCCTCGCCCAGGCCTTCGGCGCGGTCAGCGGCATCCTCGCCGACGCGATCACCTACCTCGTCGCGGCGGTCTGCGTGAGCCGCATCGAGTCCGACGAGAAGCCGCCGCCCGCCGCCGAGCGCCGGGGCATCCTGCGGGAGATCGGCGAGGGCGTACGGTTCCTGGTCCGCGACCCGTACCTGCGGACGCTCGCGAGCTTCGCGGCCGTCGGCAACCTCGGCCTCAACGGCATCCAGGCGGTGCAGACCGTCTTCCTCGTCCGCAGCGTCGGCGTCACCCCCGGCGGCATCGGCGCGGTGTTCGCGGTCGTGTCGATCGGCGGCCTCGCCGGAGCCGCGCTCGCCGGGCGGATCGCCCGCCGGTTCGGGACCGCGCGCGGGCTCCTCCTCTGCGAGCTGGTCGGAGCGCCGTTCATCCTCCTGCTCCCGATGGCGGGGGAGCGGCTGCCGCTGGCGGTCAGCGCGGTGGCCTGGGCGGTCGCGGTCTGCGGCGTCATCGCCGGGAACGTCATCGCCGGCAGCTTCTACCAGGCGTACTGCCCGCCCGCGATGATCGGCCGGATCCGGGCGAGCGCCTCCACCGTCAACTTCAGCGCCATCCCGGTGGGTGCCCTCCTCGGCGGCTGGCTCGGCGAGGTGCTCGGTGCCCGCACCACCCTGTGGATCATGGCGAGCGTGCTGCTCTCGGCCGGCGCGGTCCTCCTCCTCAGCCCGCTCCGGGGCCTGCGGAGCTTCCCCGAGCGGCCGGTCTCCCCGGTGTCCACGGCGCCTTCGGTGTCGTCCTGATCCTCCTGGATCGCTCCGCCAGGGGCGGAGATCTTCCGGCGGCAGTCGACAACGCCGCAATCTTCCGCGGCAGTTCGGCCTTTGGATCTTCGCAGACGGCCGTCCGGTCCCCACACTGGCGTCTGGAGCACCACCCGTAACGACGTCCGTGTCCTCCGCCCCACCCTCACTTCCCGGAGCCTTCCATGAGCCGCACCGCTCGCCCGCGCCGCTTCCTGATGTGCCGCCCCACCCACTTCGACGTCACCTACGCCATCAACCCCTGGATGGACCCGGCGAAGCCGGTCGACACCGACCTCGCCGTCGCCCAGTGGGAGCGGCTGTACGAGCTGTACGTGTCCCTCGGCCACCGCGTCGACCTGATCGACCCCCTCCCCGGCATGCCCGACATGGTGTACGCGGCGAACGGCGCCACCGTCGTCGACGGCAAGGTGCTCGGAGCCCGGTTCCGCGACACGGAGCGTGCCGCCGAGGCCCCCGCATACCTGGAGTGGTTCCGCGACCGGGGCTTCCCCACCCACGACCCGGTCCACGTCAACGAGGGCGAGGGCGACATCCTCCTGACGGGGAGCTACCTCCTCGCCGGCCGCGGCTTCCGCAGCGTCTCCGCCGGTCACGCCGAGGCACAGGAGTTCCTCGGGCGCCCGGTCATCGGCCTCGACCTCGTCGACCCGCGCTTCTACCACCTCGACACCGCGCTCAGCGTCCTCGACACCGACGAGGTCATGTACTACCCGGGCGCCTTCTCCGAGGGCAGCCGGGCCGTCCTGCGGCGCCTCTTCCCCGACGCCGTCCTCGTCGAGGAGGCGGACGCGGAGGTGTTCGGGCTCAACGTCATGAGCGACGGCCTGAACGTGGTGATACCGGAGGCGGCCACGGGGGTGGCGGAGCGCCTGCGCGAGCGCGGCTTCCGTCCGGTCGGGACGGACCTCTCGGAGCTCTTCAAGGGCGGCGGCAGCGTGAAGTGCTGCACGCTGGAGATCCGCGAAGAGGCCTGATCAGGAGTTTTCCTGATCAATGCCCCGATCGACGCCCCGATCGACGCCCCGATCGACGCCCCGATCAACGCCCCGATCAACGCAGCCGATCGACGCACGGTGCTCGTGCGTCGATCGGCTGTTGAACGCCGGAGGCCAATCTCATCCCATCAGCCCCGGAGCACACCGGGGAACCCGGATCACCCCCCTGAATCCCAGGGGAATCCTCTCAAGGGAGCAGACATGGCCGAGCGTTCGCAGACCCCCGGTGCCGCCCGTATCCGCCTGGCCCTCGCCGGCCTCGGCATCGGCGCCCTGATCGCCCTCGGCGCGGCCGGCACGGCGATGGCGGACGGCGTCTCCGGCACCGAGACGGGCGGCACCTCGACCACCGCCCCCGCCTCCGCCCCGTCGCCGTCCCCCACGCCGACCGACGACAAGGACTGGAACAGCACCGGCTCCTGAACCGCCCCGGTCCCTCAGGGATCGACGAGCGCCGGCGCGGACTCGTCCAGCAGTCCCGCCACCTCCGCGGCCTCCGGGAGGCCGAGCCGGTGGAAGAGCTCGTACGCCTGCCGCAACCGCGCCTCCGCCTCGGCGCCACGTCCGAGGTCGGCGAGCGAACGGCCGAGGACCAGAAGTGCCTGGGCCTGGTCCCTTTCCGCCCCCAGCTCCTCGCAGAGCGCCAGCGCCTGCCCCGCGTGGTCGAGCGCCTCGTCGGCCCTGCCGAGCGAGCGCAGACTGTCCGCCATCCGATAGCGCGCGTGCGCCGCCCGGTCCCGCAGACCGGCGCCCGTCGCCACCGCCAGGCACTCGCGGAACCAGGTCACCGCCTCCTCGTGCCGCCCGAGCCCGTGCAGTGCCAGACCCAGCACGTACAGGGTGTACGCCCGTCCGGGATCGTCCTGCCGCGTCCGCAGCTCGGCGAGCACCTCGTGACAGATCTCCACCGCCTCGCCCGCACGCCCGCTGCGCACCCGCGCCAGCGCCGCGTTCACCGTGGTCACCAAGGCGCCGGAACGGTGCCCCAGTTCGTTGGCGAGGAGCAGCGCCTCGTCGTAGTGGTCCACGGCCTCGTCGTAGCGGCTGAGGAACTGGCAGATCAGACCCAGGTCGTTGAGGGCCTGCCGCAGGATCACCGTGTCACCGGCGGACCGCGCCGCGTCCACCGCCGCGCGGGCGGCGGCCTCGGCCGCGTCGAGCCGGGTCGCCGCGAGGGCCGCGTTCCCGCGCAGGAAGTGCGCGCGCCCGGCGGCCCGTACGTCCCCGCCGCGCAGCGCCGCCTCCGCCAGCGCGTCGGCGGTGAGGGCGAGCTGACGGCTGGGCGGGGTGAGGACGAAGGGCGTGAGCGCGATGAGCAGGTCGATCGCCGCCCGCAGGGCGGGACCGGGTGTGCCCGTCTCCGCGTCTCCCGCGACCTGGGCGGCGAGCGCCACCGCGCCCGCGCGTTCGGCCGCCGCCCACTCCCGGGCCGCGTCCCAGCCGGCGAGCCGGACGCCTGGGGACCGGGCCGGACCGAGGGCGCCGGCCGCCGGATCACCGGGGACGGCGTGCTGGAAGGCGGTGCAGGCCGTGGCGAGGAGATGGTCGAGGAGCCGGTCCCGCGCCGCGACCGCCTCGCCGTTCTCCGACACCGTGACCCCGCTCCCCGAAGCCGCCGCGCCCTCCGCGGGACGGCGGCGGGCGAACGAGCGCAGCAGGTCGTGGTACCGGTAGCGGCCGGGGAACGGCGACTCCACCATCGCCACGTCCACCAGGGCTTCGAGCAGGTCCTCGGCGTCGTACTCGTCGAGGTCCAGGAGCGCCGCCGCGGCGGCGAGGCCGATGTCGGGCCCGTCGACCGAGGCGACGAGCCGGAACGCGCGGGCCTGGTCTTCCGTCAGCTGGCGGTAGCTGAGTTCGAAGGCCGCGGCGACCGCCAGGTCGCCGATCCGCAGCTCGTCGATCCGCCGCCGCTCCACCTGGAGCCGTCGGCTGAGCGTCTCCACCGTCCAGCCCGGCCGGGCCGCGAGCCGGGCGGCGACGATCCGGACGGCGAGCGGCAGGTACCCGCAGGCGACGACCAGTTCGAGGGCCGCGTCCCGCTCGGCGTCGAGCCGGTCGGCGCCGATGGTGCGGCCGAGGAGGTCGAGCGCCTCGGCGGGCCGGAAGACGTCCAGGTCGACCTGGACGGTCGCGGGGAGTCCGGCCGGCCGGGTGCGGCCGGTGGTGAGGACCGCGCAGCCGACGGCCCCCGGGAGCAGGGGGCGGATCTGGGCGGCGTCCTTGGCGTTGTCCAGGACGACGAGCAGCCGCCGCCCGTCCACGACGGAACGGAAGAGCGCCGAGCGCGCGTCGAGCCCGTCGGGAACGGCGTCCCCGGGCACCCCGAGCGCCACCAGGAAGCCGCTGAGCACGGCCTCGGGATCGGCCGGTACGGGGTCGGAGCCCCGCAGGTCGACGTACAGCTGCCCGTCCGGGTAGGAGTCCCGGACCCGGTGGGCCACGTGCAGCGCGAGCGCCGTCTTGCCGACGCCGCCCATGCCGACCACCGTGGCGATGGCCAGCGCCTGCGGCGCGCTCGACCCGAGCTTCTCCACGAGGAGGTGCACGGTGGCCGCACGCCCGGTGAAGTCGGCCGCGTCCGGCGGGAGCTGAGCGGGACGGGGCGGAGCGGGGGCGGCGGCCGGAGCGGGAGCCGGGGCGGAGGCGGGGGCCTCGGCACCGGGCCGGGGCCGCGTCTGTCTTCCGCCCGTCCCGCGGCCGCCGGGATCGTCGTCGCCGGGCTCCGCCGCGGCTCCCGAGCCGTCCGCGGAGCCCGTACCGCGCGCCGCCGCCTCCCCCGGAACCCCGGCATGACCGGCAGGACCGTCCGGACCACCCGGACCGGGTGTCCCGGGCGCCGCGAGGTCCTGCTCCGGACCCGTCCACGCACCCGTCCCCGAGACGGTCGCCGCGGACGCGCGGACCGGCGGCTCCGGGGCCGCGAGCGCCGGATCGCCCTCCAGGATCCTCCGGTGCAGCTGCTCCAGCTCCGCTCCGGGCGCGACGCCCAGTTCGGCGAGGAACAGCTGCCGGACCCCGCGGAACACCGCGAGCGCGTCCGCCTGTCTGCCCGCCTGGTACAGGGCCCGCATCAGCAGCCCGTACGCCCGCTCGTGCAGCGGGTGCTCGGTGGTCAGCGCCGTCAACTCGGGTATGCAGCGCGAGTGCCGGCCCAGGGCGAGATCGAGGCCGATACGTTCCTCCAGGAGCGTCAGCCGCAGCTCCTCCAAGCGGTGCCGGTGCCGCTCAGCGAACGGGCCCGGGATGCCGGACAGCGGCGTCCCCTGCCACAACTCGAGCGCCTGGTTGAGCAGGTCACGGGCGCGCTCCGGATCGGTGCGCGCGGTGCGCTCCGCCTCGGCGGCCAGCGCCTCCGCCTCCGCCGTGTCCACGGCGAGCTTCGGCAGGACGAGCCGGTAGCCGTCACCCATCGACACCAGCACGCTCGACGCGGGCTTCTCGCCCTTCGCCGCGCCCGCCCCGCCGTCCCCGCCCGGTGCCGCCGCGTCCAGCACCTTGCGCCAACGCCACGCGTACGTCCGCACCGTGGTCATCGCCGCGTTCGGCGGCTCCTCACCCCACAGCGCACCGATCAGATCGGTGGCGCTCGCCGAGTACCCCTGCCTGAGCAGGAGAACGGCCAGCATCGCCTGCTGCTGCGGACTGCCCACCTTGAGCGCGGTCGCGCCCCGATGAACCCGCATCAGACCGAGTAAGGAGAAACGGAGTTCGCCCACGCCCTGCCTCCAGCCCGCCCCAGAAGACAGTGGCCGCATCGCCCGGCCCACATGTCAGATTTTGTGTCACCTTTTTGGTCAAAGCTTTTTAACCACAGCGTCCCACCTGGTGTCGAGTGCCTGTTGAGCCTGTGGTGATCAGGTGTTGAACCCCACCGAACAGAATCGCCGTACCGCGGGCCGCCGGAGACTGTCCTGTACCGCCCGCCCCTCGGCCGCCGGTGGCGCCGGGCCCGACCATATCTTCGGAGGCGGATGTCCGTGAACACCGCACTGCTGTACCGGCTGCTCGGCACCGACCCGGCCGAAGGCCCCGCTGAGCTGCTGCAACGGGCCAGGACGGGCCGGCACCTGCCGCACCTCGTGCTCTCCGCGCTGCGTCTCGACGGCGTCCGCATGGGCGGCCCCGCCCGGGACGAGCTCCGCCGCGCCCAGGACCGCGCCGACGACTACGCGCGGGTCGCCGAGGGCCTCGCCCGGACCACCGGCGTCCGCGCGATCAGGGGTCTGCCGTTGGCCGGTTACTACCCCCCGGGCCTGCTGCGCCCGCTCGCCACCCTCGACCTCGTGGCCCCCGACGAGGCGGCGCTCTGGCAGGCCGTGATCCGCCTGGTCACCGACCACCCGGTGGAGCACGTCGACGTGTCCCTGACGGGCTGCGCCCAGGACCGCGCCCGGGGCCTCGCCCCGCACCACACCCACGTCACCGTCCGCTGGCCGGCCGAGGACCCGCTCGTCGACCCCTGGTACCGCGTCCACCTCTCGACCTCCGCCCTCCCCGGCGACGGCGCCACCGTCCCCGTACGCCCCTACCTGGTCGCCGAGGAGCCCGTCGAGTGCCTCATCGCCCTCGCCGAGTCCCGCCTCCACCGGCCCGCCGACGCCCCCGACCCCGTCACCCTCCTCGACATCGCGTGCCTGGCCCGCCAGCCCTTCGAGCCGGCCGAGACAGCGGCCGTCCTCGCCGCCTACCGGCTCGCCCCCGAGGCCGCGACCCTCCTCGACCACGCCGCCGAGCACGTACCGCTGGGCCCCCTCGCCGCCGTCCGCGAGGCCCTCGCCCCCGAGGTCGCGCCCGAGCGCCGCCGTCGCACCGAGGCAGCCGCCGCGCCCGCCCCGTCCGGCATCGCCCCGGACCGGGCCCATCCGCACCCCCACTCCCGCCCCCTGACCCACCACGGCACCCTGCTCCGCCGCACCGTCATCCGCCACGCCTGGAACGAGGCCCTCCTCCTCACCTGCGCCCCCGACACGGCCCTCCTCCTCACCCCCGTCGCCGACTACCTGCTCGCCCCGGGCCCCGTCACCCCCGACCTGCGCGCCTCCGCCCTCCGGACGCTCCACCACTGGGACACCCTCTGTTGAGGCCCCGCCCCCGCCCCCGCCCCCGCCCCGTCCCTGACGGGGAAGGAGGCGCACGTACCCGATGCTGACGGCGGGCGGGCCCCCGTCGGCGCAGGCACGCGGGTGCCGGGGCCGGTCAGCTCCCGCCGGACGACGGCGAGGCCGCGGGCGGGGCGGGGATGTCGTACACGTGGTCCGGGGTCACGATCTCCGTGATCGCCCGGCCGAGGAGCGTGCTCGGCGCGGTGCCGTCCTTCGTCACGTCGCTGTTGAGCAGGACGACGAGGGTCGCCTCCGACTCGGGCAGGTAGACCGTGAGGGACTGGTAGCCCGGCAGGGAGCCGTTGTGGCCGATCCACCCCTGGATGTTGAACAGGCCGAGCCCGTAGCCCGAGCCGTCCGTGCTCGTCGGGTAGACCTTGAGGCGCTCCGCCTGGGTCTCGGGGCTGAGGAGCGTGCCCGTGGCGAGTACCTTGGCCCACGTCCGCATGTCCTGGAGGTCCGAGATCATCGCGCCGGCCGCCCAGCCCCAGGACGGGTTCCAGTCGGTGGCGTCCTCGACGGCGCCGGACGCGGTCTGCTCGGTGTAGCCGTGGGCATGCGGGCTGGGGAAGGCGGCGTTCGTCGGGAAGAGGGTGTGCCGGAGCCCCGCCGGGACCGCGACCTCCTTCTCGACGTACTCGTCGAGGGGCATCCCGGAGACCTTCTCGACGACGAGGCCGAGCAGGACGGTGTTCGTGTTCGAGTACTGGAACTCCTCGCCCGGCAGGAACTGCACCGGGTGCCTGAAGGAGTGGTCCAGCAACTCCCGCGGCGTCCACTGCCGTCCGGGGTTCGAGGTCAGGGCCTCGTAGAACCCCTGGTCCGCCGAGTAGTTGAACAGCCCGCTGCGCATGGCGGCGAGGTTCCGCAGGGTGATCCGGTCCCCGCTCGGCACGCCGTCGACGTACTGCGAGACGGGATCGTCGAGCCCGACCTTCCCCTCGTCGACGAGCTGGAGCAGGGCGGTCACGGTGAACGTCTTGGTCTCGCTGCCGATGCGCATGAAGAGCGCCGGGTTCATGGCCGCCCCGGTGCTCTTGTCGGAGACGCCGAACGACCGCAGGTACGTCCCCTTGCCGGGCGCCGAGAGCGCGACCATGACGCCCGGGACCTTCGCGTCCCGCATGACGTCCTGGACGGCGGTGTCGAGCTCGGCGGCGACGGCGGGCGTCAGCTGGGGGAAGTCGGTGGCTGCGGCCGAGGTCGCGTACGCGTACGGGACGGGGCCCGGCGGCTCGGCGGCGACGGCGGCCCCCGCACCGAGCGGGGCCACGAACAGACCGAGAGCCGCGACACCGGCGCAGACCCGCCGCCGCTCGAATGAGTACCTCACGGCGGGCCTCCTGCCGGCCGGGGACAACACTCCACCTCCCAGGCTAGGTCGGGCGCGGCGGCGGCGCATGGCGGCGGCGGACGCGTACGGTCGGCGCGCGGCGATGTCCGAGGTGGAAGCGGTCTGCATGGCGGCGGCCGGGCGGTACGGGGCCAGGATGCCGGTCGACGGCGACCTGGCGGCTGTCCTCGGCGACGTGCAGGCGGGCGACGGCGCGGTCCTGCCGGCCCGGAGGGGCGGGCAACTGACCCCGGCAGGCCTCCGCATCGGGGGGACGGCGGTGACGACGGGCGCGCCCGTCGGTGTCCTGCGACGGAACTTCCGGCCGTGGGGGACGCCGACCGGCCCCGTGTGATCGCCCGTCTGTTAGGTTCCGAAGATCCGCCAACCGTCGCGACCGGAACGAGGACCGTCGATCATGGCCGTCATCCACAAGACCACGATGGAGCCCACCAAGTTGGAGCTGCTCGCCGAGTGGCTCCCCACCCGCGCCTGGTACACCGCGCCGGAGGGCGGGGCCGACCCGGCCAAGGCGGGCGGGTTCCGGCTCGACGACCCGGCGGGCGAGGTGGGCGTCGAGTTCATGGTGGTGACGGAGGGCGACGGCCCGGGCGCCGCCGCCTACCTGGTCCCGCTGACCTACCGCGGGGCGCCCCTCGAAGGCGCGGAGGACGCCCTCATCGGCACCTCCGAGCACGGCGTCCTCGGCACCCGCTGGATCTACGACGGCGCCCACGACCCGGTCCTCGTCGCCGAGTTGTACGCGCTCCTCACCGGCCGCGCGAAGGCCCAGGCCCAGTCCGTGAACGACACGGTCGACACGACGGTCACCGTCACCCCCGTCCGGGCTGGCACCGCCCCGGCGGAACTCGTCGAGGCGACGGACACCCCCGACGGCACCACCGTCGCGTTCCGCACCGCCGACACCCTCGACCGCCTCACCCTCCGCCGTGCCCTGACCGCCGGACAGCCGGCGGGCGACCGCGGAGGAGTCACGGCCGAGTGGCAGCTCCCGGACGGGCGGACCGTCCGGGGCGCGTTCGTGGTCGTCGACGAGGCCGTCTAGACCCAGTTGACCTCCGCACGGGCGAGCAGCGGGTCGTCCAGGAGCTCCCACAGGGGGACCGCAAAGTTGCCCGTGCGGTAGCGGCCGCCGAAGTGGAGTCCCAGGACGCGGTGGTCGTCGAGGTCGAGGACCGGGGATCCGCTGTTGCCGCCGAGGGTCGAGCAGTCGTGCTTCATCACCAGGCCGCCGGGGACGAAGTCCGTCGCCGCGCCCGGTTGGAGGCGCTTCACGTTGTAGACGTCCATGAAGATCCGCCGCATCGACTCGGGTTCGTTGCGGCGGCCGTCCCACGCCGGGTAGCCGATCACGTACACCGGGCGGCCCGGCAGTTCGGCCGGGGCGTCGGCGGCTATCGCCAACGGGGTGGGGAGCGCCTCGGGGCCCGCGGGCTCGACGCGCAGCAGGGCCATGTCGACGTCCGGGTGGATGCCGATGATCTCCGTGATCTCGTACGCCGCGGACGGGACGGGGACCGGGGCGCCGTCCACGGGGAGTTCCTCCGCCGGGTCCACCCGGGCCGACATGCCGGACGCGAAGCTCCACCGGTCGCGGTCGGCCTCGTGGAGGGCGAACTCGGCGGCGACGTGACGGTTCGTCATCACCGTCGTCGGCCCCACGAGGAACGCCGTGCCGATCCAGTCCAGGCTCGGGTGGCCCGACACCTCGACCCTTCCCACCCGTACCAGGGACTCGTGGATGGCGGGACGCCGCGCGTCGAGGACCGCCCACTCGTCGCGCTGCGGCGCGAAGCTCTGCCGCTGCACCAGGATCGCCGGGCGTCCCTGGAGGAGCACGATCGCCTCCACCCCGAAGTACTCGTCCTCGCCGATCTCGTCCTCGCGGTGGTCCGCCAGCTTCTCCAGGCCGCTGACCCCCGCCTCCAGGACCCGGGCCCGCTCCTCCCGGGCGAACCGCGAGATCTCGACGGCCGGCGCCACCTCCGCGGGGAGTTCGAGCACGGACTCCGTGATCTCGGCCTCCAGTTCCGCCCGTACGCGGTCCGCCACCGCCCGCAGGTCGGGGAAGACCCGTTCCGCCGTCGTCGCCACCGGCGACCTTCCGTCGGCCATCGTCACTCACCTCGGCTCGCCACCGGCCGTCCCGCCTGACCGGCCATGATCTCGTCGTACAACTCCGGTCGGTGCTCCCGCAGATGGGCCATGATGCTGCTCATCTGCGTCCCGACGTTCACGAACGTCGTCCTCTCGCCCTGGAACTCGACCCCGTCCACCTTCTGCGTCGCCCGGTGCAGTCCGACCACCGTCCAGTCGTCGAGGCACACGGGCGAGCCGGAGGCCCCGCCGCGCGTGTCGGTGAAGTACAGGATGTTCCGCTCGTCGGCCCGGTAGACGAGGTTGTTGCGCAGCGCGACCCGTTTCGGCAGCCCGCCGGGGTGCTGGATGATGTTGACGGGTACGCGCTGCCGCTCCGCCACGCGCAGCGGCCGCGTGGCGATCCGCAGCGTCGGCCGCGGGTTCCCCCCGGGCGCGAGCCGCACGATCGCGTAGTCCAGATCCGCGTCCCACGCGGCGAGTTCGGCGGCGACCACCTCCGGCGTCGCCGTCGCGTTCTCGACGAAGTCGAACCGGGACCGGGACATCAGCGTCTGGAGCCGCAGGTCGTCGTCGCTGACGAACGGCCGCACCCCGGACTCCCACGAACGGGCCATCAGGACGTGGTGGTTGGTGATGAGCAGGCCCGGCGCCACCATCCAGCCCGTGCCGCCGTGCGGGTAGGAGGGGAGGAGCGGCGTCCCGCCCTCGTACGGAGGGATCCGCAGGTGCGCGACGGAGGTTCCGGTCCTGATGCCGCCGTGGAGGAACTCGTACGGCACGGTGTCGTCGTGGAGGATCGCCGCCTCCTTCAGCTCCGACGGCATCATCTCCTCCGGCAGCACGGACTCGCCCGTGATCTCCCGCGCGACCGTGTCGAGCGCGCCCTGGAGGACGGCCAGCGGCCCCGCCTCGCTGGTCTGCTCGATCGCGTTGTGCAGCCAGATCTCCAGCGGCACGAGGCCGTCGATGAGCCGCTCGACCTGGTTCATCGCGTTCAGGTCGGCGTGGGCCTGGTGCAGCGGGTCGCTCATCGGCGCGAGGGTGGTGGTGAAGTGCGCCGGGATGCCCTTGAGGAGCGCCGGGCGCAGCTCCCGGTCGGCGAGCCCGGCCTCCAGGGCGGCGTTGCGGACCCGGATCAGCTCCTGCTGGGGCAGGAAGGGCTTCTTGCGGGGCGCGGCCCCGGCGGCGTTCGGCGGGGGCTGGGTCCACAGGCCGACGCCGCGGCGTGAGGTCGTGAGGGTGCGGGCCGACGGCCGGGGGAGGGGCCTGACCCAGGAGCCGGTGGGGGGACCGTTCCCGGCCGGTCGGGCCCCGGCGGCGTGGGTCCCGGGAGCGCGGGCCCCCGGAGCACGGGTCCCGGACACGTCGGGCCAGGCCGCCCCCGGCGCCGCCCCCGCCCCGTCTCCCGGCACCGTCCCCGGTCCCGGCACTCTTGCCGGCTCCGTCCCCGTCCCCGGCACTCTTGCCGGCTCCGTCCCCGGCACCCCGTCCTCGGCGAAGTCGGGCTCCTCCGGCCCGTCCTCGGGACCCGCCCCGTACACCGTCGGTCCCGCGTCCATCGCCGACGCCACCCCCAGCAGCAGGTCCCCGCTGTCGTCCCGCAGCGTCAGCGCCTGCCGGGCCACGCTGTCCAGCGTCCCGCGCCGCCGCGCCTCCCGCAGCTCCCGCTCGACCCCGGCCCCGTCCAGACGCGCCCCCGCCTCGCCGGGGTCCGTGCCCGCCGCCGTGGCGAGGATGTGCGCGAGCGGCTCCCGGAGCCGGGGCTCGGCCGCCAGCGTCTGGCCGATCCAGTGCGCCAGCTCGGCCACCACCGCGTCCTCGTCCGCCGGCAGCCCGACGAGCCGCAGCGTGTGCTCCAGGAGCTGCGGATCCGCCCGGCAGGCCGTCGCCGCCGCCGTGCGGGCCAGGGACGGCTGCCGGGCGAGCTCGGCGTCCGGCATCCCGCGCAGGGTGCGGGCGAGCCGTGCCTCCGTCGGGGACGCGTCGCCGTCGGCGAGGGCCGCGAGCCGCGAGCGGGCGACCAGGACGCCCAGGGACTCGTACCGCAGACCGAGCCCCTCCGCGATCTCCTCGGCCTCCTGGAGATCCCGGTCCGCCGCCGGGAGGTCGCCCGCGTCCTGGGCGAGCCGCGCCGACAACTGGAGCAGTTCGAGCCGGGTCTCCCCGCACCCCGCGTCGGCCGCGCCCTCCACGGCGTGCTCCAGGCCGAGCCGGGCCTCGTCGAGCCGCCCCGACCGGGCGAGGGTCTCGGCCCGCAGCGCGTGGAGCCTGCTGCACGGCGTCCACGGCTGCCGCTCCGACAGGCGCAGCGCCGCCGCCTCCACGTACCCCTGGGTGAGCAGGTCCTCGACCTCCCGCGCGGCGATCCGCTCCCAGTCCTCCTGGTCGGCCTCGACCATGAGCTGGTCGGGGACGTGCCCGCCGATCCTGCCGAGGAGGAACGCGGCGGAACGGTGGCTCATCTCGCGGTGGGTGTCCCCGCCCAGGTACGGCGTGACCCCGGGCTCCCAACGCGCCTCGACGGTACGGGGGTTCTCGCCGAGTCTGAGCCGGTGGTAGATCTCCTCGGCACGGTTCCTCGGCCCGTCGAGGGCCGCGTAGTACGTGACGGCGCTCCGGTCGACGGCCCGCATGAGGTCCGTCCGCGCCCGGTCCGACAGCCGCAGCATGATGGCCCGCAGGTCGCTGCGGTGACGGATCGCGTCGGGGCCCGCCGACTCCATCAGGTCGACCCGGGAGGTGAGGAGCCCGTACAGCCGCCGGGCCTCCGCGGGGGTGTCGACCCGCAGCCCGGCCGGACCCGCGAGCACGTGCCGCACGAGGTCCGGGGTGATGTACCGCAGCGCCAACCCCGCCTGGACCAGGGCCCGTACGTCGTCCTCCACGATGTGCTTGAGGATCCGGTCGTACAGCGTGCCCTGGATCAGCATCTGGTCGACCTGCCGGTCGAAGTACCGCCGCCGGGACGGCAGTCCGCGCAGCAGCTCGGCCATCGACGGCGAGTCCGCCCCCAGCGCCGTCACCGTGCGGGCGGCCAGCTTGAGGCTCAGCGGATGCCCGCCGATCCGCGCGGCGAGGTCCTCGGCGACGGCCTCGTCCGTCACCCCGGACGACAGCAGCAGCTCGACCGAGGCACGCGGGTCGAGCTCGGTGAGCTCCATCGTCCGGGGCGTGAGGACGCGCGCCGGGTGGTCGATCGGAGCCCGCCCGGCGACGACGAACCGCAGCCGGGAGTACGCGGCCCGGAGCGCCGTCCAGATCGACCACATCCGGGCGATGATCGGCGAACCGCGGTACTGCGCCTCCTCGAAGGAGTCGACGACGATCAGGAACGGCGGGGCCATCGCGCCCGCCGGCGGCCGGACGGCCTCGGCGACGAGGGCCGCCGTCCTGCGGGCGAGCTCCTGCTCGCGCGCCGTCGCCCGCGCGTGGAAGTCGGCCGAGTAGTCCCGGCCGTACGTCGCCCGGGTGGTCGACAGCCGGGCGAACTCCTCCACCTCGCCCCGCTCGCCCCGCTGGAGCGCCGCGGTCCGCTCGCACTCGTCCGTGAGCGCGTCGAAGGCCGCGCGGTGTTCCGGGTACTGGACGCCGAGTTGGCGCGCGGTCTCGGCGAGTACGGTCGCGGGCTCGTGGATCGAGAGCGTCGGCCGCTCGAAGTCCAGGTAGGCGAAGGGGAATCCGTCGGGGGCGGCGGCGAGGGCGTCGACGAGGAAGCGGGCGAGCAGCATGCTCTTCCCGATGCCGCCGACGCCGTGGAGGAGTACCGGCGGCTCGGCGGGCTCCTCCGGAAGCGCCAGGTAGGCGTGGAGGGCGTCGAGTTCGGCGGTCCGCCCGTGGAACGTCCCCCGGGCGAGGCGGTGCATCGGCTGCCGGAGCCGGGCCTCCTCCAGCCGCTGCTGGAGCCCGTCGACTGCCGGGAGGCCGGTCACGCCGGGGACGCGACGCAGCCACAGGACGGCCTGGAGGGTGTCGCACAGCCCCTGCACCTCGTCGTCCCCGAGCCCGGCCCCGAGCCCGGCCCCGTCCCCGAGCCCGGCCCCGTCCCCGAGCCCGGCCCCGTCCCCTCGCGCCCCCGCTCCCGAGAGCAGCGCCAGTGCCGCGCGCTCCGGCCCCGGGCCCTCCGGGCGCAGGCCGACGTTGGCCCGCAGCGCGCGGAGGGCCGCGTCCGGGCCCGCCAGCCCCGCCAGGGCCGCCTCCCGCACCTCCGGCTTCAGGGCCCACGCCGGTGCCCCGCCGGCCGACGGCAGGGCCGTGCAGTCGTCGACCAGTTCGAGGACCGCCCGCCCCGTGGCGAGCGCCTCGTCCGGCAGGCGCAGCAGCGCCGGGTCGAACTCCTGGAGCAGGCAGGCCGCTTCGCGGTACGAGCGACGCAGGCCGGGCAGGGCGGGTGCCGGTGCGGCGAGGCCCGTGCGCAGGGCGTCCCGCAGTACCTGACCGGCGTCCCCGGGCGCGGGCGGCGGCAGCGGGGGGAACGCCCGGTGGAGGCGTACGACGTCCTCCACCGCCGTGCACAGCCGGCGCATGTAGCTCTCCTCGGCGCCCGGCCGGTCGACGGCCCTCAGCACCTCCGTGACGGCCGTCTCCGTCAGCTCGTCCGCCACCGCCCCGGCGGGAGGCCCCGCGCCCGTCGCTCCCGCCGCGTCCGCGAAGAACTCCCGGAAGAACGCCCGCAGGTCGTCCCCGTCGAGCGGGCGGGTCGTGTCCCTGCACTCGTTGTTGCGCACTTCGTAGGGGAGTTGGCGCATCGCCGTCGAGTAGCCGAGGAGCACGAGCCGGGGCACGGTCTCCTGTCGTACCGGGGCGTGCTCGTAGACCGCCCTCGCGAGGACGCCGATGCAGTCCCACACGTCCGAGCCGGGGTCGAGCCGGTCGCAGTCGTCGAGGACCAGCCAGAACCGGTCCTCGGCGGCCGTCGCCCGACCGACGATCCGGTGGGCCGCGTCCTCGAAGGAGGGCAGCGGGTCGTTGAGCCGGGTCGGGTTCAGCGCGGCGGCGCCGGCCGCGTCGGCGTCGGGCCCCGACACGAAGGCCGTGAGGCGCTCCAGGAGCCGCGCGGCCGTCGACGTACGGGAGAGGGTGACGCGTACGGGACGGAAGTCGAGGTGCTGGCCGAGGTGGCGCAGCAGCTCGTACGTGTAGGAGCGCCCGCTGTCCGGCGGCCCGTCGACGACGAGGACCGTCTGCTCCGGGTCCGCGACGAAGTCCCGCAGCTTCGCGCGCAGCTCCGCCCGGTCGAGGAACGCCTGCGTGCCGTGCTTGAGGAGCACGCAGGCGAACGGGTCGGCGGGCGAGCGCCGCAGCCGTTCGTCCTCGCGCAGCCGGGTCAGCAGGTTCCGTGCCTCCGCGCCCCGCTCGAAGCCGTGCGGGTCGTCGATCGCGGCGAGCGCGTCGAGCCCGGCGAGCACCGCGAGCAGCCGGCGCTGGTGGGCGATGTCCCGACGGGCCGCGCCCACGACGAGGAGGGCGTTGCGGTCCGGGTCGGGGGTGAGCGGCAGGTCCTGGACGAAATCCGCCGGGAGTCCCGCGCGCAGCAGCCGCCCGCGGGGCTCGGGACTGTCCAGGAGATGGGCCCGCACCCAGCTGGTGACGAGCCCCCACTCCGTCTCGGTGAGCGGCATTCGGCACCTGCCCGGCGCACGGTCCGACGGATCCCTCCCATCGTTCCACCGGCCCACCGGCGCCGCAATCGCGCACGGGGGACGCCCGCGACATCCGGAGGTCAGCCGTGCAGCACGACGTCCTCGTACGACTCCAGGCGCCGCCACCGCTCCTCGGGCCCCCGCGAGGGCGGCATCACGTCCACGTCGGGCAGCGGCCCGAACTCCAGCTCCGTGAGCTCCGCGACGTCCGACACCGGCACCTGGTACGTGCGGAACGGACCGAGCGGCGGCGGCGCCCCCGGCGTCGCACCGGCGAGCGCCCGCTCCGAGTCGCGGCTCAGGTCCGGACTCTGGTCGAGGACGTACGCGCTCGCCGCGAGCGCCCCGTCCTGGAGGAAGGCGGCGACCTTCCAGAAGCGCAGCGGCACCTGGATGCCCCGGTACGGAGGGTCGGAGTCGTGAAGCACGGGCCCGGTGAGGACGACGAGCTTGCGGTCGAAGTCGGCGGCGTGGCCGAGGAGGTGGTTCTCCAGTCCCTGCCAGAGCTGCTTCCCCTGGTTGAAGACGTCGGCCTGCGGGGCCGCGTTGGTGAAGTGGAAGGTGTCGGTGTTGGCGCGCGCCGCCACCGCCGCGGGGCCCCACACCGGGTCGAGGCGCCGCACGAGATGGCCGCGGTCGAGGCTGTTGTTGACGTAGACCGCCTCGCCGGCCTGCTGCTCGGCGGGGAGCCGGGGGTCGTACTCCCACACGTCGTCCCGGGGCACGTCCTCCAGGAGCTCCCGTCCGTCGATGCAGACGGCGGTGGAGGCGGCGAGGCGCCGGTCGGGCCGGAAGACGACGGTGAAGTGCTCGTACGGCAGGACGACCGTCGCCACGGAGGAGCGGGCGGGCATCGGCAGGGGGACGACGGGCCCGAGGAAGGCCTCGTCGTACCCGGCGCGGTCGGCGAGCGCGGTGCGGCGCGGGGCGGGCGGCGGATCGGAAGGGTTCATACGATGGAAGTACCGCGTGGAGAGGGCCGTGCTCGGCGCCGTACCGCAGGCCACTCGATCAGCCACTCGATCAGCCGGTCGAGGCGTGCCCTCCCGTCCCCCGTAAGGAGGCACCCCATGGCCACCGGACTCTCCCTGCACGTCGGACTCAACGAGGTCGACCCGGCCCGCTACGAGGGCTGGGCGGGCACCCTGGTCGCCTGCGAGAACGACGCCCACGACATGGCGCGGATCGCCCGCACCGCCGGTTTCGAGGCCACCGTCCTGCTGACCCCGGACGGCAGCGTCGCCAACGTCACCGGCGTCCTCGGCGAGGCGGCGGCCCGGCTGGGCCCCGGCGACATCCTGCTCTTCACCTATTCGGGGCACGGCGGACAGCTGCCCGCCGGACCGGCCCCGGGTGACGACGAGCCCGACGCCCTCGACGAGACCCTCGTCCTCTACGACCGCCAGTTCCTCGACGACGAGGTGCGGCGGTGCTTCCGCGCCTTCGCCGACGGCGTCCGGATCGTCGCCTTCTTCGACTGCTGCCACAGCGGCAGCTCCATCGAGCTCCCCGGCGGCGCGGACGACGTCCGGGGACGGTACATGCCCGAACCCTGGCAGCGGCGGCTGTACGAGCGCGACCGCGGCTTCGTCGAGGAGCTCAGGCGCTCGCTGGCGAAGGACGCGCCCGACGACGGAGCCGCCCACTCGGCGCTGCTCGTCTCGGCCTGCCAGGACGACCAGGTGGCCTCCGACGGTGACGTCAACGGAGCCTTCACCGAAGCGCTGCTCACGGTGTGGGACGGCGGGGCCTTCCAGGGCGGTTACCGGGACTTCCACCGCGCGATCCGGGCGGAGCTGCCGTCGAGCCAGCGCCCGAACCTGCACCTGACGGGATCACCGGAGCCGGACTACGCGGACCAACGCCCTTTCACCGTCTGAGAAACGCAACCCTTCACCGTCTCGGAGCCGGGCGACCGGGCACGACGCCGACCGCCACGGGAACCCCTACTGGAACCCCTACTGGAACCGGAGAGCCGTCGCCAGCTGCGCCCGCGAGCGCACGTCGAGCTTCTGGTAGATCCGGGTGAGCCGCGCCTCGACCGTCTTCACGCTCAGGTACAGCTTCGAGGCCGCCTCCTGGTTGCTCGCGCCCTGGCAGACGAGCCGGGCGAGCCGCAGCTCCGCCTCCGTGAGCGAGGAGGCCGCCGACGGCGTCTCCTCGCGCGCCGCGGGACCCGGCCCCGTGCTCTCGCCCGCGCCGCCCGCCGGGGTCTCGCTCGCGAGCGCCAGCCACGGCGTCGCGCCGACCCGCTCGAAGACCGAGGCGGCCTCGCCGAGGGCGGCCTGCGCCGCCGAACGCCTGCGCCGCCGCCGCTCCACCCGGGCCAGCGCGATCAGCGCCCGCCCGCGCTCCAGGGGCAGCCCGGCACGGTCGAACCGCTCGGCCGTCCCCGTCAGCAGTTCGGCCGCCGCGTCCGTGCGGCCCTCCGCCGCGAGGCACAGCCCGCGCACCCGGTCGTAGCCGAGGAGGACGGGTCCGCGGCCGAGGCGCTCCGCCACCGGCCGTACCTCCGCGAGGAGTTCGAGGGCCTCGTCGCAGGCGTCGTTGGCGAGCAGCGCCTCGGCGAGCTCCTCGTGCCAGCGCAGCATGGACGGGTCGACGTTCGACTGCGCGCGCTCGTCGGTCTGGACGCGGCGCAGCGTCTCCAGCGCGGCGGCCACGTCCCCGGTGACCAGCTGGACGCGGCCGAGCGCGTACCGGCTGCGGGAGAGGAAGACGCGGTCGCCCTCCTCCTCCGACGCCTGGACGCTGCGCCGGGCGTAGCTCGTGGCCCGCGCGAAGCTGCCGCCCGCCGTCTCGGCGAGCGCGAGCGCGTACCAGGCGGGGCCGGGGGAGAGGCCCGCCTCCAGGGTGAGGCCGAGTGCCTGCCCGGCGTGAGCGAGCGCGGACTGGCACGGTCCGAGCCGGGACTCGATCTCGGCGAGCGTGCTGAGGAGCTCGATCGCGTCCTCGACGG
The DNA here is from genome assembly GCF_040641575.1 of Streptomyces sp. NPDC020807. Lineage (NCBI taxonomy): Bacteria > Bacillati > Actinomycetota > Actinomycetes > Kitasatosporales > Streptomycetaceae > Streptomyces > Streptomyces sp. NPDC020807. The sequence continues at coordinate 24,831 of NZ_JBFADU010000006.1, forward strand.
TCCCGCGCCGCTGCACCAGCGGGAGGAGCGCGCCGAGTTCGTCGCGGGCGTCCGTGAGGCGTCCGTCGAAGAGAGCGTGACGGATCGTCAGGATCTGGGCGGCGTTGCGGAGTCCGAGCGGACGCTCGGCCAGTTCCAGTTCCCGCGCCCGGCCGAGGACCGTCTCGGCGTCCGGCGAGCCGAGGGCCCGCTCCATCCGGGCCTGGACCGTCAGTGCCTGCGCGGCCGTGCGGGCGTCGCCCATCGAGGCGGCGAGCGCGGCCGATTCGGCCGCCGCCGTCCGCGAGCGCTCCGGATCGCCGTCGGCGAGCACGTACTTGACGGCGAGCCGCAGCTGCACGGCGGCGCGGAGCGCGGTGTCGCCCTCCGAGTCCTCCATGGCGTGGACGTACATCTCGTCGAGCTCGGTCAGTCCCTGCCCGGCGGTGTCGAGGACGGCGAGCCGTGCCCGCACCCGGTCGGCCGGTGCCGCGTCCCGGGCGAGGAGGTCGGTGGCGGCGCGCATCGCGAGGTCGGCGCGGGCCGCGCGGGCGGCCTCCTCGGCGGCGTCGACGAGCCGGGCGATACGCCGCGTGCCGTGCCGGCCGGGGGTCGACTCGGCCGCGAGCAGGGCGAGTTCGGCGGCGAGGGCGCTGTTCCCGCGCCGCCGGGCCGTGTCGGCGGCGGCCGCCACCTCGGCCGCGAGCTCCTCGTCCGGGCTGTCGGTGGCGAGCGCCCGGTGGCGCACGGCCTCGACCGGGTCGTCGACGACCTCGGCGAGGGCCGCGTGCCCGGCGCTCCGCTCCGCCCAGCAGGCGTCGTGGACGAGCGTGGACGGCAGCAGCCCGGCGGTGAACGTCACCGAACCGTCCTCGGTGAGCGACACCAGGTCGGCCCGCTCGGCCGCCGCGAGGTCGGCCTCGGCGTTGGGCCGCCCCGCCCGCCGGATCAGGGTCGCCGAGGGCCGCAGCGCGAGCGCCGCGAGCAGCAGCGTCTCGCGGACGGGAAGGGGCGCGGCGCCGAGCAACTGCCGGGCGAGCCCCCGGGCCCGCCCGGACAGGGTGAGCGCCTCGGCGTGGTGCACGGGGGTACGGGCGTCCGCGAGCGAGCGGCCCACGGCGAGGGCGAGGCGCGGGTTGCCGCCGCTCGCCCGGTGGATGCGGCCCGCCATCCGGGACGGCAGCCGGTGGTGGATGAGGAGCGCGGCGATCTCGTCGGCGTGCAGCGGGGGCACGAACAGGACGTCGGCCTCCGACGGCACCCAGAGGTGCGTGGCGTGCGGGTCGTCGGGGCGGAAGGTCTCCCGCTGGTGCTCCCGCTGGTGCTCGCGGTGGAGGTCCCCGGCCTCGGCCGCCTCCCGGGGGGCGGGCTCGCGCGACTCGCGGCCGCCGGCCTCCCCGTACGGCTCCGGCGTCTCGACGGCGACCACCCGCAGGGCGGGCGGTGCGAGGTGGAGCGCGAAGCGGAGCAGGTCGGCGCTGTCGGCGTCCACGTGCTGGACGCCGTCGACGACGAGCAGGACGGGCCCGCGGCAGGCGAGCGCGCGGAGGATGCGGGCGATGCCGAGGCGCAGGGCGATCGGGTCCCAGCCGTCGGCCGCGAGCGGGGCTTCGCGGCAGAGCATGGCGACGGCGGTGCGCTGGGGGCCGGGCAGTTCGTCGAAGACGCCGGAGGCGAGCACGCCGGGCGCGAAGAGACCGGGCGTCTCGGGCCCGAGCGCGGGGGGCCGGGGCACGGGCAGGGCGGCTGCGGGGCCGCCGGACGCTCCCGAGGGGGATGCGGACGGCGAGGAGTACGGGGATGCGGAGGAGGAGGCGGGGACGAGCGCCGCGTCGGGGACGAGCGCGCCGAGCCCCGGCCAGGTCACGGTCGCGGCCACGGAGGCGACGAGGGCGGCGGCGGCCGCGCCGGGTATGTCCCGGTCGGACGGCAGGGTCGCGAGCCAGAGCACGATCTCGCCGCGGGCCTCCGCGCGGGCGGCCTCGGCGAGCGCGAGCTCCGTCTTGCCGACCCCGGCGGGTCCGGTGAGGAGCGCGCGGCCACGGGTGTGCAGGACGCGTTCGAGGCGGGCGAGGAACTCCTCGCGGCCGATGGGCGCAGGCCGGTGCGGCGCTGTCGTCACTGTCCCTCACCTCCGGCCCGCGGGTCCCGCCCATGAGCCCCGTGCGCAGAGAATACGGAGCTGACGCCCCGAGTCCAGGCCCGCTGTCCGAATGCCGGACAGCGTGCCCCGCCCGGAAAGCCCCCGGCACGCCAGAACGCGCCCGTGGTATAGACCACGAGCGCGTCGCTGACCAGCAATGATGCTGATGTGGGGGGTGGTTGAGCGGTGGATCAGAAGGTGAGGTTCCACGAGTCGATGTAGCCGGTGTCACCCGAGGCCACATCGCGGACCTGGAGCTTCCAGGTGCCGTTCGCGACCTCGCTCGACGCGTCGACCGTGTACGTCGCGAGGACGTTGTCGGCGCTGTCGTTGGAGGAGGACGCCTTCAGGTTGCGCACGGTGCCGTCCGGGGCGACCAGGTCGATGACCAGGTCACCGCGCCAGGTGTGCTTGATGTCCACGCCGACCTTGAGGGCGGCGGGGGCGTTGCCGGTGCGGCCGGTGACGGCGATCGAGGACGTCACCGTGGTGTTGTCGCTGATCGTGACGTCGGTGGCGTTGGTGAAGACGGTGCCGACCGGGGGCGTCGCGGTGACGGCGTCGACGGTCTTGGCGGCGTCGGCGATGCCGGTGCCGCAGCCCTGGGTGCAGGCGCCGGACGCCAGCGGACGGGCGTTGGCCTTGATCGCGGACTCGATCTCGGCCGGCGTGAGGGTGCTCTTGACCGACTTCAGGAGCGCGGCGAGACCGGCGACGTGCGGCGCGGCCATCGAGGTGCCCTGGTAGGGCTTGTAGTTCTCGGTCGACTGGGTCGTCGTGCCCGCGTTCAGCGTCGAGTAGATCGCGTTCTCGGGCGTGGTGACGGTGCCGGGCGTGTCGGTGGCGTTGCGGGTCTCGCCGCCGGGCGCGGCCACGTCCACCTTGGCGCCGTAGTTCGAGTAGTACGAACGGTTGCCGGCGCGGTTGGTCGACGCGACGGTGATGACGCCCGAGCAGTTCGCCGGGGTGAAGTTGGCCGTGTCGGCGTTGCTGTTGCCCGCGGCGACGACGACGGTGGTGCCGCGCGAGACGGCGCCGTTGATCGCGGTCTGGTAGACGCTCGGGCAGGTGGTGCTGCTGCCGCCCAGGCTCAGGTTGATGACCTTGGCCGGGGTCGCGTTCGCCGGGACGCCCGCGACGGTGCCGCCGGAGGCCCAGGTGATGGCGTCGGCGATGTCGGAGGACGAGCCGCCGCACTTGCCGAGGACGCGGACGGGCTGGATCTTCGCGTTGTACGCGATGCCCGCGATGCCCTTGGAGTTGTTGGTGACGGCGCCGATGGTGCCGGCCACGTGCGTGCCGTGCCAGGAGGAGTTGGACGCCTTGGAGCCGGTGCCGCACTCGCCGTCGGTGGCGTTCCAGTCGCCCTCGTCCTTCGAGTCCGCGTCACGGCCGTTGCCGTCGCGGGCGTCGGCGGACGCGGAGATGAAGTCGTAACCGGAGACGACGTTGGTCGCCAGGTCCGAGTGGGCCGCGTAGCCGGTGTCGATGACGGCGACGGTGACGCCGGAGCCGGTCGTCTTGTCCCAGGCCGAGGGAACGTTCATGCCGCCGGTGGCCTCGAAGAGGTCCCACTGCTTGGCGTAGTCGGTGTCGTTGGGCGCGGCAGCCATCGCGTAGGCGCGGATGTCGGGCTCGACGAGGGCGACGGACGGGTCGGCGCGGAACGCGTCCATGACCTCGTTGACGTCCTGCTGGGTCGCGCTGTCGCCCAGGTCGACCAGGGCGGCACCGCCGGAGAGGCGACGCTCGAAGGAGAGCCGCTCGCCCGTCTCCTTGGCCTTCGCGGCGGTGTCCGTCTTCGCGGCGGCGTTGGAACCGGCCTCGGCGGACTGGCTCTTGTAGGTGACGATGACCTTCTCGACCGGAGCGGTCGGAAGCGCCCGCATGGTCTGGGAAGCCGGAGCCGGCTTCGGGGTGGCAGCGCCCGGGACGGCGGCGATCGCCCCGGTGGTGGCAGCGGCGCCGAGGATCGCGGCGGTCGCGACCACGGATATGACTCTCCGCCTGGAACCGTTCAAGGTATGTGGCCCTTTCGAGTACGACGTGACGGTGCAGTGGCGGCGGCGCGGGACACGCGGGGCGAAGTGGGGTCGCTGTCCGTCGTTCCCTGGGCTGGGGAGCCCGTGCGCCGCCACCGGCGCGACGGCCCGGGTCAAGGCCGTCACCGGCGGATGCCACCCTCCTCATGCACCTGTCAGGGTGCATTCGAGGGATGGCATCTGCCGGTGTGGAGGACAGTAGGGAACGGGAAGGTGAACCCGATACGGGGAAAACCCTTGTCACCCCTCGCCGGGGGGAGGGGTGAGGGGAGGGGGGACGCGAGGGGGTCGCTTCGGGGGGTCTTGGGCGGTTACGTGGTAGGGCGCGGGTCCCGACGACCCGTCAGCCGAGCTCGAGCGTCGTGACGCCGAAGACCCGTTCCACGGCGACGGGCCGCACCGGACCCGTGTACATCCGCGCCGTCTCGAACGTCGGCCGCAGCCCCCGCTCCTCGGCGATCCGCGCCGCCGCCGGGTTCGTCTCCGGCATGTCGACCGCGATCCGCGCCGAACCGAAGGCCCGCGCCTCGGCGGCGAGGCCGTCGAGCAGCGCCGCCGCGTCCGCCGGGGTGTCCGCGAACAGCGGCCCGACCCGCGCCTCGTCCCGCGCGGGGCGCACCACCCCGTACCCGGCGGGCCGGCCGTCGACGACCCGGACGAGCGCGCGGTGGCCGGGCGTGCTCAGCCAGGAGGCCAGGAACCGGGGGCGGTCGGCGTGGTGGCACGCGCGGTCGTACGCGGCGAGGGCGGCCGGATCGACGAGAGCGGCGTCCACGAGCCCGGCCGCGGGGGTCTCGACGACCGGCACCTCACCCACGTACCGGGCCGTGCGGTACGCCGTCGCGAACCCGGAACGCCGGTAGTTGTCCTGCTGCGCCGGCACCGCGTCGAGCCCGACGACCCGCTCTCCGGCGTGGGCGAAGGCCGCGCGCCAGGTCTCGATCCCGTGGCCGCGTCCGCGCAGTCCGGGGCGGACGAGGTAGAACCCGAGGAAGGCGTACGTCTCGTCGTAGGTGACGACCGAGATCGCGGAGACGGGCTCGCCGTCCAGTCGGCCGATGAAGAAGCCGCCGGGATCCTGCGCGAAGAACGCGGTGGCGTCGGAGTGTCCGGGATTCCACCCTTCCTCGGCGGCCCAGGAGCGCACGATCTCCCAGTCCTGGAGCGTGGCGGTGGCGACGGACAGCGATGCCATGGGGTGTCCTCCGGCGATGGGGCGGTACCGAGCCGAACGCCCGGAAGCACATCGGGGCTCCGGGACTCCGGAGCTCCGGGATCGCGGCACTCTTGGGCTTGGGGGCTTGGGGGCTTGGGGGCTTGGGGGCTTCGGGGCTTCGGGGCTTGGGGGCTTCGGCTCGGCGAGCCTAGTGCCACCGCACCACCTCTCCGACCAGCACCGATGGATTCCGGCCGCGCCTCTCACCCCACCAGCCGCAGGCGGTCCGTCGCCGCCGTCAGCCGGACCGTCTGGCCCCACGTGAGGTGGAGGGCGTCCGATTCGACGCCGTCGCCGAAGGCGACGAGGTGGTCGGACTCCACGGTGAGGCGGAGGACGCGGCCCGGTTCGAGGACGCCTTCGACGCGGCTCGTGCCCGTCGTGGGGGACGGCCAGGCCTCACGGACGAACCAGGCGAGCCGGGGGTCCGACGGGGCGGGCAGGGCGAGGTGACTGGAACGCTGCTGCCAGAGCGAGCGGAGCCAGCCGGTCGCGCCCGTCCCGGTGCCGACCAGGACACCCGAGGACGCCTGGGCCTCGGCCTCGGACCCGGGTCCGGCCTCGGGCGCGGCCGCGCTTGCGGGCGCGGACCCGGCCCCGGCCCCGGCCCACGCCCCCGCGCCTTCGACGGCCAGCGCGTACCGCGCCGTCTGGTGGCCCGGTGGCCCCACGTAGATCTCGTTGAGGGCGACGAGCCGCTGGGCGTCGTCCGTCCGCGCCTCCACCATCGTCAGTTCGTCGACCGTCGCCCCGTCACCCGCCGCGTACGGAAGGAGCCGCCGCGCCTGGGCCGCGCGGTGGCGCACGAGGACGCCCGCGTTCCGCCCAGGGTCGGCGTCGATCCCGACCACCGGCTGTCCCGTGAGGTACTTCGCCGCGTTGGCGACCAGGCCGTCCTGCCCGACCACCACCACGACGTCCTCGGGCCCGAACAGGAACCGGTCCAGGTCGGCGCGTTCCACCCGGGTCTGCCGCCACGCGAGCGGCACCGCCGCCGCGACCTCGGCGAGGGCCCGCAGGACCCGCTCGTGCCGCTCGCGCACGGCCTCGATCGAGCGGCCGCGCGTGGAGAGGAAGAACGCCGCCTGGCCGTGCGTCCCGTGCCGGGCGAGCAGCTCCTCGTACTCCGTGGTCCGGTGCACGAGGACCGCGCGCGGGGCGAGGCTCACGGCCGGGCCCCGCCCTCGCCGCCGCTCAGCTTCGCGAGCAGCCCCGTCACCACGTCGGGGGAGAGCGTGAGGTGCTCGATGCGCGGCAGGTTCTCCGCCGCGCGGGTCACCGCGAGCGCGTGCAAGGTGGCCGGATCCGTCTCGGCGTGCGCCCGCAGCCATGCCGCCTGCGCGCCGGCGCGCGCGTCGCCGACCAGGCGCGCCGCCTCGGCCTCGGCCCGTGCGAGCCGCACCTTGCGGGAGCCCTCGGCCTCCGCGCGTACGGCGTCGGCGGCGGCGCTCTCCTCCGCCTCGCGGCGCGCGTTCGTGCCGCGCTGCTCGACGAGCCGCTCCTCCTGGCGGGCCAGTTCGATCTTGCTGGCGAGCTCGTTCTCGGCGATGGCGCGCTCGCGCTCCACCGCCACGGCCCGGCGCTCGTACGTGGCCCGGTCCGCCTCCTGCTGGATCTGCTCGCGCGCGGGCGTGCGGAGCGCGCGTTCCACCTCGGGCTCGGGGCGGATGGCGACGACGCGGACGGCGACCAGTTCGATCCCGGTGTCCGGCAGGCGCGGCTCGGCGGCGAGTCCCGCCGCGATCCGGTCCCTGACCGCGGCGACGCCGTCGACGAGCGCCGCCGCGAGCGTGGTGCGCGCGAGGACGTCGAGGGCGTGCTGCTGGGCGGTCTCGGTGAGCAGCGTCGCGATCTGCTCCAGGGGCGTACCCCGCCAGTCGCCCGTGTCGGGGTCGATGGAGAAGTCGAGCCGGGTGGCCGCCGCGGCCGGGTCGCCGATCCGGTACGTGACGGTGGACTGGACGCTGACGTCCTGGAAGTCGGCGGTGCGGGCGTGGAACGCCATCGCGAGCTCGCGGTCGTTCACCGGCACCTCGGAGAGCGCGGCGGTCCGCGGCCGGAACCAGAAGCTCAGCCCCGCGCCGTCGTGGACGAGCTGCCCGCTGCGCTGGTGGCGGATGTGGGCGGTGGGCGCGGAGCGCAGATGCCGCCAGCCGGACCGCCGGGTGATGTCAGCCATGGAACCCCCTTGTCGTCACTATGACGGTAGGGGGTTCCGGTGCTTCTCGTCAATATGACGTAATGGGTCGCCGGTCCGGCGTCAGCGGGCCAGCGACGCGGGCGCGGGCGCCGGCTCGACCTCCGGCAACGGGAAGTCGAGGGCGGCGGGGCGCGGCGCGGAGCCCGCGACCACGGGGGACGGGACCGGCGCCCCGTCGGCCGGGGGAGCGCCCTTGGTCAGCAGGATCACGCCCCGCGCGGCGACCAGGGCCGCCGCGCCCGCGACCGGCCAGCCCCACGCGCCCGCCCGGAAGGTCTCGCCGAGCAGGGCCACGCCGATGACCGCCGCCGCGGCCGGGTTGGAGAGGTTGACCACGGCGAGCGGCGCCGCGAGACCGCCCCGGTAGGCCGCCTGGGAGAGGAGCAGTCCGCCGGCGGCGAAGCCGGAGATGAGGACCGCGAGCAGGGTCGTCTGCCACCAGGCGAGGGCGTGGCCGGGCAGTTCGAGGGCGAGCGCGGCCGTGAGGGTCTGGGTGAGCGCGGACGCGACACCGGACGCGACGCCCGAGGCGGTCGCGTGCCCGAGCCCGCGTCCCCGGGCGGCGCCCGCGCGGCTCCGTCCCGAGGTCAGGGCCGCGATCAGGAGCGCCGTCGCCGCCGCGACCACCAGCGCCTCGCGCAGGCTGAGCGCCTCCCCGGGCGCCGCGGGGCCGGTCATCGCGACCAGGCCGACGAGCCCGCCGAGGGTCAGGAGCGCGCCGCGCCACTCGGTACGGGTGACCCTCCGGCGCGCGCAGTACGCGCCCAGCGGCAGCGCCGCCACGAGGGTCAGGGCGCCGAGCGGCTGGACCAGCGTCAGCGGCCCGTAGTGCAGGGCGGCCACGTGGGCGAGCGCCCCGGCGGCGTTGAGGCCGACGGCCCACCACCACTGCCCGCGCGCCAGCAGCGCCTTGAGTGCCCCGCGCCCGTCGGCCGGTGCGGCGGACGAGGCGGCGAGCCGCGCCTGGGCGACGGCGGCGAGGGCGTACCCGGCGGCCGAGACGAGGGAGAGGAGCACCGCGAGGACGGTGCCGGTGACGGGGTTCATCTCAGGACTCCGGCCGGAGGTGCGGTGGTGGTGGCGGTGCGGGGGCGCGGTACCCGGGGGGTCGCGGTGCGGCCGGGGCCGGGGGCCCGGACGGCGAGCAGCGCGAGGCCCAGGAGTGCGGCGGCGGCCAGTGCGTCGAACCAGTAGTGGTTGGCGGTGCCGACGACGACGAGCAGTGTCAGCAGGGGGTGGAGCAGCCAGAGGCCGCGCCAGCGGGAGCGGGTGGCGGCGATGAGGCCCACGGCGACCATGAGCGCCCAGCCGAAGTGGAGCGAGGGCATGGCGGCGAACTGGTTCGCCATCGAGTCGGTCTCCGGCGTGGCGCCGTACACGGAAGGCCCGTACACCCGCGCCGTGTCGACGAGCCCGGCCGCGGTGAGCATCCGGGGCGGTGCGAGCGGCATGAGCAGGTGCAGGGCGAGCGCGGCGCCGGTGAGGAGGGCGAGGACGCGGCGCGACCACAGGTAGTGGGCGGGGCGGCGCCAGTACAGCCAGGCGAGGAAGGCGATCGTGGCCGGGAAGTGCACGGCCGCGTAGTAGGTGTTGGCGATCCGGATCAGCGGCTCGCCGCCGTGCGTCAGCAGGTGCTGGACCGTCTCCTCGCCGGGCAGGTGCAGGGCGCGCTCGGCGTCCCAGACGCGGTGGGCGTTGCGGAAGGCGGCCGCCTCGTGGCCGTTGGCGAGGAGCCGGCCGAGCTTGTAGACGAGGAAGAGCGCGGAGACGAGCAGGAACTCGCGCAGGAGCGGCGGCCGGGCGGGCGTGTCGTCGCCCGAGGGGCTCCGTGTCCGGCGTATCGCGGCAGGCATCGCGCGTCCCCTCTTCGTCGTCTCTGGCGTCCTCTTCGGGCGTCGTCTCGGGCGTCTTCACCGGCAGGTCGTGGCAGGAAAACGGAGTGAGCCTAGATCCGATTTCATCGAGACGCAAACGTCTCGATACGTTTGCGTCTCGATTGTGCACCCCCTACTCTCGTATGTGCAGGGATAGAGGTGTTCGGGAGGGTTCGATGTCCACGCAGGCCGCGACCGCCGCCGCCCGTCGCAGCAAGATCACGCCGGAGCGCGAGGGCGAGCTGTACGACGCGGTGATCCGCCTCCTCAGGGAGGGCGGCTACGACTCGGTGACCATGGAGGGCGTCGCGGCCCTCACCAAGTGCGGCAAGGCGACCCTCTACCGCCAGTGGGGCACGAAGGCGCAGCTCGTCACGGCCGCCCTCGCCCGCAGCCGCTGCACCGTCTTCGCCGGCATCGACACCGGGACCCTCGAAGGGGACCTGCGCGAGGCGGCCCGCGTCGCCGCCTCCCACCGCGAGCGCGACGCCGAACTGATGGAGGCCGTCGCCCAGGCGTACGTCCAGCACCCCGACCTGCGGGCCTCGCTCCGCGAGACCGTCATCGCCCCCGAGGTCGCGGCGATCGACGCGGTCGTGGCGCGGGCGGTCGAGCGCGGCGAGGTCGCCGCCGACAACCCGGCCATCGCCTTCGTCGCGCCCTGCTTCATGGGCATGCTCCGCGTCGAGCGGATCTTCGAGGACCGGTTCGCCGAGGAGTCGCCGATGGCCGGATTCGTGGAGGCCGTCCTCCTTCCGGCACTGCGCGCCGCGCGCTGAGCCGCCGGACCGTCCGGCACCCTGGGGGGATGTCCTCCCGCTCCTCCAGCGCCCCTGACGTCCGTGTCCGCCGGATCTACGAGCCCCCGTCGCCCGACGACGGCGTGCGGGTCCTCGTCGACCGCCTCTGGCCGCGCGGGCTGGCCAGGACGGACGCCCGCATCGACGAGTGGCCCAAGGCGCTGACGCCCTCCACGGAGCTCCGCCGCTGGTACCACGGGCCCGAGGGCGAGTACGAGGAGTTCCGCCGTCGTTACGAGGCCGAACTCGCCGCTCCCGACGCCGCCGAGGCCCTCAGCCGCCTCCGCGAGCGCGCCGCCGACGGGACGCTCACCCTGCTGACGGCGGCCAAGGACCCGTCGGTCAGCCACACGACGGTCCTCCGGGAGGAACTGTCGAGGGAGGCGTGACGACAACGGGGGACGGCAGGAAGAGGGGCGGGGTCAGGGGGCGTGCGGAGAGCCTTCACGCGCCCCTGTGCACACCCGTACGCCTCTCCCCGCTCGCGCGCCCCTACGCCACTGCTCACCCGCCTGCACACCGCTGCTCACGGGCCTGTACGCCTCCGCTCACGCGCCCGTACGCCTCCGCTCACGCGCCCCCGAGCAGCCGCGGCGCCTCCACGGCCGCGTCGACGACGGCATCCGTCCCCGCCCCGGCCTCCACCCGCGCCGCCAGCGCGCGCGCCCAGGCCACGAGGCCGCCCACGTCGATCCCGTACGGCTCCGAGCCTCCGCGCGCCGAACCGTCCCCCGAACCGCCTTCCCGGCCGTGCCCCGAACCGCCCTCCGGGCCGTCCCCCGAGCCGTTCTCCGAACGTCCCCGCGAGCCGCCCGCGAGCCGGTCGGCTCCCCGGCGGAGGAGACGGGCGCCACCCGGCAGGTTCCCCCGGGCCGCGTGCGTCAGGCCCACCGCGAGCTGCGCCAATCCCTGCCACAGGTCACGCTCCGCCTCGGGGCCCGACTTCCACGCGTCCTCGAAGACCTCGTGCGCGTGGAACGGCATCCCCGCGTCGAGCAGCCGCTGAGCCTCCCGCACCGTCTCCTCCGGCGCCCGCACGACCCCCTCGGCCAGCCGGGGCACACCCTCCGCCCCGTACGGCAGCGGCCGGCCGAGCCCGTCGCGGGGACGCGCGCTCCGCGCCCTGCCCGCCTCGTCGCGATCCCTCGTGGTCCGGTTCACCCGCCCATTGTGGCCCCCGGAAGCACCGGGACCGCTAGGCTCGTCGATCCGACGCCTCCCTGATCCGTGCGGGTTGCACGGATCGGACCGGGGAGGCGTCATGCTCGTAGCTCTTGTGGGGGAGTGAATCACCGTGTCGTCGCATCCCGAACAGACGCCGCTCGCCAGGCCGTTCAGGGCCCACTCCTGCCCGGAGCCCGGACTCCTGCTCGAACGCGGACCCGAACTGGCCGCGGCCGCGCACGCCGTGGAGGAACTCGTCGCGGGCGCCGCCGAGGGCGAACCCGCCCGCGGCGGCGTCCTCGTCTACCGGGGCGACGCGGGCGTCGGGAAGACCGCGCTCCTCGCGGAGATACACCGCACCGCCCAGGACCGCTGCACCATCCTCACCGCCCGCGGCGGCGAGACCCTCACCTCGGTCCCGTTCCACCTCACGCGACAGCTCCTCCAGCCCGCCCTGGACGGGTACGGAGCCGAGGAGCTCAACCGCCTCTTCGGCGACCACTTCGACCTCCTCGCCCCCGCGCTCGGCCTCGCCTCGCCGTTCGCCTCCTCCGAGGAACCCGCCGACCCGCAGGGTGTCCGGATCGGACTGGCCGCACTCCTCGGCCGCCTCGCGGACCGCCTGCGGCACAAGCCCCCGGTCCTCCTCGTCGACGACGCGCACTGGGCCGACGCCGAGACCCTCGCGTGGCTCGACGTCTTCACGAGGACGCGCAGGGGCCGCAGGCTCCCCGCGCTCGTCGTCCTCGCCCACCGCCCGGTCACGGAGGACGACCGGACCGCCGAAGCCTCCGGCTCTCCCGCGCCCTCCGGTACCCCCGTGACCCCCGACACCACCGGCCGTGACCAGCGCACCGCGCTCCTCGCCGCCTTCGCCCAGCGCGCCCACCGGACGCTCGGCCTCGACGTCCTCACCTACGAGGCCACCGCCGAACTCGCCCGCGAGGCGCTCGGTGCCCACGCCGACGAACCCTTCTGCCGCGAGCTGTGGCGGGTGACCACCGGCAACCCGTACGAGACGGTCGAACTCCTCGCGAAGGCCCGCGACCGGATGCTCGAACCCGTCGCAGGCTCGGCCTCCCTCCTCGAAGGCCTCGGCGCGGGCGCCAAGGGCGGCGGCCTCGTCGCCCGCCTCCAGGACCTCGGCCCCGCCCCGACCCGCCTCGCGTACGGCATCGCCATCCTCGGCGCCGACAGCACCCCCGAGCTCCTCGCCCTGCTCACCGGCATGAGGCCGGCCGAGGTCGCCGAGTACACGCAGGTCCTCCGCGACGCCCGCATCGTGGCGGCCGCGCCGCCGCACCGGCGGGGAGCGGGGGCCGCCCACCTCAGCCTCGTCCCCCACCAGGCCGACGGCCGGCCCGCCTCCCCTCCGCTGGAGTTCACCCACCCCCTCGTCGCGACCGCCGTCTACGGCTCGATGTCGCAGGCCGCCAGGACCGCCATGCACGGCCAGGCCGCCTGGATCCTCGAATCGGCCAAGTACGGGGCCGCCGCCATCTCCCGGCACCTCCTCGAAGTCCACCCGGACGACGACCGGAACGTGGTCCAGCGCCTGCGGGACGCCGCCAGGGAACACCTTGCCGTCGGGGCCCCCGACGCGGCCCGCCGCTGCCTGGAGCGGGCCATCGACGAGCCGCCCGGCGCCGACGCGTACGCCCAGGTCCTGTACGAGCTCGGCTGCGCCTCCCTGCTCACCGCGCCCGCCGCCACGGTCCTGCACCTCCGCTCGGCGCTCGCCATGCCCGGCCTCGGCGACGACCTGCGCACCGACGCGACCTACCGGCTCGCCCAGGCCCTCGCCCACAACAACCAGCTCCAGGACGCGGCCGACGCGCTCGCCGCCGAGATCGAGCGGACCCCGCCCGGCATCGACCGGCGCCGCCTCCAGGCCGCCCACTTCATGTACGAGGGCTTCGTCGCGACCGAGGAGGACGGCCCGGCCCGCTCCGCCCGCCTCGCCGAGCTGACCGCCGGCTTCACCGGCGGGGAGAACTCCGAGCGGGCCCTCATCACCGTCCGCGGCTTCGACGCGATGCTGCGGGGCGAGCCCGCCGACGAGGTCGTACGCCTCTGCGACCGCGCCCTCGTGGGCGGCCTGCCCGCTCGAGGCCTCGGCTGGACCGACACCGCCTGGGGCTTCGAGATCCCCGCGCTCACCGGCATCGCGTACGCCTTCGCCGACCGCACCGACCGGGCCGAGGCCCTCTTCACCGAGGCGGTCAGGGCGTACGAGATCTCCGGCTGGAGCGGCGCCCACCTCGCCTTCGCCCGCGCCCTCCTCGGCCTGGTCCACCGCCGCAAGGGCGACCTGCCGGGCGCCCAGCACCACCTGGAGGAGGCGCTCCGCCTCGCCGACCGGGTCGGCGACGGGCTCCCGGTCCACTGGGACACCGTCTGCCTCCTCGTCGACACCCTCCTCGCCCGCGGAGAGGTCGCCAAGGCCCGCGAGTTCGCCGACAAGTACTCCTTCGGCCCGCCCTGGCCCGGCGCGATCGTGCTCCCCGACGGCCCGAGCGTCCTCGGGAAGCTCCTCCTCGCCGAGGGCCGCGTCGAGGAGGCCGTACGCACCCTGGAGGCGGCGGCCGACGCGCTGACCGTCCGCGGCCGCCACCACGTCGTCTGGGCCCCGTGGCCCTTCGACCTGGCCCGCGCCCTGGCGCCGACCGACCCGGAGCGTGCCGCCCGGATCGCCGCCGAGGCCCGCGTCCACGCCGAACACCTCGGCACCCCCACGGCCCTCGGCGAGGCCCTCCGCTGCCAGGCCCTCTTCGCCGACCCCGCCGAGGCCCGCCGCCTCCTCACCGAGGCCGTCGCCCACCTCGCCGCCTCCCCGTCCCGCTACGAGGAGGCCCGGGCCCAGTACGACCTGGCCCTCGCCACCGGAGACCCCGCCGCCTTCGAGAGGGCCGCCGCCCTGGCCACCACCTGCGGCGCCGACGCCCTCGCCGAAGCAGCGGTGACAGCCCGTGCGTCATCCCGCCCCCAGGAGTGAGGTAATGTTCTTCCTGCACGCCGCCACCGGGGAAACCCGGCGGAGACGCGCACCGGGACGTGGCGCAGCTTGGTAGCGCACTTGACTGGGGGTCAAGGGGTCGCAGGTTCAAATCCTGTCGTCCCGACTCGAAAGAGTCGTTGATCAAGGGGCCGTTTCAGAGCAATCTGAAACGGCCCCTTGATCGTTTCTGGGGTTCGGGGCACGCCCGGCGGCTGCCCCCGAGACCCGCGGCGCGGCGCCTCCTCCTCCAGGTGGAGAGGACGCCCTCCTCCGGGGGGATCCGGACAACTCGCTTGTGCGACAGGGTTCTTGGGACCGGAAGTCCACCTCCCACAAGGATCTCCCTCATCATGCGAAACCGACGCACCGCGTCCGCCGTGGCCTTCGGCGCCCTCGCGACGCTCCTGCCCGCACTCACCCCGGCCGTCGCCTCGGCGGCGGCCGGGCCGGCGTCCCACGGCACCGCCGCGGCCCCCGCTTCCTTGGCCGCGGCCGCCCCGCTCACCCGCTACGAGCGCCAGAAGCCGCGCTGGGCCCCCTGCGAGGACGAGGGGCCGGCCTCCTACGAGTGCGCCACGATCAAGGTGCCCCTCGACTACGCCCGGCCCGACGGCCGCACCCTCGACCTCGCCGTCTCCCGGGTGAAGGCGACCAGCGCCGAGGACCGGCGAGGGGTGCTGCTCCTGAACCCGGGCGGACCCGGCGGACCGGGCCTGGACATGCCCGTCTGGATGGGCCCGATGCTCGCCGACGACGTGCGGAAGCGATACGACCTGATCGGCTTCGACCCGCGCGGTGTCGGCCGCAGCACCCCGCTGACCTGCGGCCTCAACGAGCAGGAGCTCAACTGGCAGCGCCCGTACAAGGCGGCGGAGTTCGCGAAGGACGTCCGGTGGGCGCGTACCGTCGCGGAGAAGTGCCGGGCGCGCAACGGCTCGGCCCTGGCGCACATGGACACCCGCAACACGGCCCGCGACATGGACGTCATCCGCGCCGTGCTCGGCGAGCGGAAGATCTCGTACCTCGGCTACTCCTACGGGACCTACCTGGGCGCCGTCTACACCCAGCTGTTCCCGCGGCGCGCCGACCGCTTCGTCCTCGACAGCGCCGTGGACCCGGAGCGGATCTGGCGCGGCATGATCCAGATATGGGCCGAGGGCGCGGAACCGGCGTTCACCCGCTGGACCGCCTGGGCCGCCGAGCGGAACGCCGCCTACGGGCTCGGCGCCACCCCCGCCGAGGTCGGCGCCACCTTCTGGGGCCTGGTCGCCCGGGCGGACCGGAAGCCGATCGAGCTCGACGGCGTGCCGATGACGGGCGACGACATCCGGCTCACCGCCCGCGGCGCCGTCTTCGACGTGGCGTACGCCTCCGAGGCGACCGCCCGGCTCAAGGCCGCCGCCGAGGGCCGGCCCCCGGCGCCCGCCCGCCGCGCCGCCCCGTCCGCTCCGGCCGCGCCGCCGGAGGTGCCCGGCGACAACATGGACGCGGTCTTCTGGTCCGTGGTCTGCTCCGACACCCGCGCCTGGCCGAAGGACCCGGAGCGGTACCGGCGCGACGCGGTCCGTGACAAGGTCCGCTACCCGCTGTACGGCGACTTCGCGTCGAACATCAAGCCCTGTGCGTTCTGGAGCCCCGGCGCCGAGCCGGCCACCGTGGTGAACAACTCCGTCCGCGCCCTCGTCCTCCAGAACGAGTGGGACTCCCAGACCCCGCTGGCCAGCGGCCAGGGCCTGCGCCGGGCCCTCAAGGGAGCCAGGATGGTCACCGTCCTCGGCGGCCAGGGGCACGGCGTGTACGGGCTCGGGTCCTGCGCCGACGCGACCGCGACCTCTTACCTGGTCACCGGCCGGCTGCCCGCGAAGGACCTGACCTGCCGCACCCCGGCCGACCAGGCCCAGCGCTCCGACGCCCCGACGCTCCCGGGGATCCCGCGGAGCCTGCCGATCGGCGGCACCGACCGCTTCTGACGCGCCCCGCGCGAGCGACGAGGGGTCGGACGCCCCGACCGGACGCCAGACCGGGCGCCCGACCCCTCACCCCTCACCGCGCCGCATCCGACGTCAGTTCGCCGACACGGGCCCCATGGGCCTCCGAACGTCGCCGGGCCTGGAGGCACGGGTGGACCGGCACGCCGCCCGGCATCGGCGGCGTGGGGGCGACTGGTTAGCCTGCGGGTATGGAGCGGCGTGAGATCGAGGTGTTCCTGACCCTGTCCGAGGAGCTGCACTTCGGGCGGACGGCCGAGCGGCTGGGGGTCAGCGGCGCGCGGGTGAGTCAGACGATCAAGCAGTTGGAGCGGCGGCTCGGGGTGGCGCTGTTCCTGCGGACGAGCCGGTCCGTGGCGCTGACCGACGTCGGCAGCGCGCTGCGGGAGGACGTGCGCGCCGGACACCAGCGGATCCAGGACGGGATCGCCCGTGCCGTCGCCGCGGGGCGGGGGTTCACCGGCGTACTGCGCGTGGGCTTCTCCAGCCCCCTGGCGGGGGAGGCGATCATGGCCGCCGCCGAGGTCTTCCGCGGCCGCCACCCCGAATGCGAGACGCGCATCCGTGAGGTGCATCTGTCCGATGCGTTCGGCGCGCTGCGCGGCGGGGAGCTCGACGTGCAGATCACCGAGCTGCCCGTGCGCGAGGCCGGTCTGGAAACCGGGCCGGTGCTGCTGCGCGACGCGCGCATGCTGGCCGTGTCCGCCCGGCATCCCTTCGCCCGGCGGGACTCCGCCACGGTGGAGGACCTCACCCGGGACACCGTTCTCGTACCCGTCGGCGCCCCCGGCTATCTGCTGGACGCCCTCATCCCGCCGCAGGCGCCCAGTGGCAGGCCCGTGCGGCGTGAGGCGGCGGCGTCGTCGCGGCAGGAACTGCTGACGCTCGTCAGCGCCGGCGCCGGGATGGCCGTGGTGGGCCGGCAGGCCCTGCGCTACCACGCCAGGCCGGACATCGTGTACCTGCCGCTGACCGGACTGCCTCCCATCGAGTACGGGCCCGTCTGGCCGGCCGGCGCCCTGACCAGCAGGGTCCGCGCGTTCGTCGAGCTGCTGCGGACCGGCGGGCGGGCGGATCGTTAAGTCCAGGCTTAATGACCTGTACGGATCCTGTCGTTGGTACGGGCGGCCCGGCGGCCGAGGATGGACTCACCGACAGCGAGAGGAAACACCATGACGAACCCGGTCCCCGACGCGTACAAGAGCGGCGTCCCCTACCTCAACGTGCACGAC
This sequence comes from Streptomyces sp. NPDC020807, assembly GCF_040641575.1. Taxonomy (NCBI): domain Bacteria; kingdom Bacillati; phylum Actinomycetota; class Actinomycetes; order Kitasatosporales; family Streptomycetaceae; genus Streptomyces; species Streptomyces sp. NPDC020807. Next base: position 42,467 of record NZ_JBFADU010000006.1, read on the forward strand.
GCCGCAGCGGCCCTGGACTTCTACCGGACGGCGTTCGGCGCCGAGGTGAGCGCGGAGATCCCGCGCCAGGGGGGCAAGATCGCGCACGCCGAGTTCCGGATCGGCGAGGCCGTGTTCATGCTGCGCGACGAGTACCCCGAGTACCGCTTCCGCAGCCCCCGCACGGTCGGCGGTACGCCGGTCAACCTGCTGGTCTTCGTGCCGGACGTCGAGTCGTTCACCCAGCGGGCCGTCGCCGCCGGGGCGCAGGTGATCCGACCGGTGGAGATGCAGTTCCACGGGGACCTGCAGGCGGAGTTGGAGGACCCGTTCGGGCACTCCTGGTTCTTCACCACCCGAGTCGTGGACATGAGCCGGCAGGAACTGCGGGAGACCGCGGCAGCGGTGAACCTGTGACCGCCGCCGCCCCGGGGCGGCGCGTGTCAGTTCTGGGGGGTGTCGTCGTCGTCCGTCCGGTCGGCGCTCCCGGTCGCCTGGGTCTTCTCGCGCATCTTGCGGATCAGCTCCGCCTTCCGGTCGGCGGCACCCTGGCGGTCGAGGTTGCGGTGCGGCCCGTTGTTCTGGCGTTCGGCCCGGGAGAGCCGCTTGCGCTGGCCGCCGCCCTGGCCCACGGGGTTGTTGATGTTCTTGCTGTCGGTCACGGGTCCATGATGCCCCGTTCCGGCGGACCCGGCCGACCGGGGGGAGGCCGGTCGGTCCGCGGCGGAGTCGGGGGCTCCGGGTCCGGATGGGGCGAATGTCTGCCAACTCCGCTGTTCTCCGGACGAGTTGAGGTGCGCTGCCCTATGTTCTGGGGGTCGTCAGCGGTTCACGGTTCTCCCTGGAGGTCCGCTTGCACCCCAGAAGCGTCCGCGCCCTCACCCGGGCGTTCCGTCGCTCCCCCCTGCTCGTCGCCCTCGCCCTCGGCTCGCTGCTCGTCGCGCTGACGCCCTGGCTGGGAGTGGCGAGCACCGGACCGGGCGGCCGTGGTCCGACGTCCGATCCGTCGCCGGGCGCCGCGGACCAGCGGCCGGCGCAGCAGTCGCCGCATCACGCCGTGGCCCCGGCGAATGCCATGGAACCCGCGGCGCCCCTGCTGAGCAGGACCGGGTGGACCGCCACGGCGAGCGACGAGGAGACCGTCGGCGAGAACGGCCGCGCGGCCAACGTCCTCGACGGCAGTACGGCCACCATCTGGCACAGCAAGTGGACGGGCACCCCGGCTCCGCTGCCCCACAGCATCACCGTCGACATGCACCGCACGGCGGTGGTCTCGGGCCTCGTCTACCAGCCGCGCGTCACCGGGATCAACGGGCGCGTCGGCCAGTACAGCATCAGCCTGAGCACCGACGGCCTGAACTGGGGGAGCCCGGTCGCCACCGGCACGCTCGCGGACGACGCCTCCGCCAAGACCCTCGGCTTCGCCCCGAAGGGCGCCCGGTTCGTCCGGCTCACCGCCGTCACCGAGGCCGGCAACCGCGGCCCGTGGACCTCCGCGGCGGAACTCAACCTGCTCGGCGACCCGGGCACCCCGGCCGCCACCGTCGACCTGCCGCGCACGGGGTGGACCGCCACGGCGAGCGACGAGGAGACCACCAAGGAGAACGGCCGCGCGGGCAACGTCCTCGACGGCGACGCCGCCACCCACTGGCACAGCCGCTACGCGGGGACCCCGGTCCCGCTCCCGCACAGCATCACCATCGACATGCACCGCACGGCATCCGTCGCGGCCCTCGTGTTCCAGCCCCGCAGGGACGGCGTGAACGGACGCGTCGGCGCCTACACGGTCACCACCAGCACCGACGGGACCACCTTCGGCGCGCCCGTCGCCCGGGGCACCTGGCGCGACGACAACACCGTCAAGACCGCCACCTTCACCAGCACCGTCAGCACCCGCTTCATACGCCTGACCGCCACCGGCGAGGCCGGGAACCGCGGGCCCTGGAGCTCCGCCGCCGAGATACGCCTGAGCGGACCCGCCAACCCGGCGGCCCACGGCTCCTGGAGCCGCATCACCGGCTTCCCCCTCGTGCCGGTCGCCACCGCCGTCCTGCCGGGCAACAAGCTCCTGGCCTGGTCGGCGTACGCCGTCGACCGCTTCGGCGGCAGCAACGGCTACACCCAGACCGCGATCCTCGACCTCAAGACCGGCACGGTCACCCAGCGCCGCATCGACAACACCGGACACGACATGTTCTGCCCGGGCATAGCGATGCTCGCCGACGGCCGCGTCCTCGTCACCGGCGGCAGCAACGCCGAGAAGGCCAGCATCTACGACCCGGCCACCGACACCTGGACCGCGACCGCCGACATGAACATCGCCCGCGGCTACCAGGCCATGACCCTGCTCTCCACCGGCGAGGCCTTCGTCCTCGGCGGGTCCTGGAGCGGCGCCGCCGGGGACAAGTCCGGCGAGGTCTGGTCCCCGGCCACCCGCACCTGGCGCACCCTCCCCGGCGTCCCCGCCACCCCCGCGATGACGGCGGACCCCGCCGGCGCCTACCGCGCCGACAACCACATGTGGCTCTACGCGACCACGGGCGGCAAGGTGCTCCAGCTCGGTCCGAGCAAGATGATGAACTGGATCACGACCGGCGGCAGCGGAACCCTCAAGCCGGCCGGCCTGAGGGCCGACAGCCCCGACGCCATGACCGGCAACGCCGTCGCGTACGACATCGGCAAGCTGCTCACGCTGGGCGGCTCGACCGCGTACCAGAACGTGCCCGCCACCCGGCGCGCGTACACCGTGAGCATCAGCGCCGGACAGGCCACGTCCGCGCGCACCGGTGACATGGACCACGCCCGCGGGTTCTCCAACAGCGTCGTCCTGCCCGACGGCAAGGTCGCCGTCTTCGGCGGCCAGTCGTTCCCGGTGCCGTTCAGCGACGCCACCTCCGTGCTGACCCCCGAACTGTGGAACCCGGCGACCGGCCGCTTCACCCCGCTCGCCTCCATGGCCATCCCGCGCAACTACCACAGCGTGGCGAACCTGCTGCCCGACGGGCGGATCTTCTCCGGCGGCGGCGGCCTGTGCGGCGACTGCGCCACCAACCACGCCGACGGGGCCGTGTTCACCCCGCCGTACCTGCTCAACGCGGACGGTACGCCGAAGCCGCGTCCCGTCGTCAGCGGCGGCGTACCGGCCCGGGCGGCCGCCGGCTCCTCGCTCACCGTCACCACCCAGGGCGCGGTGTCCTCCTTCGTCCTGATGCGGGCCGCCGCCGCGACCCACTCGACCGACAACGACCAGCGGCGGGTCCCGCTGAGGTCCACGGCGGTGACCACCGGCACGTACACGGTCTCCCTTCCGGCCGACAAGGGGGCGGTCATCCCGGGCACCTACATGCTCTTCGCCCTGAACGCCCAAGGCGTGCCGAGCGTCGCCAAGTTCATTACCGTGTACTGATCCGCGTACCGACAGGAGCCCCCGCATGCACCACCACCGCTTCGACGTCGAGACCCTGACGGCGGGCAGGTGGCGCAACGGCGGGGGCGCCACGCGGGAGATCGTCTCGTGGCCGGCCGGCGCCGAGGAGTTCCAGTGGCGGGCGAGCGTCGCCGACATCGACGGCGACGGGCCGTTCTCGGCGTTCCCCGGCATCGACCGGACGTTCACGCTCCTCTCCGGCGACGGGGTGCGGCTCACGGAGCCGGGGGCGTACGACCGGACCGCGCGCGTGGGGGAGCCCCTGGAGTTCGCGGGAGACCTGGAGCTCGCCGCCGAACTGCGCGGCGGCGCCTGCCGGGCCCTCAACATCATGGTGCGTCGAGGGCTCCGGTCCGCCCGCGTCGAGCGTGTCGACGGGCGGCCCGTCACGCCGCCCCGCGGCCACGCCGGAGTGCTGTACGTCCTCCAGGGCCGGTGGCGGGCGGGCGCCGAGACGCGCCCCCTGACCGCCGGGCAGGGCGGCTGGTGGACCGGCGACCCGGGCGACGACGAGCCGGAGGAGGGCTTCGCGCCGCTCTCGCCCGACGCCGTCGCGCTCTGGGCGGACCTCGCGCCGCAGGAGTGAGCCCCGCGGGTCCGGAGTTCTCCACAGGTTCCGGTGGGAGGGCCGAGGTGTCGGTGGGGGCCGCTAGTCTTCACGAATGGTCCTTTCCGACGAAACCGCCCAGGTCTCCGACGCCACCGAGGTGCTCCACCGCGTCTTCGGCTACAACTCCTTCCGAGGAGTGCAGCAGGAGATCATCGAGCAGGTCGTCGGCGGCGGCGACGCGCTCGTCCTGATGCCCACCGGCGGCGGCAAGTCGCTCTGCTACCAGATCCCGGCACTCGTCAGGGAGGGCACCGGCGTCGTCATCTCGCCGCTCATCGCCCTCATGCAGGACCAGGTCGACGCCCTCAGGGCGCTCGGCGTCCGCGCCGGATTCCTCAACTCGACGCAGGACCCGTACGAGCGGCAGGCCGTCGAGCAGGCCTTCCTCGCCGACGAACTCGACCTGCTCTACCTCGCCCCCGAGCGGCTGCGGACCGAGGGCACGCAGAGGCTGCTCGACCGGGGCAGGGTCTCCCTCTTCGCGATCGACGAGGCGCACTGCGTCGCCCAGTGGGGCCACGACTTCCGGCCCGACTACCTGGCCCTGTCGATGCTCCACGAGCGCTGGCCCAAGGTGCCCCGGATCGCGCTCACCGCGACCGCCACCGAGGCCACCCACGCCGAGATCGCGGCACGCCTCGGCCTGGAGGAGGCCAAGCACTTCGTCGCGGGCTTCGACCGGCCGAACATCCAGTACCGGATCGTGCCGAAGAACAACCCCCTCAAGCAGCTCCTCGACCTCATCAGGAGCGAGCACGACGGGGACGCGGGCGTCGTCTACTGCCTCTCGCGCTCCTCCGTCGAGAAGACCGCCGCCGCCCTCGTCGAGCAGGGCATCGACGCCGTGCCCTACCACGCGGGCATGGACGCCCGCACGCGCGCCGCGAACCAGGCGCGCTTCCTCCGGGAGGACGGGGTCGTGGTCGTCGCGACCATCGCCTTCGGCATGGGCATCGACAAGCCGGACGTCCGCTTCGTCGCCCACCTCGACCTGCCCAAGTCCGTCGAGGGCTACTACCAGGAGACCGGCCGCGCGGGACGCGACGGCGAGCCCGCCACCGCCTGGTTGGCGTACGGGCTCCAGGACGTCGTCCAGCAGCGCAAGCTCATCGACGGCTCCGAGGGCGACGAGGCGCACCGCCGCTCCCTCGGCATGCACCTCGACGCCATGCTCGCGCTCTGCGAGACCGTCGACTGCCGTCGCGTCCGCCTCCTCGCCTACTTCGGCCAGTCCGGAGAGCCCTGCGGCAACTGCGACACCTGCCTGACCCCGGCCGAGTCCTGGGACGGGACGGTGGCCGCGCAGAAGCTGCTCTCCACCGTGTGGCGGCTCGCCAAGGAGCGGCGCCAGAAGTTCGGCGCCGGGCAGATCATCGACATCCTCCAGGGGAAGCGGACGGCCAAGGTCATCCAGTTCGACCACGACGGCCTGTCGGTCTTCGGCGTCGGCGCCGACCTCGGCACCGCCGAGTGGCGCGGGGTCGTCCGCCAGCTCCTCGCCCAGGGACTCATCGGCGTCGAGGGCGACTACGGCACGCTCGTCCTGACCGAGGCCAGCGGCGAGGTCCTCGGCGGACGCAGGACCGTCGCCATGCGGAAGGAGAAGACGCCCGCCCCCGCGGCCCGCAAGGAGTCCGGCTCCCGCTCCTCCGGCAAGAGCGCCCGTGTCCCGGTCGACCTGCCCGCCGCGGCCGTCCCCGTCTTCGAGGCGCTCCGCGCCTGGCGCGCGGCGACCGCGCGCGAGCAGGGAGTCCCGGCGTACGTCGTCTTCCACGACGCCACGCTCCGGGAGATCGCGACGCGGTTCCCGACGACGGTCGCGGAGCTCGGCACGGTCGGCGGCGTCGGCGAGGCCAAGCTCGACAAGTACGCCGAGGGGGTCCTCGCGACCCTCGCCGAGTGCGAGGCGCCCGGGACGGACTCGCCCGAGCCCGCCGCGGGGGCACCCGCCGAGGCGGCCCCCGCCCCCGCCCGCAGCGCCGCCCCCGCCCGTACGCCCGCCCCCGCCCGCGTCCCCGCTTCCGCGCGGGCCGACGAGCCGCCCTTCGACTTCGACGAAGAGCCGCCCGCCGACCTCGACGACTTCGGGCCGCCGCCCTGGGAGGAGTGAGGGACCCGGGGCACGCAGGAACGAGGGGCCCGGGTCACTCCGCCCGACGGGCGTAACAGAAGACGTGCTCCTCCGGGCCCGCCCGGTCGTCCTCCGGCTGGAAGACCGAGACGGCCTGGTGGAGCACCTCCAACCCGCACTCCTCGCGGATCCGCCGCACGTACTCCTCCGCCGAGAAGCTGGAGACCCGCACCCGGCTCCCCATCCACTCGATCTCCACGTCCTCCACGTCCGCCGGGACGGTCGCCGTCACCAGGTAGCCGCCCGGCGCCACCCACCCGGCGAGCCGTTCCAGCGCGGCGGCCACCTCGGCCCGGCTCATCACCAGGAGCGGGAAGAAGGCGCAGACGGCGTCGTACGTCCCCGGCGGCGCGTCGTACTCCAGCACCCCGCAGTGCTCGAACCGCGCCCCCGGCACCTGCTCTCGGGCCAGCTCGACCATCGTCCGGGACACGTCGATCCCGGTCACGTCGAAGCCGCCCGCGGAGAGGCGGTCGGCGACCGGCCGGCCCGTACCGCTGCCGACGTCGAGCACCGAGGCCCCCGGACGCAGTCGCGCCGCGAGCCAGTCGACCGCCTCCAGCTGCGCCGGCAGATGCCCGAAGGCCCGCTCGTACGCGATGCCCAGGTCGTCGAACAGCTCCGCCGCCGACAGCGCCCTCCGTTCCGTACCGTCGTCCCGCACTCCGAACCGTCCCTTCGCCACACCGTCGTCCGGCCCACCCGGGGGGCCGCTCCGCGGACCCACTACCCTTCTGGGGCGATCCCTACCACCGGGATCCGCCGGTGCCGACACGGGAGGGCGCGCATGAAGCGGAACGGACGCACGGTCCTGAGGGGAATCGCCGCGACGGCGCTGATCGGCGTCCTGGGCGTCACGGCCACCGCCTGCGGCGACGACTCCGCCGACTCCTCCGGTGGCGCGGCGCCGCAGACCGGCCTCACCGCGGCCCTGAGGACCGCGCCCGCCGCGGACGCGGGGACGACCCTCTCCTACTGGGACGTGAAGGCGGCCCGGGACCTCGTGGCCAAGGACAAGGAGCTGTACGGCGGGCTCGACGGCTACGGCATCCCCGAGCTGGCCCAGTCCCGCCACGAGAGCGTCCCCCTCAGGCAGTCGCACGGCTTCGACGAGAAGGACGTGGTCACCGCCCTCCAGATCGGCTCCGACCGCTGGCGGCTCGCCGGCCGCTTCGACCCGGACGCCATGGCCGGCGCCCTGAAGAAGCTCGGATACACCGAGGGCACGACCGACGGCGGAAAGCTCCTCACGAGCAAGGAGGCCGGACAGGTCGCCGTCTCCCCGACCGTCCGCTCCACCTCGGTCTCGCCGGACGCGCCCCCGCCCGCCTTCGCCGCGCCCGGGAAGTCCGTCGCCGACGACCCGGCCTACCAGGCCGTCGCCCGCTGCGTCGGCGACGACGCGTACCTCGCGACCTTCTTCGGCAAGGGGAACGAGTCCCAGACGCGGGACGTGACCCTGTACGCGATCGGCGCCCGCGCCCAGGCCGACGGCTCGTCGCGCGAGCGGCTCTGCGCGCTCACCGTCGACCCGGCGGCCGCCCGCCGCACCGCCGACAGGTTCAACGCCGTCACCGTCCCCGGCGAGCGCTTCGCCGGGGCCACCGTCGACACGGGCGACGGCGACGCACCGCTCGTCACCATGGAGTGGGCCAACGGCCCGAAGCTCCGTCCCGGTGACCAGCTCCGCACCCTCCAGCTGCCGAAGCTGCTCCAGGCCGAGCGGTGACGACCCTCGCCGAGGCCGACGCGCTCGCCGCCCGCGCCCACGCCGGTCAGATCGACAAGGCCGGCGTCCCGTACGTCGAGCACGTCCGTGCCGTCGCCGCCGGACTCGCCCCGCTCGGCGAGGAGTTGGCGATGGCCGGACTGCTCCATGACGTCATCGAGGACACCGACTGGACCGCCGACCGGCTCAGGGCCGCCGGGATCCCGGACCGGGTCGTCACCCTCGTCGAGGCCGTCACCAACCGGCCCGGCCTGTCGTACGAGGAGAAGCTCCGCCGCATCGCGGAGGACCCCGACGCCACCCTGGTGAAGATCGCCGACAACGCCCACAACAGCCGCCCGGACCGCGTCGCCGCCCTCACCCCCGAGCAGCGCGAGCGGCTGACCGCCAAGTACCGGACGGCCCGGGAGATCCTCTGGGCGGGTGCCGACCGCGAACGGATCGCGCGCATCCTCGCCGTCGTCAACCCCGCCCTCCTGGCGGAACTCGACGCCGCGGGCCGCGGCTAACGGGCCCGCCCCGCGTTCCAGCCGGCCAGCTCCGTCGGCCGGTTGGTGATGATCCCGTCCACGCCCAGCGAGTCCAGGGCCTTCCAGCGCTCCGGCTTGTCGACCGTCCACACGTTCACGGCCACGCCCGCCGCGTGCAGCTCGTCCACCACCCGCGGGCGGGCCGCGAGGGCCGTGTCCGAGACGTTGTACGCGGACAGGTCCAGCTCCTCGGCGACGGCGACCGGGTCCGCGTCGAGGGACGCGCGCAGGAGCCCCACGGGAAGCTCGGGCGCGAGCTCCCGCACGTACGCCAGGGACCGGACGTCGAAGCTCTGCACGAAGACCCGGTCCGTCATCGACTGCTCCCGGACCTCCCGCACGATCCGCGCCACCTCCTCACGACTGTGCCGGCCCTTGATCTCCAGGAGCAGGTTCCCCCCGCGCGCCCGCAGGTCCGCCAACTGGGCGGCCAGGGTGGGGATCCGGGCGCCCGCGTACGCCGGGGCGAACCACGAGCCGGCGTCGAGGGCGTCGAGCCGGGCCGCCGTCAGGGAGCGGACCTGGCCCGAGCCGTCGGTCGTCCGGTCGACGGTCGCGTCGTGCAGCACGTACGGCACGCCGTCCGCGCTGGGCTGGACGTCGTTCTCGATCCACGTGGCCCCGCCGCGCCGGGCCACCTCGTCGGCGGCGAGCGTGTTCTCGGGCGCCGCCGAGGACGCGCCCCGGTGGGCGATCACCGTCGGCGGCGCCCCCGCGGGCCGGAGCCACGGCTTCCCGGCCGCCGCCGTGTCCGGGGCGGAGAGCGCGGACGGCACGGCCGGCACGAGGACCGTGGCGAGCGCCACCGCACCGTAGGCGACGCGCCGGGGGCGCCAGGACCGGAGCGCGGCGGACGGGTGTGCGTGGTTCATGAGCACGAGCTTAGGTACGGAGAGTGACGCCGGAGGAACCACACACCGGACGGCGGGTGACAAGTCGTCCGGTTCTCGCCCCCGACGCGCGGCGCGAACCCCTCGCCGACACGCCCCGTTCTGCCGCATGGTGGGAGGAGTGCCCGCGGCCGTGCCATCGGGGGACCGCGGCCGGGGCGCGAGGAGTCGGGGGACTCTCATGAACACGGACACGGTCATGCCCACCGCGCAGCGCGGACGCGGAGTGCTCGAAGGGGCCTTCGCGCTCCTCGACGCCCTGCGGCGCAACGACGACGAGGCCGGGGTGACGGAGCTCGCGCTCGCCTGCGGGGTGCCGAAGGGAACCGTCCACCGGCTGCTCGACCAGCTCGTGGCCGTCGGCGCCGTCGAGCGCACCGGCTCGCGCTACCGCGTCGGCCCGCAGCTCTACCGCCTCGGCCAGGCCTGGGAACCGCACCCCGGCCTCCGGCCCGCCGCCCGCCCCGCCGTCCAGCGGCTGCGGGCGGCCACCGGCGCGAGCGTGGTCCTCGCCGTGCTGCGCGAGGACATGGCGATCACGGTGAGTTCGGCCTCCGGCGAGCTGGAGCCGCTGCTGCCCGTACGCGACGGGATCGCGTTCCATCTCGACACCGCCGCCGGGAAGGCGCTGCGCGGGCCGCTGCGGGGCGGGGCCGTCCTCGACCGCGAGGACGTCATGGACGGGGTGTGCTGCGCCGCGCTCCCGGTCCGCTCCCCGGACGGCCGTACGGTCGCGGCCCTCGCCGCCCTGGTCCCCGCGGGCCGGAGGCTCGACGCGCTCGCCCACGCGGTCGCCGACGCGGGCGCGGCCATCACCCGCGCGCTCGCCCGCGGCGGGGCGAGAAGACCCGTCCCACCGACGGCGCCGGTGCTCTGAGAGCCGGCTCCCGCCCCCGTTCCACTCAGCGGAACGCGCGTAGAACGGGGCCGGGGGAGCAGGGCACAGTAGGTGTCGTGCCAAGGGGAAACGGCACACCGGGCCGCCGGGGGAGGCGGACCGGAGGACATCGAACGTCACGCGAGTGACGACACAGGGGGACCACCATCATGCGCAAGAACCGCGTCGTCCGGGCCGCCGCCACCGCTCTGCTCGGCCTGGGCAGCCTCGGCGCCTTCGCCGGCACCGCGCACGCCGAGCCGATCGACTACGTGAAGATCGAGCTCTTCGAGCTGCACTGCCAGCAGAACAGCGAGGGCGACCACGACGAGGCCTACCTCAAGATCACCGACGCCAACGGGAACGCCGTCAAGGTCTGGCCCGGCAACGGCATCAGCTACCAGACGATGGGCACCGGCTACGTCCGCTCCATGGCGGACGGCAACGGCAACGCGGCCCTCATCCTCGGCAAGGAGCAGGCCCGCACGCTGACCCTCTGGGACAAGGACACGTTCGGCGGCGACGACAAGCTCGGCGCCACGCTCGTCACCGGCAGCGAGGTCGGCGCCGAGACCCAGTGGCGGACGGTCGAGGGCTCCGGCGGCGTGTACGTGATCGGCTACCGGGTCGTCGACATCTGATCGACCCTCACCACATGACGGAGGGAGGGGCCTTGCCGGTGTTCCACCGGCAAGGCCCCTCCCTCCGTGCCCCCTTGGGGTCAGGTCCCGTCGGGGGCGTGCAGCTCGCCCGACTTCGCGACCTGCGCGTACCAGCGCGCGCTCGACTTCGGGGTGCGCTCCAGGGTGTCGTAGTCCACCCGGACCGCGCCGAACCGCTTGGCGTAGCCGTACGCCCACTCGAAGTTGTCGAGCAGCGACCAGAGGAAGTAGCCGCGCAGGTCCACCCCGTCCTCGATCGCCCGGTGCGCGGCCTCCAGGTGCGCGTGGACGTAGGCGGCGCGCTCCGGGTCGTGCACGGAGCCGTCCTCGGCGACCTCGTCCTCGTACGCCGCCCCGTTCTCGCTGATCACCAGCGGGAGTTCGGGGTACGCCCGGGAGATCCGGGTCAGCAGGTCGTACAGCGCGCTCGCGTCGACCGGCCAGCCCATGGCCGTACGCTCGCCGGGAGCGCGGTGGAAGGCGACGGAGTCGGCGCCGGGCCACGGCGAGTGCTCGCTGTTGCCGTGGCCGTCGTCCTGCGGCTTCTCCGCCCCGTCCGGGACGTGCGAGACCAGCGTCGGCGCGTAGTAGTTGATCGCGAGCAGGTCGAGCGGCTGGTTCGCCGTCGCGGTGTCGCCGGGGTGGACGAAGGACCAGTCCGTGAGGTGCGCCGTGTCGGCGATCAGGTCCTCCGGGTAGGCGCCCTCCAGCATCGGGCCGAGCCACACCCGGTTGCCGACGGCGTCGATCCGGCGGACCGCGTCGACGTCCTCGGGCGAGGAGGTCAGCGAACGCAGCTCGTGCAGGTTGAGCGAGACCGAGATCTGGCGGTCCGCCGGCAGCTCGGCGCGCAGCGCCTGGACCGCCAGCCCGTGCCCGAGGTTGAGGTGGTGGGCGGCGCGCAGCGCGTCGACCGGGTCGGTGCGGCCCGGGGCGTGGACCCCGGAGCCGTACCCCAGGAAGGCGCTGCACCACGGCTCGTTGAGGGTGGTCCAGCGGGTGACGCGGTCGCCGAGGGCGCCCGCGACGATCCCGGCGTACTCGGCGAACCGCTCGGCGGTCGCCCGCTCCGGCCAGCCGCCCGCGTCCTCCAGCTCCTGGGGCAGGTCCCAGTGGTAGAGCGTGAGGGCGGGCTCGATCCCGGCGGCGAGAAGCTCGTCGACGAGCGACCGGTAGAAGTCGAGGCCCTTCTGCACGGCCGGACCGCGGCCGGTGGGCTGGACGCGGGACCAGGAGACGGAGAACCGGTAGGCGTTCAGGCCCAGTTCGGACATGATGCCGACGTCCTCGCGGAACCGGTGGTAGTGGTCCACGGCCACGTCACCGGTGTGGCCCTCGAAGACCTTGCCGGGCGTGTGCGAGAAGGTGTCCCAGATGGAGGGGGTGCGGCCGTCCTCCGTCGCCGCCCCTTCGATCTGGTACGCGGCGGTGGCGGCGCCCCAGAGGAAGTTCGGCGGAAACGAGCGGGTGGCGGTGAGCGGCCGGGTTTCGGACGCGGTCATAGGAGAGCGCTCCCAACGCGGGTACGGGGAAGGGACGTTCGGACGGGGAGGAGGTGAGCCCGTGCGGGGGCTCAGCTCTTGACGGCGCCGGCCGTGATGCCGCCGACGATGTGCTTGCCGAGGAAGGCGAAGACGGCGAGCAGCGGCAGCGTGGATATGAGGGCGCCGGTCAGGACGACGGCGTGGTCCACCGTGTGGTTGCCCGCGCCGAGTCCGGCGAGGGCCACCTGGAGGGTGGGGTTGCCGTCCTGGGTCAGGGCGATGAACGGCCAGAAGAAGTCGTTCCAGGCCTGGACGAAGACGAGCATCCCGAGGACGGCCATGGCCGGGCGGGCCACCGGGAAGACCACGTGCCAGATGACCCGCAGGCTGTGCGCGCCGTCCATGCGGGCCGCCTCGACGAGCTCGACGGGCAGCGCCTCCACCAGGAACTGGCGCATGAAGAACACGCCGAAGGCGGCGACGAGCGAGGGCAGGACGACCGACTGGAGCTGGTCGAACCAGCCGAGGTCGGTGATGATCCGGTACAGCGGGATGACGCTGAGCTGCGGTGGCACGGTCATCGTCGCGACCACGAGCGAGAGCAGGACGCCGCGCCCCCGGAAGGGCAGCTTGGCGAAGGCGAAGCCGGCGAGCGTCGAGAAGGCGACCGTCGACAGGGCCACGAGACCGGCCACGATCGTCGTGTTGATCAGCGCCTCGCCCATGTGGACCTGGTTCCAGGCGAAGCTGAGGTTGTCGAACAGGCGGGGGCCGGGCAGCAGGGGCGCCGGTGCCTGGACGACCCGCTCGCCGGTGTGCGAGGCGGCGACGAGGTTCCAGTACAGCGGGAAGAGCGAGACGGCCGCGGCGAGGATCAGCAGGACGTAGGTGAACGGTCCCGCGTGGTGCTGGCGGCCGGCGGACTGACGGAACCGGGTGCGGGTGTCGGAGCGGCGTGCCCCGACGGGCTTCGTCGTGTCGAGCGTGCTGGCCATGGGGTCAGCCTCCCAGCTTCTTGCGGTTGTGACGGGAGACGAGGGCCTGGACACCGCCGACGACCAGCAGAAGGAGCAGCATGATCCACGCGATGGCCGAGGCCTGGCCGAGCGAGTTGTTCACCCAGCCCTTCTCGTACATCAGCAGGCTCAGCGTCTGGAACTGGTTGCCGCTGCCGCCGCTGATGCCGACGCTGCCGCCGAAGAGCATGGGCTCGCCGAAGAGCTGGGTCGCGCCGATCGTGGAGACGACGACGGTGAAGAGGATCGTCGGCCGGATCGACGGGATCGTGACGCTGATGAACTGGCGCCAGCGCGAGGCACCGTCGAGCGAGGCGGCCTCGTACAGGTCCTGCGGGACGGCCTGCATCGCGGCCAGGTAGATCAGCGCGTTGTAGCCGGTCCAGCGCCAGGTGACGATCGTCGAGATGGCGATCTGCGCCGGCCACTTGGACGACTCCCAGTTCACCGGGTCGAAACCGAACCAGCCGAGGAAGCTGTTGATCATCCCGTAGTCGGTGTTGAACAGCTGGGCGAAGACCAGTGTCGCCGCCGCGATCGACGTGGCGTACGGGGCGAGGACCGCGATGCGGAAGAAGCCGCGGCCCCGGAGCTTGTAGTTGAGCAGGTGCGCGAGGCCGAGGGCCATGAGCAGCTGGGGGACGGTGGAGATGACCCCGATGGTGAAGGTGTTGAAGAGCGCGTTCCAGAAGAACTCGCTGGTGGCGAGGTCGGTGTAGTTCTCCAGACCCTTCCACTGCGGCTCGCCGCCGAGCTGTACGCGGTTGAGCGAGAGCCAGCCCGTGTAGATCAGCGGGAAGAGGCCGAAGGCGGCGAAGGTGAGGAAGAAGGGGGCGATGAAGACGTACGGGATCGCCTTGATGTCCCAGCGGTACAGGGTGCTGCGCCAGCCGCCCGGGGCGGGGCGCGGGCTCCGGGGGCCGGAGGAGGGCGGTGCGGCGGGCGGCGCGGGGCCGTCGGACCTCGCCCGAACGGAGGTGGCCACGGGGGCGTCCTTCCAGGTGGATGCGTGCGGTGCTGCGGGCGGGGCCGGTCCGCCGCCGCCCGCCGTCGCCCGCCGGGGCGGGCCGGGGAGGGGCGGGCGGCTGCGGACCGGCGCTCGGCCTTCCGCTACTGACCGACCTTGTCGTCGATCAACTTCTTGACGTTCTCCCAGGCCTTGGCCGGGTCGGTGCCGCGCTGCTCGATGTCGAGGATGCCGTTGTCGGTGATGATCGTCTTCACCTGGCCGTCGTACGGGCTGATCGAGGCGGGCGTGATGCCGGCGGCGGCGGAGGAGAAGATCTTGCCGACCGGGGTGTCGCCGAAGTACGGCAGCTTGGCCTCCTGGACCGCCGGGGAGATCAGCGTGTCCTTCGAGGACGGGATGTTGCCGTTGACCGCGAAGACCTTGGCGTGCTGCGCGGGGGCGGTCAGCCAGGCGGCGAGCTCGGCCGCCTCCTTGGTGTGCTTCCCGGACTTCGGCACGGCGAGGAAGGCACCGCCCCAGTTGCCGGCGACCGGCGGCGCGGCGATGTCCCACTTGCCCTGGTTGGCGGGGCCGGCCTGGTCCTTGATGATGCCGGTCATCCAGCTCGGGCAGGCGACCGTGGCGAACTTCGAGTTCTTGAAGGCGGCGTTCCAGGTGCCCTTCTCGTCGAACTGGCGGAGCTTGGCGCTGAGGCCCTCCTTGCTCGCCGCGACGGCGGTCTCCCAGGCCTTCTTCACGCCGGGGCTGTTCTCCCAGTCGAGCTTGCCGCTCGTGTCGGCGTACTGGACGGGGTCGCTGGAGATGACGGCGTTGAACAGGCCGCTCGCCGAGTCGTGGAAGGCGGTCCCGGCCGGGGCGTTCTTCTTGTACGTACGGCCGACCTCGACGAACTTGGACCAGTCGCCGGCCCAGAGCTTGGCGACCTCGTCGCGCTCGGTCGGGAGCTTGGCCTTGGCGAAGAGGTCCTTGTTGTAGCAGACGGCCATGGGGCCGATGTCGGTGCCGAGGCCGATGACGCTGCCGCTCGCCGTGGTCGCCTGCTTGACCTTCCAGTCGAGGAACGCGCCCAGGTCGGCGCCGCCCTCCTTGCTCAGGTCGACCCACTTGTCGGCCATGGTCTCGCCGGTGGCCTCGGCGATGTAGCCGACCTCGACGGCCTGGATGTCGGCGACGCCGCTGTTCTGGGTGAGGCGGAGCTTGAGCGTGTCCCAGTACTTCTGGCCGTCGGAGACGTTCGTCTCCTCGATCTTGATGTTCGGGTGGGACTTCTCGTACTCGGCGTAGAGCTTCGCGCCGGTCTTGTTGTCGTACCCGAAGGAGCCGAAGGTGCCGACCCGCAGGGTGATCTTGCCGCCCCCGGCACCGCCGTTCCCGCCGGCGTTGTCGTCGCCGTCGCCGCCGCAACCGGTGAGCAGGGTCGTACCGGCCACGACGACCGCGACCGCCGCGACGGCCGTACGACGACCGCGTCTGCTGGAAGTGCGCATTCCACTCTCCTCGTCCCAAAGGTGGTGCTCGCTGTGCGCTGTGTGGGCCCCCGGCGGGACCGTGTGGGCCCCTGTATGGGAGCGCTCCCACGTCGTTGCCGGAAGGTTGCTGCCTGGCGGGTGCGGGTGTCAAGACATGAACACGGATTCGTTACCGGAAGGTTTTCCGGGCGTTTCGGCGTGCGCTACCGGCCACATGGCCGTCATCTCCTGAACGCAAGGTCGTGGCGTGCGGGTGTCCGCGTGGATTAGGGTGAGCGCGACATGGGAGCGCTCCCATAGCTTCCGTGTCCAGGAGGGGAGTTCGGCGGTGGCGAACGGACGGCAGAGCGGCAGACCGACTCTGGAGCAGGTCGCGGCCAGGGCCGGGGTCGGACGGGGAACGGTCTCCCGCGTCATCAACGGCTCCCCCCGGGTGAGCGAGCAGGCCAGAACCGCCGTCGCCAGAGCCGTCGCCGAACTCGGCTACGTCCCCAACCAGGCCGCGCGCGCCCTCGCGGGCAGCCGCACCGACGCCATCGCGCTGGTCATTCCCGAGGCCGAGGCGCGGCTCTTCGCGGAGCCGTACTTCCTCGACCTCATCCGGGGCGTCAGCGCCGAACTGGCCGACGCGGACAAGCAGCTCCTCCTCACCCTGGTCCGCAGCGCGCAGGAGCGGCAGCGCTTCGAGCAGTACCTCGCCGCCCAGCGCGTCGACGGCGTCCTCCTCGCCTCCGTCCACGGCGACGACCCGCTCCCCGAGCGCATCCGCGAACTCGGCATCCCCGTCGTCATGAACGGCCGCCGTTCGGAGGCCGAACCCGTGCCGTACGTCGACTCCGACAACATCGGCGCGGGGCGGGCGGCCGTCGCGCACCTCGTGGGGCGCGGCCGGAGCCGCATCGCCACCGTCACCGGCCCGCTCGACATGTACGTGGCACGGGCCAGGCTCGGTGGCTACCGCGCCGGCCTCGCCGAGGCCGGGCACGCCCCCGACGAGGGCCTGGTGGCCGCCGGCGACTTCACCGAGGAGGGCGGCCGGCGGGCCATGCGCGAACTGCTCGACCGCAGCCCCGGCCTGGACGCCGTCTTCGCCGCGTCCGACGTGATGGCGGCGGGCGTGCGCGGGGTGCTGCGGGAGGCGGGCCGGCGGGTGCCCGAGGACGTGGCGCTCGTCGGCGTCGACGACTCGCCGGTGGCCCGCCTCATGGACCCGCCGCTGACGAGCGTGCGGCAGCCCATCGAGGAGATGGGGCGGACGATGGCGCGGATGCTGATGGGTGAGATCGCCGAGGCGCGCGAGGAGGCACGCAGCCAGGTACTGCCGACGGAGCTGGTCGTGCGGGAGTCCTGCTGAGGCGCTGGTCGGAGGCAGGGGGGAAGACGGCCTTCGGGGGAGGTCGCGCGGCCGTCAGTCCCACGCGTTGAAGAGCACTCCGCCCAGTGTGGTGACGCCGTAGAGGCGGGCCTGGCGCCACTCGCCCCGGGTCAGGACCGAGGTGTCCACCTCCGCGAGGGGGAGGGCGAGCAGCTCCCCGCCCAGCACGGTGAAGCCCGTCTCGGCGAAGACGTGCGCCCACGGCGGAGGGGAGAGGAACTCCTCCCGGTACCAGTCCCGGCGCTCGCCGGCGAAGGCGATCCAGGGATGGTGCGCGTGGCACAGGACGACGGTCTCGCCGGTGCGGCCGAGGACGGTCGCGATGTGGAAGGTCCGGGGATACCCCTGTGCCTCGATCCCGCCCACCTCGCCCCCGGTGGCGCGGGCGGCGGCGTGCAGCGCGGTGCGGAACGCGCGGACGTCGGACGCCGGCAGCGGACCGTCCTCCGGGACGAAGAAGCCCGTCGCACCCCGCGGCAGCGTGAAGCGCGGGCTCCCGTCCTCCTTGATCACGGTGCCTATCCTGCTCGATGTACGGGCGCGCCGCGACCGGCCGATGCCCCTCGTGGGCATCGGCCGGCCGCAGGCTGGTCAGGCGGGGGGTGCTAGAGCGCCGGGTAGGCGTTCTTCATGAGCTCCTGGAACTGGGCCGAGAACCACTTGCCGGCCAGGGGGGCGTCCGGGAGGGAGCCCGACATGCTGTTCCCGTTGCGGACGTTGCCCGTGTAGGTCGGGTCGCACATCCGGTCGAAGCCCTTGCCCTCGGTGTTCGGGATCTCCTTCGAGGCGCCGTCGGACTCGCCCGGGGGCTTCATCCAGACGTACGCGTCGATGCCCGCGGCGGGCGCGGCCTTGGGTCGCTCGCCGAGGCCCGCTCCGGCCTGGTTGCACCAGTTGCCGGGGTTGATCCGGCGGTCGATGCGGCTGCCCTCGATGTAGGCGTCGACGCTGGTCTTCGCCGCGGGGGCGGTGGGCCGGTTGGCTCCGCCCCAGCCGTTGCGGGAGGTGTCGATCAGCATGCCGATCTTGCTGTCGAAGCCGATGGAGACCAGCTTGTCGCGCATGGCCTGGGCGTACGACTGCTCGTCGACGTACTGGTTCCAGTCGACCCACTTCGACTGGCGCACCGTCGTGCCGTTGACGGTGTCGGTGACGGAGAAGTGCGGTTCGACGGTGGCGCTGTAGTTGGCGGTGTTTACGATGAAGCCGTGGACGTTGGCCACCGTGGAGCCCTCGGCGGTCGCGGCCTGCTTGAACAGGTCGGCGGAGGGGGCGAAGTTGGAGTCCCAGCCGAGCCAGCCGTGGTGGCCGGCGTCGAGGTAGTTGTACACGTTGGGGATCGCGCCGAGCTTCTTGAGCGCGTAACCGACGCCCTTGATGTAGTTGCCGTTCTCCTTCATGACGTTGCAGTTGGCCGTCTCGGTCGGGCGACCGGCGACGTTGGTGACGAGGTTCGGCAGGGAGTCGATCTCGACCGTGGTGACGATCCGGAGACCCGCGTACTTCGGGTCGGCGAAGATCGCCGCGATCGGGTCGATGTACTCGGTCCGGTAGCGGTCGATCTCCGTGGCGCCCAGCTCGCCGTTGGAGGCGAGGGCGGCGCAGTCGCGGCCGGGCAGGTTGTAGATGACGAACTGGACGGTCAGCTCGCCGGTGCCCTTCTGCTCCAGGGCCTTGTCGAGGTGGGCCCGGATGCCCATGGCGCCGTTCGCCCCGTTGATGGCGGCGATGCGGTCGATCCAGATGCCGGTGGGCTGGCTGGAGATCCTGCTGCCGCCCGGTTCGGCGGCCGCGTTGGCGGACCATTCGGGGTTCACGTACATCTTGGCGCCGACGTACGGGTTGTCGGCCTTGGCACCGGCCGGCGGTGTCGTGGGCGGAGTGGTGGGCGGGGTGGTCGGCGGCGTCGTCGGGGGAGTGGTGGGCGGCGTGGTCGGCGGGTCGACGACGCCGTTGCAGGCGATGCCGTTGAGCTTGAAGCTCGTCGGGATCGCGTTGGTGCCGCTGTACGACCCGTTGAAGCCGAAGGACGTCGAACCGCCGGTGGTGAGCGTGCCGTTGTACGACATGTTCTTGGCGGTGACGGCGGCGCCGGACTGGGTGATGGTGGCGTTCCAGCCCTGGGTGACCTGCTGGTTGCCGCCGTAGGACCATTCGAGGGTCCAGGAGGCGACCGGGTCGCCGGTGTTGGTGACGATCACGTTGGCACCGAAACCGGTGCCCCACTGGTTGGTGATCTGGTAGTCGACCTTGCAACCGGGGGTCGCGGCCCCGGCCGCGCCGGTGCCGAAGACGGTCGCGGTGGCGCCGGTGGCCGTGATCAGGCCGAGCGCCGCCAGGAGGGCGGTGCGGCTGGTGCTTCTGGTGCGGCTCATGCGGGTGGGGGTTCCTTTCGCGGGATACTCGGGTGACTTCATGAGGCGAGGGAGCGCAGGTGGTCGCGCAGCCCGATGCCGAACGCGGTCGGAGTGCCGTCGTACGAACTGATCAGTGCGGGACCCGAGTTGCAGTTCCATGTGTTCCAGGTCCAGCCCAGGTACGAGAGGCCGCGGTCGTCGAACCACTTCATGACGCGGTCGATGAACGCGTGTCCGCAGGTGTTCTCGCCGATCTCGCCCGCCAGCAGGGGCACTTGGGCGGAGACGGGGGCGAGGGTGTCGTTCCAGCACGTCTCGGTGGAGCAGGTGTTGAAGTTGTAGACGTGCCAGGCGGCGGCCAGATTCGCCGCCGGGTCGGTGGGTCGGTACGTGAGCCACTGGCTGAGGTCGTTGGAGTACGCGATGCCCGGGACGAGAACCAGGTTCTTCGCCCCCGTGGCGCGGACCGCGTCCACCAGGTCCTGCATGCCGGCGACCTCGTAACCGATGCCGGGGCAGCTGCCTCCGTCGCGCCAGCAGGTCCATGCCTGGGTCGCGGTGGAGGTCGCCCGGTCCGGGTAGGGCTCGTTGAAGAGGTCGAAGACGACCCGCTTGTCGTTCTTGAAGGTGTTCGCCACCGAGGTCCAGAACGCCGGGGTGTACTGGGCGTTCGGCATCGGCTTCTGGCAGGAGGCGTGCACGTCGGAGCAGCCCGACGAGTTCCCCGTGTACTGGCCGTACGACCAGTGCAGTTCCACGACCGGCGTCATCCCGTGGGCGAGGACCCTGGTCACCAGGTCCTTGACCGCGTTGACGTAGTTCGTGCCCCGGTACTCGGGCTTGATGTTGTCCAGGCCGAGCCAGCACTCCTCGTTGAGGGGAATGCGGACCGTGTTGGCCTTCCAGTCGGCGATGGCCTTGACCGAGGCGTCGTCGACGGGACCGTCGAAGAAGCCGTAGCCCTGGACGCACATGAACTCGCCGCCGGAGCGGTTGACGCCGAGGAGGCGGCGGACCGCGCCGTTCTGGTCGGTGAACTTGTTTCCGCTCACGGTGAGTTGGGGAGCGCCCGTGACCGGAGTCGGGGGTGGTGACGTGGGGGGAGTGGTGGTGGGCGGCGGAGTCGTGGGGGGAAGGGTCGTGGGAGGGGGAGTGGTCGGGGGTGTCGTGGTGGGAGGCGCGGTCGTCGGCGGCGCCGTGGTCGGTGGCGTCGTCGGCCCGCCCGTGTCGCACGGCGTGCCGCCCAGGGTGAAGGCGGTCGGGGCCGTGTTGGCCCCCGTCCAGGAGGCGATGAAGCCGGTCGTCACCTTCGCGCCCGTGGCGAGCGACGCGTTCCAGCTCTCGTTGACGACCGTGACGTCGGCCCCGGTCTGGGACCACTTGCCGCCCCAGCCCTGGCTGACGACCTGGCCGGCCGGGAAGGCGAAGCCGAGGCTCCAACCGTTCAGCGCGGCGCTGTTGTTGGTGACGGTGACGGCACCCTGGTAGCCGCCGGACCACTGGCCGGCGACCGAGTACTCCACTGTGCAGGCGGGTGCGGCCGCGGCTCCTGAGGCCGTACCCACGACGGCGAGAGCGGTGCTCGCCATCGTGAGCGCCGCTCCGGAGAGCAGCGCGGTGAGACGTGGGGGATGTCGCATGAGCGAGTCCTGACAGCGAGGGCACACCGCGGACGGTGCGCCGACTGGACGGAATCGCTCCCACTGGTCGGGGCAGACCGTAGCGTCAACTCACGCCAAGCAAAAGAGGGGTTGGGTAAATTTCCCGCTCATCTGCCTTCGACTCTTCGCACATCTTGACGCCGTTGCGGCCCAACTGCACAGTGGGAGCGCTCCCACTGGTTCAGAGCTTGTCCCCACAGGCAGCTCCCCCCGCTCTTCGCACCCCCCGACCTCCCGAGCCGCGAGGAGAACCACCCGCATGTCACGAGCACCTTCACGCCTCCGAACGAGACGACGGGCGCGCCGATCGCTCACCGCGCTCACCGCCGCTTTCGCGCTCCCCCTGGGCCTCACGGCCTTCGGTGCCCTTCCCGCCGCGCAGGCCGCCGGCGTCCAGTGCAGCGTCGACTACAAGACGAACGACTGGGGTTCGGGCTTCACCGCCGAACTCACGCTCACCAACCGGGCAGCCGAGACCCTCAACGGCTGGACGCTGACCTACGCCTACGCAGGTGACCAGAAGCTCACCAACGGCTGGAGCGGCGTCTGGTCCCAGTCGGGCAAGAACGTCACCGTCACCAACGCGTCCTGGAACGGCACGCTCGCGTCCGGCGCCGCCGTCTCGGTCGGCGGACAGTTCACGTACAGCGGGACGAACGCCGCCCCGACCGGTTTCGCGGTCAACGGCACCTCCTGCACCGGCGCCCACCAGCCCCCGGTGGCGGTCCTGACCAGCCCCACCGCCGGAGCCGTCTACACCGAGGGCACCGCGGTCCCGCTCGCCGCCACGGCGGCCGCGGCCGACAGCGCCACCGTGAGCAAGGTGGAGTTCTACAGCGACACCACCCTCCTCGGTACGGACACGACCGCGCCCTTCACCCACAGCGCCACCGCCCTCGCCGCCGGCGCCCACTCCCTCTACGCCAAGGCCTACGACAGCCTCGGCGCTTCCGCCGAGTCGGCCCCCGTCGGCATCACCGTCGCCGCCGGACCCGCGCTCGTCGCCTCGCCGAGCCAGCTCGGCGTACGGCAGGGCTCCACCGGGACCTTCGACCTGAAGCTCTCCACCGCGCCCACCGCCAACGTCACGGTGACCGTCGCCCGTACCTCAGGCAACACCAACCTCACCGCGACCCCGGCGACCCTCACCTTCACCCCGGCGAACTGGAACACCGCCCAGAAGGTGACCGTCGCCGCGGCGGCCACCGGCACCGGGTCGGCCGTCTTCACCGCGACCGCACCCGGCCACGCGAAGGCCGAGGTCACCGCCACCCAGCTGGCCGCGGACTCCACGTACGACTCCCGCTTCCTCGACCTCCACGGGAAGATCACCAACCCGGCCAACGGCTACTTCTCGCCCGAGGGCATCCCGTACCACTCCGTCGAGACCCTGATCGTCGAGGCCCCCGACCACGGGCACGAGACGACCTCGGAGGCGTACAGCTACCTCGTCTGGCTCCAGGCGATGTACGGCAAGATCACCGGCGACTGGACCAAGTTCAACGGCGCCTGGGACACCATGGAGAAATTCATGATCCCCACCCACGCCGACACGCCGACCACCGGCAGCTACAACGCCTCGAAGCCCGCCACCTACGCGCCCGAGTGGGACCTTCCCTCCCAGTACCCCTCGCGCCTCGACGGCGGCGTCACCGCCGGCGTCGACCCGATCGCCGGCGAGCTGAAGAGCGCCTACGGCACCGACGACATCTACGGCATGCACTGGATCCAGGACGTCGACAACGTCTACGGCTTCGGCAACGAGCCCGGCAAGTGCTCCGCCGGCCCGACGGCGACCGGCCCCTCGTACATCAACACCTTCCAGCGCGGCCCGCAGGAGTCCGTCTGGGAGACCGTCACCCACCCGACCTGCGACAAGTTCGCCTACGGCGGCAAGAACGGCTACCTCGACCTCTTCACCGGCGACTCCTCCTACGCCAAGCAGTGGAAGTTCACCAACGCCCCCGACGCCGACGCCCGCGCCGTCCAGGCCGCCTACTGGGCCGACCTCTGGGCCAAGGAGCAGGGCAAGGGCACCCAGGTCGCCGCGACCGTCGGCAAGGCCGCCAAGATGGGCGACTACCTGCGGTACGCCATGTTCGACAAGTACTTCAAGAAGATCGGCAACTGCGTCGGCCCGACCACCTGCCCGGCCGGCACCGGCAAGGACAGCTCCAGCTACCTGATCTCCTGGTACTACGCCTGGGGCGGCGCGACCGACACCTCGGCCGGCTGGTCGTGGCGCATCGGCTCCAGCCACAACCACAGCGGCTACCAGAACCCGCTGGCCGCGTACGCGCTCAGCCAGTACGCCCCGCTCAAGCCGAAGTCGGCGACGGGCCAGGCCGACTGGGCGACCAGCCTCGGCCGACAGATCGAGTTCTACCGCTGGCTCCAGTCCGACGAGGGCGCCATCGCGGGCGGTGCCACCAACAGCTGGCAGGGCCGCTACGCCACCCCGCCGGCCGGCACCCCCACCTTCTACGGCATGTACTACGACGAGAAGCCCGTCTACCACGACCCGGCGTCGAACCAGTGGTTCGGCTTCCAGACCTGGTCGATGGAGCGCGTCGCCGAGTACTACCAGCAGTCCGGTGACGCCAAGGCCAAGGCCGTCCTCGACAAGTGGGTCACCTGGGCGCTGTCCAAGACCACGATCAACCCGGACGGCACCTACCGCATCCCCTCCACCCTCCAGTGGTCCGGCGCCCCCGACACCTGGAACGCGGCGACCCCGGGCGCCAACGCCGGTCTGCACGTCACCGTCGCCGACTACACCAACGACGTCGGCGTCGCCGGCTCCTACGCCAAGACGCTCACCTACTACGCGGCCAAGTCCGGCCACGCCGAGGCCAAGCGCGTCGCCAAGGCGCTGCTCGACGGCATGTGGACGCACCACCAGGACGCGCTGGGCATCGCGGTCCCGGAGACCCGCTCCGACTACAGCCGCTTCGACGACCCGGTGTACGTGCCGAGCGGCTGGACCGGCGTCATGCCGAACGGTGACGCCGTGAACTCCTCCTCGACCTTCGCCTCCATCCGGTCCTTCTACAAGAACGACCCGGCCTGGCCGAAGATCGAGGCCTACCTGGCGGGCGGCGCCGCCCCCGTCTTCACCTACCACCGGTTCTGGGCCCAGGCGGACATCGCCCTGGCCATGGGCGCGTACGCGGACCTGCTCGAATAACTGCCCGCCCCGCACAGAGCAGGGCCCGCGTACGACGAGGCCGGGCGGACCCCCGTGAACACGACGGGGGGCCGCCCGGCCTTCGGGCGTCCATTGACGGTTCCCGAGTCGCGCTCCTACCTTCTCGTCCGACGACACGACCACTGGTCGAAATATCGAACATCCAGCGCGTCTGGATGCGTCTCGAACGAGAGGGAATCGCGTGTCCCAGCCCGAACGCACCACCGGCACCGCTCGTTTCACCCTCGACCCCGACTTCACCGTCGGCCCCGTCGACCCCCGCCTCTTCGGCTCCTTCGTCGAACACCTCGGCCGCTGCGTCTACACCGGCATCCACGAGCCCGGCCACCCCGCCGCCGACGAGGACGGCCTGCGCACCGACGTCCTGGAGCTCGTCCGCGAGCTCGGCGTCACCGCGATCCGCTACCCGGGCGGCAACTTCGTCTCCGGCTACCGATGGGAGGACAGCGTCGGTCCGGTCGACGAGCGGCCCCGGCGGCTCGACGTCGCCTGGCGCTCCACCGAGACGAATCGTTTCGGCCTCAGCGAGTTCATGACCTTCCTGCGGAAGGCGGGACCCGGCGCCGAGCCGATGATGGCGATCAACCTCGGCACCCGGGGCATCTCCGAGGCCATGGACCTCGTCGAGTACGCCAACCACCCCGGCGGCACGACGCTCTCCGACCTCCGCGTGGCCCACGGCGACAAGGACCCCTTCGGCATCCGCCTGTGGTGCCTCGGCAACGAGCTGGACGGCCCCTGGCAGACCGGTCAGAAGACGGCGCAGGAGTACGGAAGGCTGGCCGCCCAGACCGCCCGCGCGCTGCGCGGCATCGACCCCGGCCTCGAACTCGTGGCCTGCGGCAGCTCGGGGCGAAGCCTGCCGACCTTCGCCGCCTGGGAGGCGACCGTCCTCGCCGAGACGTACGACGTCGTCGACCACGTCTCGCTGCACGCCTACTACGAGGAGGAGAACGGTGACCGCGACTCCTTCCTCGCCTCCGCCGTCGACATGGAGGCCTTCATCGAGGAGGTCGTCGCGACCTGCGACCACGTCGGTGCCCGCCTCAAGAACCCGAAGAAGCTCACGCTCTCCTTCGACGAGTGGAACGTCTGGTACCAGCGCAGGCCCAACCCGCACCCGGTGGAGGACTGGCAGGAGGCGCCGCGCCTCCTGGAGGACGTCTACACCGTCACCGACGCCGTCGTCTTCGGCAGCCTCCTCGTCACCCTGCTCCGGCACGCCGACCGGGTCGCCGTCGCCTGCCTCGCGCAGCTCGTCAACGTGATCGCCCCGATCATGACCGAGCCCGGCGGCCCGGCCTGGCGGCAGACCACCTTCTTCCCCTTCGCGCAGGCCTCCCGGTACGGCCGCGGGACCGTCCTGGACGTGCGCGTGGACGCGCCGACGTACACGACGGCCAGGTTCGGCGAGGTCCCGCTGCTGCACGCCACCGCCGTGCGCGCGGAGGACGGCTCGGTGACCGTCTTCGCCGTGAACCGTGACCAGAACCGTCCCCTCCCGCTCGACGTGACCCTGCGCGGCCTCGGTCTCGACCGGGTCGTCGAGCACACCGCGCTCGCCGACGCGGACCCGGACGCCCGCAACACCCTCGACGAGCCGGAGCGGGTCCTGCCGCACGCCGTGGACGGCACGCGCCTCGACGACGGGGTCCTCAGGGCCGTCCTGGAGCCGATGTCCTGGAACGTCGTGCGACTGGCCTGAGGGTTCCTCGCGGGGCCCATGTTTTGAATCCTTTCACAAGGTGGGGTCCTCTCCTCGGTCGAAGCGCCTCGAAACTTCCTGTCCGAAGCGTTGACGTGACTGACGGACGACCCTACTTTGTCTCAGCAAGCGCTTTCCTGAAACGTTCTAATAACGCGCGGAGGACGAACTGTGCGTACTCAAAGCACTGTTGACCGTCGGAGCATGCTGAAGGTCACCGGAGGTTCGCTGGTGGCACTCGGCCTGACCGCGGCGGGCTGCGGAACCGGCTCGGACTCGGGTTCCGGAGACGGCGTGGTCACCATCCGGTACAGCTGGTGGGGCTCCGAGGACCGCGCCAAGCGGATCAACCAGTCGATCGCCCTCTTCGAGAAGAAGTTCCCGAAGATCAAGGTCAAGACCGACTTCCAGCCGTACGCCGACTTCTGGAAGAAGTTCAACACCCAGGCGTCGGGCGGCAACGCACCGGACGTCTTCCAGAACGCCATCGGCTTCCTGCGCAAGTACGACGCGAAGAACGTCCTCCTCGACCTGCGCGAGCAGGCCGAGGCGGGCCACCTCCGCCTGGAGGGCTTCCGGGCCGGCCTGGAGAAGTTCGGCGAGGTCGACGGCAAGCTCCTCGGCCTCCCCGTCGGCAGCAACTCCATGGCACTCGTCGTCGACCAGACCGTCTTCGCCAAGGCCAAGGTCACCCCGAAGCCCGGCTGGACCTGGGACGAGTACCACGACGCCCTCGCGAAGATCCAGGAGACGCAGGGCCGGGCCGGCGACTCCGGGCCGTACGGGATCATGTACCTGTACGACCTCTACCTCCGCCAGCAGGGCAAGGCCTTCTTCACCACCTCCGGACTCGGCTTCACCGAGGCCGACCTGACGGACTGGTGGACCAAGGCCGCCGCCCGCGTGAAGTCGGGCGTCTACGCCGACCCGAAGAAGACCATCCCGGCCAAGCCCAAGTCGGCGGTCACCGCCGAGCTCGCCGGCTGCGAGTTCACCTGGGACAACTTCGCCGTCCGCTACACCGCCGAGGGCAAGAGCCAGTACGGGCTCGCGCCCATCCCCACCACCGACGGCCACAAGACCGGCCAGTACCTCGGCTCCCTCATGCTGAGCGCCTCCAAGCGCACCAAGCACCCCGAGGAAGTAGCCCAGTTCATCGACTTCATGGTCCACGACCCCGAGGTCGGCAGGATCATGGGCTACGACCGGGGCGTCCCGGCCACCGAGGCCCAGTACCAGGCGTACGTGCCCAGCGACCCGGTCGGCAAGCAGATCGCCGCGTACGAGAAGCAGCTCGTCGAGTCCCGCGTCCTGGAGCCGATCACGCCGCACCCGGCCGGCGCCGACGTGTGCGAGGCCGCGTTCATGCGGCTCGCCGAGGAGATGTCGCTCGGGAAGCGGCCCGTCGCGGACGCGGTGAAGCAGTACTTCACCGAGGCGAAGACCGCCCTCGCCTCCTGATGGACGCCCCCGTGACCGACGCACCGACCGGCGCGCCGACCGCCGCACCCGCCGACGAGCCGACCGCCGTGCCGGACAGCCGCCCCGACGGGGAGACCGCGGCCTCTCCCGTCGGCGGCGGTCGCCCGAGCGGCGCCCGCTCCCGACGCGGCTCCCGCACCCGCCCCGGCGGGGCCCGCCGCGAGAACCTCGCCGGCTACCTCTTCATGTCGCCGTGGATCGCGGGCTTCCTCCTGCTCACCGCGGGACCCATGGTCGCCTCGCTCTACTTCGCCTTCACCGACTACAACCTCTTCGACCCGCCCCGGTGGATCGGCCTCGACAACTTCACCGAGATGTTCGGCGACGCCCGCTGGCGCACCTCCGTCAAGGTCACCGGCTGGTACGTGCTCGTCGGCACCCCGCTCAAGCTCGCCGCCGCGCTCGGCGTCGCCGTCCTGCTGAACCAGAGCCGGCGCGGCCAGGGCTTCTACCGGGCCGCCTTCTACGCGCCCTCGCTCATCGGCGCCAGCGTCTCCATCGCCATCGTCTGGCGCGCCCTCTTCTCCGACGGCGCCGCCGTCGACCGCGGGCAGCAGCTCATCGGGCTCGACCCCGGCGGCTGGATCGGCGACCCCGACCGCATCATCTACGCGCTCGTCGCGCTCACCGTCTGGCAGTTCGGCGCGCCGATGGTCATCTTCCTCGCCGGACTCAAGCAGGTCCCGCGCGAGCTGTACGAGGCGGCGCAGGTCGACGGGGCGAGCCCCTGGCGCCGCTTCTGGAGCATCACCCTGCCGATGATCTCCCCGGTGCTCTTCTTCAACGTGCTCCTGGAGACCATCCACTCGTTCCAGATCTTCGGCTCCGCCTACATCATCGGCAGCCAGGGCAACGCCTGCGGCCCGGCCGACGGCACGCTCGTCTACACCTGCTACCTCTACATCCAGGGCTTCGAGAACAGCCGGATGGGCCTCGCCTCGGCGATGGCGTGGATGCTGCTGCTCGCCGTCGGTCTCGTCACCGCCGTGCTGTTCTGGTCCCAGCGGCGCTGGGTGCACTACGAGGAGGGAGGCCGATGAGCCTCACCGCGCGCACAGGCCGGTCGCTTTCGTTCGGCTCGGTCGCCTGGCACCTCGGGTCGCTGGCCGTCCTCGCGGTCATCCTCTACCCCGTGGTGTGGGTGATCGGCGGGTCGTTCAAGCCGAACGACGAGATCGTCGGCAGCCTCACGATCTTCCCGACGGACCCCATCACCGACAACTACCGCCGGCTCGCCGACGGCATCGCCGACATCCCCATCTCGACGTTCTTCGGCAACTCCCTCTTCCTCGCGCTCGGTTCCGTCGTCGGCGTCCTCGTCTCCAGCTCGCTGGCCGCCTACGCCTTCGCCAAGATCGGTTTCGCGGGGCGGGGGTTGCTCTTCGCGCTGATGATCGGCACGCTGCTGCTCCCGTACCACGTGCTGCTCATCCCGCAGTACGTTCTCTTCCAGAAGCTCGAACTCATCAACACGTACACGCCGTTGCTGCTCGGCAAGTACCTGGCGACGGACGCGTTCTTCGTCTTCCTCATCGTCCAGTTCATGCGCGGACTGCCGAAGGAGCTGGACGAGGCGGCCCGCCTCGACGGGTGCGGGCACCTGCGGACGTACTGGTCGATCGTGCTGCCGCTGTGCCGGCCGGCCCTCATCACCAGCGCGATCTTCACGTTCATCAACGCGTGGAACGACTTCATGGGGCCGTTGATCTATCTGAACGAACCCGAGAAGTACACGGTCTCGCTCGGCCTCAAGATGTTCGTCGACCAGGACGGCGTCGCCAACTACGGCGGCATGATCGCGATGTCGCTCGTGGCGCTGCTGCCGGTCGTCGCCTTCTTCCTCGCCTTCCAGCGGTACCTTATCGACGGCATGGCCACCTCGGGGCTCAAGTGACGGCCGCCCCGGCGGCCGGCGAGCGGTTCCGGGCCCGGTTCGGGGTCTTCGCCGAGAGCCTCCTCGTGGGGGTCTGGATCACCGTCGCCGCGCTGCCGCTGGTGACCCTCCCGGCGGCGCTCGCCGCCGGAGCGGGGCACCTGCGGCGCTGGACCGGCGACGAACCGGCCGGCCTGCGGTCCTTCGCCGCCGACCTGCGCGCGGCCCTGCGGGGCGGCGGTACGGCGGCGGGCCTCGGCTACCTGGCCGTCCTGCTCCTCGTGGGCGCCGACCTGGCCCTCGTACGGGCCCTGCCCGTGCCCGGCGGGCGCGCGACGGGCGCGGTCGCCCTGGTCGCCGCGCTCTGGGCGACGGTCACGCTCCTCCGGGCCGCCACCGCGTGGCGTCCGGGTCTCCGCTGGCGGCCCCTCCTCGGCGCCGCCGCCCGCCGGGCCCTGAGCGACCCGGCGGGCTCCCTCCTCATCGTCTGCGGCCTGGCGGTCATCGCCGCGTCGGCCTGGTTCTCGGCCCCCCTGGCCCTTCCGGCCGTGGGCATCCTGGTCGCCGCCACCCTGGCGACGGAGCACCGGGGGTCCCTTCCGGCGACGGCCTGACCGGCCGACCGCCTCCCCGACTGCCGTCGCTGACCCCGACTGCCGTCGCTGACCCCGACTGCCGTCGCTGACCGCGACTGCTGTTGTCGACTGTGACCGCCGTCGCCACCCCCGACCGCCGTCGTCGACCGCCTCCCCTTCGACTCCCGGGGCCGTGAGCCGTTCCGAGTCGCGCCGGGCCCGCGGCCCCGGGCCCCCGTCCCTCCTTCCTCTCCCCTCTTCTCCTCTCCTCCCTCCCCCTCCACCGGCATGCCCTCGCATGCCCATGAAAGGAGCCCCCGTGTCCTCGCTACCTCGTCGCTCCCTCCTCAAGGCCGCCGCCGTCGCCGGGGCCGCCGCCCAGTTCAGCTGGGCGCTCGGGCGGGGGGAGGCCAGGGCCGCCGCGCCCGTCGAGAGCGTTCCGGCGGGGGAGCGGCCCGCCACCGTCGGCTGG
Organism: Streptomyces sp. NPDC020807; assembly: GCF_040641575.1. Classification (NCBI taxonomy): domain Bacteria; kingdom Bacillati; phylum Actinomycetota; class Actinomycetes; order Kitasatosporales; family Streptomycetaceae; genus Streptomyces; species Streptomyces sp. NPDC020807. The sequence goes on from NZ_JBFADU010000006.1 coordinate 72,949, forward strand.
CTGGAGCCCGAGGGTCTCGGGGCCGCCGCCGGGTCGACGTTCGGAGCCGCCTGGCCCAAGGGGGTGCACCCGGACGGACAGGAGTTCTCCCTCACCCGCGCCGACGGCACCGCCGTGCCCGTGCAGACCTGGACCACCGCCCGCTGGCCCGACGGATCGCTGAAGTGGACCGCGCACGCCGTCGGGCCCGAGGCCGCAGGGAGCGAGCGGTTCACCCTCGCCGCCGGGGCGCCCGTCGCCGGGGCGAAGACCGTCTCCGTCACCGAGACCGACCGGCGGATCACCGTCGACACCGGGACCGTCCGGGCCGTCGTCCGGAAGGACGGCGGCAAGCTCGTCGAGTCCGTCACCCGTGACGGCGTGAAGATCGCCGGCGACGGCCGGCTCGTGCTGCTCCGGCAGAGCGACCTCGACGACGGCGACCAGGGCAACGAGAAGTGGGAGCGGTTCGACGGGGAGATCTCCGGAGCCGTCGTCGAACAGAGCGGGCCCGTGCGGGCCGTCGTCCGGATCGACGGCAAGCACCGCAAGGGAAGCCGCAGTTGGCTGCCGTTCTCCGTGCGGCTCTACTTCTACGCCGGGTCCGAGTCCTTCCGGATGGTGCACACCATCACCTACGACGGCGACCAGAACAAGGACTTCGTCCGCGGCCTCGGCGTCCGCTTCACCGTCCCCATGCGCGACGCCATGTACGACCGGCACGTCCGGATCGCGGGCGAGGGTGCCGGCTTCCTCACCGAGGCCGTGCAGGGGATCACCGGACTGCGCCGCGATCCCGGCGCCGCCGTCCGCACCGCCCAGGTCAAGGGCCAGAAGCTGCCCGACCCCGCCACCTGGGACCAGCGCGTCACCACCCGCATGCAGTACGTCCCCACCTGGGGCGACTACACCCTCTCCCAGCTCTCGGCCGACGGCTTCGCCCTGCGCAAGCGAACCAAGCCGGGCCACGGCTGGATCGCCGCCGGCGGCGGCCGTCGCGCCTCCGGCTTCGGCTACGTGGGCGGGGTCACCGGCGGACTCTCCTTCGGGCTCCGGGACTTCTGGCAGAAGCACCCCGCACAGCTCGACATCCGGAACGCCGCGGGCGACGAGGCCGAGGTCACCCTCTGGCTCTGGTCTCCCGAGGCCCAGCCCATGGACCTGCGCTTCTACCACGACGGGATGGGGCAGGAGGCCTTCCCCGAGCAGCTGGAGGGCCTGAACATCACGTACGAGGACTACCAGCCGGGCTTCGGCACCCCGTACGGCATCGCCCGCACCAGCGAGCTCCTCTTCTGGGCCAACGCCGCCACCCCCGCCGCCGCCGACCTCGTCGCCCAGGCCGAGGCCGTCCGCGTCCCGCCGCAGCTCGCCGTCAGCCCCGAAGACCTCGTCCGCGCACGGGTGTTCGGCGGACTGTTCTCGCCCGTCGACCGCTCCACCCCCGCCAGGGCGAAGATCGAGGACCGCCTCGACTACCTCTTCTCCTACTACAAGGACCAGGCGGAGCAGCGCCGTTGGTACGGCTTCTGGGACTACGGCGACATCATGCACACCTACGACGAGGACCGTCACCAGTGGCGGTACGACATCGGCGGCTACGCGTGGGACAACTCCGAGCTCTCGCCCGACCTCTGGCTCTGGTACGCGTACCTGCGCTCCGGCCGCGCCGACATCTTCCGCTTCGCGGAGGCGATGACCCGCCACACCGGCGAGGTCGACGTCTACCACCTCGGCCAGTGGGCCGGCCTCGGCACCCGCCACGGCGTGCAGCACTTCGCGGACAGCGCCAAGCAGCAGCGCATCTCCACCGCCGTCTACCGGCGCCCGTACTACTTCCTCACCGCGGACGAACGCGTCGGCGACCTCATGCACGACCTCGTCGACTCCGACGAGACCTTCCTCGTCCTCGACCCCATCCGCAAGATCCGCACCGAGCCCTACACCCCGGACCGCCACGCCCTCTCCATCGGCTTCGGCACCGACTGGAGCGGTCTCGCCGCCGCCTGGCTGACCGAGTGGGAGCGCGGCGGCCCGAAGGCGGCCAAGGCCGAGGCCCGGCTGCGGTCCACGATGGAGACGATCGCCGCCCAGCCCAACGGCTTCGTCCAGGGCACCGGCCTGTACGACCTCGACACCGGCCGCTTCGCCGTCGCGACCGAACCCGTCGTCGGCGTCTCCCACCTCTCCGCGATGTTCGGCCTCGTCGAGATGTGCGCCGAGCTCATCGACCTCGTCGACCTGCCCGCCTTCAAGAGCGCCTGGCTGGACTACTGCCGCTACTTCAACGCGGGCAAGACCGAGCAGGCCGCCCGCTACGGCAAGAACTTCGGCACCCTGCTCCTGTTCCAGGGCCACTCCCGCCAGGACGCCTACGCTGCGGCCCAGTTGGGCGACGCCAAGCTCGCCGCACGCGCCTGGGCCAAGTTCGACAAGAGCGACGGCTACACCTCCGCCATGGTCTGGGACAAGACGCCCGTCCAGGGCTCCGACGCCCTCGAACCCGGCTACGAGCACCTCTGGATCAGCACCAACACCACCGCGCTGTACGGCCTCGCCGCCATCCAGAACCTCGCCCTCGTCGGCGACCACCTCCCCGCCTGAGCCCCCGGAGGACCCTCATGCGCAGGACCGCACTCCTCGCCGCCGCGGCGACCCTCCTCGGGTCGCTCGCCGCGGCCCCCGCCGCCCACGCCGACGGCCCCTACGGCCAGGGCCTCGACCACTGCGCGACCGCCGGAACGGGCGGACTGGCCTGCCACTTCGACCTCGCGCCCGGCACCTACGACGTCACCCTCACCCTCGGCGGCGACACCGCCGGCTCCACCGCCGTCACCGGCGAGACACGGCGCGCCCTGCTCGCCGAGACCGCCACCGAGGCGGGGGAGACCGTCCGGCGGGCGTTCACCGTCGACGTACGCGATCCGGAGGGCGAGCCCACCGGCCCGGCCGGCAGTCCCGGCCTCGACCTCGTCATCGGCGGCGCCGCCCCGCGCGTCACCGCCCTCCGCGTCACCCCCGCCCCGCGGGCCAGGCGTCTCTTCCTCGTCGGCGACTCCACCGTCTGCGACCAGCCGGCCGCCCCGTACACCGGCTGGGGCCAGCAGCTTCCGGTCCACCTGGGCCGCGGGACCGCCGTCGCCAACCACGCCGACTCCGGCGAGAGCACGGTCACCTTCCTGGCCGACCCGGCACTGTTCGACACCGTCGAGGCGGCGATCCGCCCCGGCGACCCCGTCCTCGTCCAGCTCGCCCACAACGACAAGCAGACCGACGCGGCCACCTACCGCGCCAACCTGACGACCCTGGTCGAGCGGATCCGGGCCAGGGGCGGCGAACCCGTCCTGGTCACGCCGATCGTCCGCCGCTGGTTCACCGGCGGGACCCTCGACAACGGGATCGCCCTGCTCGTCAACGGCCTCGGCGTCGACCACCCCGCCGAGATCCGCGCCCTCGCGGGCACCCTCGGCACCCCGCTGATCGACCTCACCGCCCTCACGAAGGCGCGGGTCGAGGCCCTGGGGCCCGAGGGCTCCAAGGCGCTCTACCTGACGAACGAGAAGCGGGACAACACCCACACCTCCCTGCGGGGGGCCACGGAGTACGCGGCCCTCGTGGCGGGGGAGTTGCGGGCCCGGGGGATCGTTCCACCGGACACGCCGGCCGGGGGCTAGCCCCCCAGCACGGAGAACGTGAACGCGAAGGACGCCGGGGCCGCGTCCAGCCGGTACTCCGGAAGGACGCCCGGTCCGCAGGACTGGGAGCCGATGCCGTGCAGGGCGTGGTCCAGGTGCAGCCAGAGCGTGTCACCGGGGACCAGGTCCGTGCGGTGGGCGGCGGCGTCCAGCTGCTCCGTCGTCCACGGCCGGGCCGTGAACGCGAACACCGGATCGCCCGACACCCGCAGACCGGCGCCCGGACCCGAGGTCAGGTCCAGGCGGCGGGTGTCGATCCGGGCCCCGTTCTCCTGCGGCCGCATGTACGGGGTCCGCAGCTCCTCCACCCGCGCCTCCCAGCGGCCGAGCCGCGCGGCGGCGCGGGTGTCGGCGTACGCCTCCCCCGGCCCCGCCCCGTACCAGGACGCCCGGTCCAGGGCGGCGGGGAGCCCGAGCCTGACCCCGAGCCGGGGGAGCGGCACCCGCCAGTCGCCCTCGGGGACCACCTCGACCAGGAGCCGCAGGGCCTCGCCGTCCGAGGTCCAGTGGTACGTGGTCCGCAGGCCGACGTCCCGGGCGGCGGGCGCCACCCGCGTCCGCACGGTCAGCCCCAGCTCGCCCAGGGCGACGTCGTCGACGCGGTGCCGCATCCGGTCGAGTCCGAGCTCGCGCCAGAGCGTTCCGTGGCGCGGATCGGGCTGCCAGGCGGCGCCCTCGTCGTTGTCCGTCGGCGCCCGCCACACGTCCAGGCGCAGGCCGGTGACGGGGAGCGGACCGAAGGCGACCGGCTCGCCCGTCCGGGCGTCGAAGACACCCGGGCCGAGGGTGATCCGGCGGCCGTCGGCGGAGCTCGGGCGGACGCCCGCCGCCGCGACGACGGGCGGGACGGGGCCGGACACCGGGATCTGGCCCCACGCCACCTCGTGCCCCGCCTCCGCCCAGGGAGTGTCGTGCGCGAGCGACGCCCGTACGGTCCACACCGTCTCCGCGCCCTCCGGGTGCGCGGGCGCGGCCGGCAGGGCCACCCGCGCGCTCTCCTTCGCGGCGAGTGCCGGGACGTCGAGCGGCCCGGTGGCGAGCGTCTCGCCGTCGGCGAGGAAGGACCAGGTGAACGCGAGATGCGAGAGGTCGGCCATGTCGTGCCCGTTCGTCACCAGGACGTCGGCCGCGCCCCCGGCGGCGATCGTCACCGGCTCGACGACCTTCTTGTACTCCAGGAGGCCGGGCGACGGCGTCCTGTCGGGGAAGAGCAGGCCGTCGCAGACGAAGTTGCCGTCGTGCAGCTCCTCGCCGAAGTCGCCGCCGTAGCCGTACCCGTACTCCGGATGGGCGAGGCCGTGGTCGATCCACTCCCAGACGAAACCGCCCTGGCAGCGCTCGTACCGCTCGAAGAGCCGCTGGTAGTCGGCGAGCCCGCCGGGTCCGTTGCCCATGGCGTGCGCGTACTCGCAGAGGATGAAGGGCAGCCGGCGCCTGGCCTCCGGGCCCTCGTCCTCCCGGCGGCCGATCTCCTCGACCTCGGCGTGCGGCGGGTACATCCGCGAGTACACGTCGGTGTCCGCGCAGGAGCGGTCGCCCTCGTAGTGGACGAGCCGGGACGGGTCGCGGTCGCGGATCCAGCGGGCCATCGCGGTCATGCCGGCGCCGGTGCCGCACTCGTTGCCGAGCGACCAGACGACGACGGAGGGGTGGTTCTTGTCGCGCTCGACGAGCCGGGCCGCCCGGTCGAGCAGGGCGGGGGTCCAGCGCTCGTCGTCGACGGGGTTGCCCTCCCAGCCGACCTCCTCGTACCCGTGGGTCTCCAGGTCGCCCTCGTCGATCACCCAGAGGCCGTAGGTGTCGCACAGGTCGAGGAAGGCGGGGTGCGGGGGGTAGTGCGAGGTGCGGACGGCGTTGATGTTGTGCCGCTTCATCAGCTCGACGTCCTCGCGCATGGTCGCGAGGTCCAGGCTCCGCCCGCGCTCCGGGTGGAACTCGTGGCGGTTGACGCCCCGGAAGAGGATCCGGCGGCCGTTGACGGTGATCACGCCGTTCTCGACGGCGACCGTCCGGAAGCCGATCCGCAGCGGGATCCGCTCGCCGCCGGCCGCGAGTTCGGCCTCGTACAGGCGGGGGAGCTCGGCGCTCCACGGCTCGACGGGCACGGTCGCGGACTCGCCGGTGGCGAGGTCGAGGCCGAGCTCCGGCACGGTGACCCGCCCCGGCACGTCGCACTCCACGCGCAGGGTGCCGGTGCCGGTGGTGCGGTCGTACGAGGCGTGGGCGAAGAAGTCGCCGGGGGCGCCCTCCGGCCGGTGCAGGAGCGTCACGTCGCGGAAGACGCCCGGCAGCCACCACTGGTCCTGGTCCTCCAGGTAGGAGCCGGAGGACCACTGGTGGACGCGGAGGGCGAGGACGTTGTCCCGGGGCTGGAGCAGGTGGCCCACGGCGAACTCGTGGGCGAGCCGGGATCCCTTGAACTCGCCGAGCTCCGTGCCGTTCAGCCAGACGCGGGCGCAGGACTCGACGCCGTCGAGGCGGAGGACGGCCCCGCCGTCCGCGGGCCAGTCGGCGGGCAGGTCGAACCGGCGCAGATGGTCGCCGGTCGGGTTCTCGGTGGGGACGCGGGGGGCGTCGAGGGGGAAGGGGTACCGGACGTTGGTGTACGCGGGACCGCCGTACCCGGCTCCCTCCTTGCCCTGGAGGACCCAGTGGCCGGGGACCGCGACCGTGCCCCACGCGCTCGCGTCGAAGTCCGGGTCCGCGAAGGACTCGTCCTCGGCGTCGGCGGTGGCGGAGAGGCGGAAGCCCCAGGAGCCGTTGAGGGAGAGGGCGGGGGCGTCGGAACGGGCGTACCAGGCGCGGGGCGGGAGCGTCCCGCGGCCGGGGGAGACGTCTTCGTACCAGGGCAGGGCGGACATGGTCCTCCAGTCGGAGAGAGCGGAGAGGAAGAGTCATTGCTTGAGAAAGCGCTTTCTATGCGCACTCCATCCCACCGCGCGGCACGCCCGCGCACAACCCCGCGCGCCCACCCGGTCCTTGGACCTTTCGCGGCCCACCTGGACAGCCCGTCGAGCGCCCGCTTAGTGTCGGGACCCGAACCGTCGGGCCGCCGCCCGGACACCCGGGAACTGCCGAGGAGCGCGCACGTGGTCACCCTCGCCGATGTCGCCCGTCACGCCGGGGTCTCCGCCAGCACCGTCAGCTACGTGCTCAGCGGCAAGCGTTCCATCTCCGCCCCGACGCGCGAACGGATCCAGCGCAGCATCGACGTCCTCGGCTACCGGCCGCACGCCGGCGCCCGCGCGCTCGCCAGCAGCCGGACCGACGTCCTCGCCCTGATGATGCCGCTCCGCACCGGGCTCTACGTGCCCGTGCTCATGGAGATCGCCATGGCCGTCACCACCACCGCCCGCGTCCACGGCTACGACGTCCTGCTCCTCACCGGCGAGGAGGGCCCCGAGGCCGTCCGCCGGGTCGAGGGCAGCGCCGTCGCCGACGCCATGATCGTCATGGACGTCGAACGCGACGACCCCCGCCTGCCCTTCCTCCGGGAGGCCGAGCGGCCCGCCGTGCTCATCGGCCTGCCCACGGAGACCGCCGCCCCCGCCGACTCCACCGGACTCGACTGCGTCGACCTCGACTTCGAGGCCGCCGGAGCCCGCTGCGTCGAGCACCTCGCGGCCCTCGGCCACACGGGCGTCGCCGTCCTCGGCGAACCGCCGGACGTCTACGCCAGGGGTACGGGCTTCGCCACGCGCACCCTCACCGGGCTGCGCGCCGCCGCCGGGACGCACGGCGTCGGCCTGCTCCACCGGCCGGTCGAGGGCACCTACGCGGCCGTCGCCGCCGCCGTCACCCGCGTCTTCGAGGAGCGCCCCGGCACCACGGCCCTCGTCGTCCAGAACGAGGCCGCCGTCGAACCCCTCCTCGCGGTCCTGCGCCACCAGGGCCGCGCCGTCCCCGAGGACGTCTCCGTCGTCGCCATCTGCCCCGACCAGGTCGCCGTCCACGCCTCCGTGCCGCTCACCGCCGTCACCGTGCCCGCGCGGGACATGGGACGGCTCGCCGTGGAGCGGATCGTCGCGCGCCTCGCCGGGCAGCCCGCGCGCGGTACGGAGCTGATCGCGCCGCGCCTCACGGAGCGGGCCAGCACGGGCGGGGCGCCGGCCCCCGCCGCCGACCTCGCCGAGGGCCGCCATGGTCGCGGCGGGCACTGACGGCGCGGGCGGCGCGGACGGCGCGGACGGCGCGGACGGCGCGGACGGCGCGGACGGCGCGGCGGAGTTCCGGGCCTTCTTCGCGCGCCACTACGCCGAACTCGCCCGCCTCGCCCACCTCCTGACCGGCGAGACCGACGCCGCCGACGACCTCGCGGCCGACGCCATGCTCGCGCTCTGGCACCGCTGGGACCGCGTCCGCGCCGCCGACCATCCCGCCGCCTACGCCCGGGGCGTCGTCACCAACCTCGTCCGCACCCGCATCCGGGGCAGCGTCCGCGAACGCCGCCGCATCGCCGCCTTCTGGGACCGCCGCTCCGACCACGTCGAGGACCCCGACGTCCCCGCCGTGCTCGACGTGCGGACGGCGCTGCGCGCCCTGCCCTTCCGCAAGCGCGCCTGCGTCGTCCTCCGGCACGCCTTCGACCTCTCGGAGCGGGACACCGCGCTCGCCCTCGGGATCTCGGTCGGTACGGTGAAGAGCCAGACCGCCAAGGGGATGGCGGAGCTCCAGCGCCTCCTGGGCGAGCGGGCCGCCACCGAACTCGCCGCGGGGAGGCGCTGATGGACGAGGCACGGCTCCGCCGCGAGCTCCGGGAGGCCGGGCAGGCCCATCAGCCCGACCACGCCCGGATGCTGGCCCGCGTGGAGCGCGGCCTCTCCGCGCCTCCGCCGTCCCGCGCCACGCGCGCGCGTGCCCCGCGCCCCCGGGGCGCCGCCCGCCGCTGGCCGGCCGCCGTCGCGGTGGCGGCGGCCGTGGCCGGGGTCGTCGGGCTCGGCGGCCTCGCCGTGACGACGCTCGACGGGGACCGCCCCGGCGCCCCGGCCGCGGTGGCTCCCGCACCGACCGGGCCCGACGGGCCGCGGCCCGCGGCCCCCGGCCCGTCGGCGCGGGCCGCCGGCACCGTCGACCCCGGCAGCAACCGCTGGTGGGCCCAGTCCGACCTGGCCCTGACGACCGCGTCCGACGTCTCCGGCCTCACCGTCGAGATACGCGTGGCCCGCACCCCCGGCGTCGCGAACACCGGCCACTGGTGCACCCGCCCCGCCGAGGACTTCACCGTCACGGTCACCGAGGAGCCCCGGACCCTGGTCTACCGATGGGTGCTCAAGCGGGGCCGTACGGTCCCGGTCGGCCCGCACACCTTCGCGGCCCAGTACAACCACGCCGAGGGGGTACGGGACGCGTCGGCCGACGCGTACACCGTCACGCTCACCGGCCCGGACGGCGGACGCACCACCCTCAGAGGCGGCTTCGGACGCCCGTGAGGCGCGGCCCGTGAGCGGCCCGGGAGGCGCGGCCCGTGAGTGGCCCGTGAGCCGGCCCCTGAAACGGCCCTTTGACACGGCCCTGGAAACGGCCTTTGAACGGCCTGTGAAACGGTGCCCCGAGCCGTACGCGACACGGCTCGTCACCCGCTGGTTGAAACGATTCGGAAATTCCCGCGACACCCGGCAACCCTTCAAGGCTCCGCGGCGACCTACGGCTACCCACCCCCACGAGCCGCCCCACCAAGGAGCCGCACCATGCGTACCACCCCCTTCCGCCGCCGCACCCTCCTCGGGGCCGGCGCGGCCCTCGCCGCCACCGCCGCGCTCGCTCCCGGGACCGCCGCCGCGGCCGGCTTCGGCTGGAGCGACGACGGCACCCAGTACGTCGTCGACACCGGCGCCGGTCTCGTCCTCAAGGTCTCCAAGTCGACCGGCGACATCACCTCGCTCGTCTACAAGGGCAAGGAGTACGAGGGCTACGGCGGCAAGCACTCGCACGTCGAGTCCGGCCTCGGCGCGTCGACCGTCTCCCTCGCCCAGATCGGCTCGACCGTGCTCGTCACCGTCGTCCACGGCACGCTCCGCCACTACATCGCGGCCCGTTCGGGGCTCAACAACGTCTACCTGTGGACCGACAAGGCCGACACGTCGTTCACCGCGACCCGCTTCATCGCCCGCCTCAAGCCCGGGATCTTCCCCAACGAGGGCTCCGACTCCTGGGTGGAGGGTGCCGACACGGTCATCGAGGCCGGGGACGTCTGGCAGCGCGCCGACGGCCAGACCCGCTCGAAGCACTTCTCCGGCGTCCGCGTCATGGACTACGACCACGTCGGCTACACCACCGGCTCCGTCGGCCTCTGGATGGTCCGCTCGAACCACGAGAAGGCCTCCGGCGGCCCGTTCTACCGCTCGCTCCTCCGCCACTCCAACGAGCTCGGCGTCGGCCTGTACGAGATCCTCCACTACAACCAGTCCCAGACGGAGGCCATGCGCTTCGGCCTCCAGGGGCCGTACATGCTCTCCTTCACCGACGGCGGCACCCCCGACCCGGCGCTCTTCGCGGCCAACCACGACACGTCCTGGGTCGACGGGCTCTCCATCCCGAACTGGGTCGGGGCCGCCGGGCGCGGCCGGGTCGCGGGAGTCGGCCTCGCCGGCATGGACCCGGCCCACCCGTACACCGTCGGCTTCGCCAACGCCGACGCCCAGTACTGGACCCGCGCGACCCCCGGCACCGGCGCCTTCTCCTGCCGGGGCATGCTCCCGGGGACGTACACGCTCACCGTCTACAAGGGCGAACTCGCCGTCCACACCGCCACGGTGACCGTCACCGCCGGCACCGCGACCGCCCTGCACACGATCGCGCTCGTCAACGACCCGGCTTCCGCGCCCGCGATCTGGCGGATCGGCACCTGGGACGGCACCCCCGGCGGCTTCAAGAACGCCGCCCTCATGACGTACGCCCACCCCGCCGACGTCCGGGCGGCGGCCTGGACCGGGAACGTCGTCGTGGAGGGCGGTGGCGCCCCGGCCGCCTTCCCCTGCTACCTCTGGAAGGACGTCAACGACGGCGTCCTCGTCTACTTCCGGCTCACCGCCGCCCAGGCCGCCGCCGCGCACACCCTGCGGATCGGCGTCACGACGGCCTTCCTCAACGGGCGGCCGCAGGTCACCGTCAACGACTGGGTCTCCGCGATCCCGTCGCCGCCGACGCAGCCCTCGACCCGCTCCCTCACCAACGGCTCCTACCGGGGCAACAACCACACGTTCACGTACGTGGTCCCGGCGAGCGCGTGGAAGACGGACCCGAGCCAGTACAACGTGCTCCGGCTGAACGTCGTCAGCGGCTCCACCGGGACCGGGTTCCTCAGCCCGGGGACGGCGATCGACTGCCTCGACCTGCTCGTCTGAGCGGATCGAGGCGGTCGGCGCGGTGACGTAGGTCCGTCTGTCGCCGGTCAGTTCGCCGTCGGTGAGGTCGTCGTGGGTCAGGTCGTCGTCGGTCAGTTCATCGTCGAGCCGATCGTCGTCGACCCGGTCGTCAGGAACGTCGTCGCGGGGAGCGAACCGTCCGCCTTCCTCGCCCCGTACGCGCTGGTCGCGTCCGTGGACAGGAAGGCGGGCGTCGCGATGCCCGCGTCCCAGTTGTTCCCCTGGGAGACGACCGAGGCGCCGGCGGCCACCGAACCGCCGCCGTTGGAGACGGCGAGGTTCTTGCCGAGGCGGGCGGCGCCCGTCGCGAAGTAGTACCCCTTGTTCCCGTTGGCGTACGCGGTCGTCCGGTTGACGACGATCGCTCCCTTGTTGCTGTTCTCGGTGAAGCCGTTGCCCGCGTTGCCCCAGGCGGCGGAGTTGTTGACGACGTGGGCGACGACCTCGCCGTCCCCGCCCAGTTTGTAGCCGTTGCCGTCGCCCGCGAACGCGCTGTCCGACCAGCGGTTCTTCCCGTTCCCGTACGCCCAGCTGTGCTCGATCGTCAGCGGGCTCGACCACGACCACAGGTCGAGGCCGTCGTCGGAGTTGTCGAACAGCCGGGCCCCGGTGATCAGGTTGCCGGTGCCCGAGCCGAACTTCACCGCGATGCCGTCGGCGTTCTCGCCGTGGGTGGCCGCGTCGTAGTGGCCGTACGAGTCGAGGTTGCGGACGGTGTTGCCGTTCGTGCCGTCGCCGGTGAGCGTGAAGCCGGAGTCGCCGCCGTTGATCGTCCTGATCCGGTTCCACTGCGTCCCCGTGCAGGAGGTGCAGACGACCGCGCTGTCCGGGGAGTTCTGGAAGGTGAGGTCGGAGACCGTCCAGTAGTCGGCCGTCAGCTTGAAGATCCACGAGCCGGCCGGGAGCCGCGAGCCGTCGATGCGGACCGTCTCCGTGCCGTACGGGCGCAGCTGGACCGGTGCCGACGCGGTGCCGTTCGCCGTCGACTGGAGGGTGGAGGTGGGGTAGTACGTGCCGCCGCGGATCTGGATGACGGTGCCGGGAGCGGCGTTCCTCACCGCGGTGATCAGGTCGGCGGCCGTCGAGACGGTGACGGTGGCGGCCTGCGCCGGGGCCGCGGCGGCGGCCAGACCGGCGCTCGCGGCCAGGACGGAGAGGACGAGGAAGGCACCCTTGGTACGGGTGGTGCCCTTGGTACGGGTGGTGCCGTTAGTACGGACGGTGCTCCTGAGGCGTGTGGTACGAGACATGACGTGCGGGTCCTCTCGTGCGTCTTGTGTGGGGGGGAGTACGGGGGCCGCTAGGCGACCGGTGAGCACGGCTCCCAGTCGCCGAGGTACGCCGCCCGGTTCACGGCGTCCGCCTCGGCCCCTGTGAGTTGCGGCCGGTTCTCCGGGACGCTGATCGCGGCGCCCCTGCCGGTGTTGCGGTACTCGGCGAAGCGCTGCGCCTGCCACGGGTGGACGTCCCGCATGTTCGCGTACGGGGCGACCGCGTCGATGCCGGCGGACAGCACGCTGTCGCGGACCACGAGCGACGGCCGCGCGGTGGGGTCCGAGCCCGGGACCCAGGGCCTGGCCAGCTTGTAGAAGCCGTCGGGCGCCTCGCTCGTGACGCGGGAGCGGGAGACCAGGAAGCCGTGCGGGTTGGCGACCGCCGTCGACGGCGCGAAGACGAATCCGTACGGGGCACCCGCGAGGTCCGTGCGGACGAGCGTGCGGAAGTGGCAGTGCTCGAAGACCGCGCGGGCGCGGCCGAAGACGAAGTCGACGTCCCCCTCGACGTAGCAGTGGGCGTAGTACTGCCGGGCGAAGTGCCCGAGGGACATCGAGTCCGCGTACAGGGTGTCCTGGTGGCCGAGGAACCGGCAGTGGAAGAACGCCGAGCGGTCGCCCTGCGCCTTCAGCGCCACGGCCTGGGTGCCCGGGTTGCCCGGCAGGTCGGTGCGGAGGAAGTCGTTGGCGAAGGTCACCGCGTGGGCCGTGAAGCCGTCGGCCTGGAGGGTGGTGGTCGCCGAGCCGGAGGTGCCGTAGGTGCCCCCCTCGGGGCGCGGTGTTCCGGCCGCGTTGTCGTGGACGACGACGACGTCCTTCGGGTCGCCGGTCGCGCCGATCCAGGTCATGTCCTTGCGGGCGGCCGTGACGACGACCGTCTCGCGGTAGGTGCCCGGGGCGAGGACCAGGGTCCGGCCCGTGCCGCTCGCCGCGCTCACGGCGGCCTGCACGGTGGTGTGGTCACCGAGGCCGCCGGGGTGGACGTACAGGGTGCGGTCGGTGAGGCGCGCGGCGGGGGAACCGAAGGTGCCGAAAGGACGTTCGTCGGCCGACGCGTGCGCCGTGGCGGTCGGCAGCCCGAGGCCGAGGGCGGCGCCGAGTCCGGCGCCGAGACCGGCGGTGAGGACCGATCGACGGGAGGGGGAGGGGTGCTGCGAGGGCATGCGGGTGCTCCTTCGCTGAAGCGGGGGGGGGGAGGGCATGGGAAAGGTGGCCGGGGCGGGCGCGTGGACAACCCCGGCCACCTTCCGTTCGGGGGTGTCAGCGCAGGCGGCCGGCGCCCGCGCGGTGGTCGACGAGGGCGGGGACGGCCCGCGGGTGGTCGACGCGGGTGCGCAGCACGGGCGTCCAGCCCGCGTCGCCGCGCAGGACCTCGGCGGGGTACTGCTCGTTGTGGACGGCGAGCAGGTCGACGGGAGCGCCGTTGACGTAGTTGCCGGTGGTCGTGACCGGCGCGTCCTTCCACTTCTTGAGGATCTTCCCGGCGGGGACGTCCGCGTCGAGCGTGAAGGCGTTCTTCTCGGCGACGAGCTGGGATTCGATGCCGATCCCCAGGCTGTAGACGTACGGGGCCGCGCCGCCGGCCACCACGAAGTGGTTGTTGTACGCGTCGACCTGGCCGAACCGCACCCGGGGCGCCCGCTCCACGACCTTGTCGAAGAGGTTGTGGTGCAGGGTGACGCGGAGCTTGCCCCGGTCGGTGGCGCCCGCGCTGTCGCTGTTGCCGATCATCAGGGTCTTGTCGTGGTCGGTGAAGACGTTCCACGAGGCCGTGACGAGGTCCGCGCCGCGGACGACGTCGAGCTCGCCGTCGTGCTGCTGGTAGACCTCGCCGTAGTAGGAGGGCAGCGAACTGTCCGGGTGGGCGCCGTCGGTGAAGGTGTTGTGGTCGATCCAGACGTGCGTGGAGCCGTACACGACGAGGCTGTCGTACTCGGAGTTCCAGGCGCCCGTCGGGCCGTCCTTCGGGTCCCACTGCGGGAAGCAGTCGAGCGGGCTCTCCAGGGTCAGGTTGCGCACGATGACGTTGTCGACGCCCTGGACCTGGAGGCTGCCGCCGGTGATCCCGGCGTGCCGGCCGACGCCCACGACGGTCGTGTTGGCGGGCACCTTCGCCTTGATGGCGAGGGCCTGCGCGGTGGCGGAGGCGATGCGCAGGGTCTCCTGCGGGCCGCTGACGGCGTTCTTGTACCCCCAGACGTCCGGGTGGAAGTCGGCGAGGTACTGGTCGAAGTCGTAGCCCGGGGCCTCGAAGGCCGCGCAGCCGTCGGCGGTCGCGTCCAGCGTGCCGACGACCCTCACGATCCGGGGTTCGGTGCCGGGCACGGCGAGCGCGGCCCGGAACTCCTCCCAGGTGGTGACGGTGAAGACCCGGGAGGCCTCGGCGGCGGAACCGCCGGTGGTGCCGGCGCCGTCGGAGGCCCAGCCGTCACCGGCGGGGAGCGTGGCGCGGGCGGGGTCGGCGGTCCACCCGGCGGTGCCGGCGGCGAACGCGCCGGCGGCGGAGAGGTCGGCGGCGTCGGTGGCGGGCAGGCCGTCGGCGGACGCGCCCGCGGCGGGCGCGGTGACCGTCAGGACGAGGGCGGTCGCGGCCACCACTCCGAGCTTCGTGCGTCGGTTCACGGTCAGGTCTCCTCGGGAACGGGCCAGGTGATCCGGTCGGTGGGGATGTCGTCGTCCAGGCGCCGCGTCTCGCGCGGCGCCAGGACCTCCGTACGGAGCAGCTCGGAGGCCACGAGGCGGGCCACCTCGATCGCCCCGGGCGGGTTGAAGTGCGTGTTGTCCTGCTCGGTCGCGGTCCAGTTGAAGTACGTCTTCGTGGCCTCGGGTCCGAGCCGCTGCCACAGCGCGAGGGACAGCGCCTCGACGTCGAGCAGCGGGACGTCCGACTCGGCGGCGGTCGCCCGCATCGCGGCCGGGTACTCGCCGTGGGTGCGCAGGGCCGTGCCGTCCGCGGCGAACTTCCGCCGCTCCACGGAGGTGGCGAGCACGGGCAGCGCCCCGCGGGAGCGCGCGGCCTCGACGAAGACCCGCAGGTTGTCCCGGTAGGCGCCCCAGGGAGCGGCGTACCGGGTGGGGTCGGCGCTCTTGGAGTCGTTGTGGCCGAACTGGACCAGGAGCACGTCGCCGGGCCGGACGTCCGGCAGGAGGGCGTCGAGCCGCCCCTCGTCGAGGAAGCTCTTGGTGCTGCGGCCGTTGACGGCGTGGTTGGCGACCGTCAGTTCCCTGTGCAGGAAGAAGGGGAGCGCCATGCCCCAGCCGGTCTCGGGCGCGGCGTCGGCGTACTTCTGCGCGGCGGTCGAGTCCCCGGCGACGAAGAGCGTACGGCCCCGGGGCCGCCCGACGGACCCGGTGGTCCCGGTGGTTGCGGCGGCGCGGGCGGCCGGCGCCCCGGCCAGGGCGAGCGCGAGGCCCGCCCCGGCCGTGACCACCGCGCGGCGGCCGACGCTCACTTCTGCTGTTCCTTCCACTCGGCCTGGGCCGCGTTCAGCTGCTCGGCGAGGCCGTCGAGGAACTCCTTGGCGGTGGACTTGCCGAGGAGGACCTTCTGGAATCCGGCCTCGTTGTCCGCCTTGGAGATGTTGTTCCAGTCGGGCAGGTAGTACGGCAGCTGCACGATGGTCGTCTTGTCGCTGGAGAGGACGCCGGCGGCGAGCTTGGTCGGCTCGGCCTCCTGGAGCCACGCGTCCTGCGCGGCCTCGGTGTTGGCGGGGATCGCACCGGCCGACTTGTTCCACTTGCTGTTGGACTCGTGCGAGGCGGCGAACTCGATGAACTTCCAGGCGGCGGCCTTGTTCTTGGAGGAGGAGAAGAGGCCGAGGCCGTCGACCGGGTTCGAGACCTGCACGCGGGTGCCGTCGTCGAGGGTCGGGTTCGGTATGCCCCGGAACTTCTCGGTGCCGAGCGCCTTCACGTGGTCCTGGTACGAGCCCAGGTTGTGGTTCAGCATGCCGATCTCGCCGCTGTCCCACTGCGCGACCATCTTGGTGAAGTCGTTGTTGACGTCGGCGGCCGGGGTGTTCTTCTTGAACAGGCCCGCGTACTTCTCCAGGGCCGCCACGTTCTTCGGGTCGTTGACGGTGGTCTTGTCGCCGTTCCAGAAGCTGGTGATGCCGCTCTGGCCGTACATCGCGTCGAGGGCCTGGGCGATGGACCCGGCGCCGCCGCGGATCGTGTAGCCGAAACGGTTCTTGTCCTTCTGCGTCAGCTTGTCGGCCGCCGCGTAGAACGCCGACCAGGTGCTGGGCTCGGGCAGCCCGGCCGCCTTGAAGAGGTCGGTGCGGTAGTAGAGCACGCCGTTGCTGGCGGAGGTGGGGACGGTGAACAGCTTGCCCTGGCCGCCGGCCGCCCTGACGCTGTCGACCATGCCGGCGTTCAGCTTCCCCTTGAGCGCCCCGCCCTCGATCCGCTCGTCCAGCGGCTCCAGGGCGTTCTGCGCGGCGATCCCGGCCAGCATGGCCGCGCCGACGCCGCCGACGTCCGGCAGGCCGCCGCCCTGGATGGCGGTGTCGTACTTCGACTGGACCTCCTTGGAGGCCACCCCGACGTACTCGACGTCGATGTCCGGGTTGGCCTTCTCGAAGTCCGCGATGATCTCCTTCCAGACGTCGGTGCGGACACCGCCGTTGTTGTCCCAGAAGGTGATCTTGCCCTGGCCCGATCCCTCCGTGCCCTTCTCGCCGCCCGCGCCGCTGCCGTCGTCACCGCAGGCGGTGGCGGTCAGGGCGAGGACACCGGTGAGGGCGAGGGAGGCGGCGGCTCTGCGCCGTCCGCCGGTGAAGATGGTCATCGTCGGCTCTCTTCTGTGAGGTACCCGGGGATGGGGATGGGGATGGAGGTGCTGGAGGTGGAGGTGGTGCGGGTGGGGGGCTACAGGTGGGGGTCGTACGGGTGGGGGCGGTCGTGCGTGGGCGGACGCGCGTTCACGACGTGACGCGGAAGTCCGAGAACACGCCCGTCCCGGCGTGTCCCGCGCCCTCCGGCGCCCCGGCGAAAAGGCCGATCAGCGCGCCGACCCAGCGCCAGGGGGTGGCGGCGAACTCCTGCCCCAGGGCGACCCGTTCGCCGGTCGAGGGGTCCGTGTACGAGAAGCGGCAGCGCGCGTCCCCTGTGACCTCGATCCGCAGGCGGACCCGGTCACCGGCGAGCGGACGGGCGTGCGCCGCGTCCCGTTCGCGCTCCGCCGTGGCGGGGGCGAAGCGGTGGGTCAGCAGGACCGTTCCGTCCGGCTGTCGTTCCAGGCCGGTCCACGCGTAGGCGTCGCCGAGGACGACGAGTCCCGCGCGGGCTCCGGCCGCCGCGCCGTCGAGCCGCAGCCCGACCTCGACCGCGCACCCCCCGGCCGGAAGTCGCTGGGTGAGGACGTGCGGCACGGTCCGCAGGTCGTCGAGGCGGCCCGTACGGACACACCTGAGGCGCAGGCCGTCACCCTCGTGGGGGCCGGTCCAGCCCTCGCCCGGGTTGGCGGTCCACTGCCACTGCGGCCCGAACCGTCCGCCCGGGAAGGCGTCGTCGGCCGCCGGGCGCGAGCGCGGCGCCTCCGGCAGGTCCGGCTTGCGGTGGACGCGGACGGGCGCGCCCCGGTCGCCGAGCACGGGCCAGCCGTCGCGGCCCCAGCGCATCGGCTGGAGGTGCACGATCCTGCCGTACGCCCCCGCCTGCTGGAAGTGCAGGAACCAGTCCTCGCCCCGTTGGGTGCGCACCCAGCCGCCCTGGTGGGGGCCGTTGACGTCGGTGTCGCCCTGCGCGAGGACGGTCCGCTCCTCGTACGGGCCGAAGAAGGACCGCGAGCGGAAGGCGCCCTGCCAGCCGGTCGCCACGCCGCCGGCCGGGGCGAGGATCCAGAACCAGCCGTCCTGGCGGTAGAGCTTGGGGCCCTCCAGGGTGAACCAGCCCGGGATCAGGTCGGCGTCGACGATCACCCGGCCCTCGTCGAGCACCTTCGAGCCGTCGGGGCTCATCCGGTGGCCGACGAGCCGGTTGTTGACCCCTGCGCGGGACCTGGCGAGGGCGTGCACGAGGTACGCCTCGCCGGTCTCCTCGTCCCACAGTGGACAGGCGTCGATGAGTCCGAGCCCGGACTTCACCAGGTGCGGAGCCGTCCAGGGTCCTTCGACCGCGGGGGCGTTGACCTGGAAGATCCCGTGGTCGGGATCGCCCCAGAAGATCCAGAACCGGCCGTCGTGGTGCCGCAGCGACGGCGCCCACACGCCCCGGTCGTGCCGGGGCTCGGCGAACGCCGCGGCCGGTTCGAGCCGCTCCAGGGCGTGGCCGACCAGCGTCCAGTTGACGAGGTCGCGGGAGTGCAGGAGAGGGAGCCCCGGGGCGCGGCCGAAGCTGGAGGCGGTGAGGTAGTAGTCCTCGCCGACCCGGAGGACGTCGGGGTCGGACCAGTCGGCGGCGAGGACGGGGTTGCGGTAGGTCCCGTCGCCCAGGTCGCCCGTGAGCCCGGCCGGGGCACGGCTCACGACGTCCCGGTTCACGACGCCCCCGTCCGAGACGCCCCGGTTCACGACGTCCCCGTTCACGACGTCCCCGTTCACGACGTCCCCGTTCACGACGCCCCCGCTTTGCGGACCAGGGCCGCCGCGCCCGACCGGTCGAGCCGTCCGTCGGCGACCACGGTCACCACCCGCCGGACGAAGGTCTCACCGGCGGCCACCGGAAGCCGCCCGTCGAAGGCGAGCGAGGAGCCGACGCCCGGGTACTCGGCGGCGCGGACGAACCACGGGTCGCGCCGGGTCGCCTCGGTCGCCCCGGCGAAGACGAGCGTCCAGCCCTCGCCCGCGAGCGCCACCCACTCGGACCGGGAGCCGTGGACCGCCTCCTCGCCCTCCGCGCCCTCGTCCGCGCCGAACACCTCGGGCACGCCCGGTTCCTTGGGCGCCCGCCAGAAGAAGCCGCCGTACGCGGCCCCGGGCCGGCCGTTGGTCGCCGGGCTGCCGATCGACAGGTCGCGGCCCGACACGTTGGTGAGGGAGAAGGTGAGGTCGAGCGCCCAGGCGGTGTCCGTGAGGGCGCGGGCCGCCACGGTGCGGTGCTCGCGCAGCAGCCGCTCGCCGCCCGCCGTCCAGGTCAGCTCCTCGACGAAGCCGTCCGGGTCGCACAGCTTGAACCCGTCGTGCCGCTGCACGCCGTGGTTGTCGAGTGCGACCGGTCCCCGGTCCCGCACGTAGGTGCGCCCGCCCCAGAAGTTGTGACCGGCGACGTCGGGGACGGCGATCCCGGCCCCCAGGTGGTGCGGGTGGTCCGCGGGCACGGTCTCGGTCACGACCCGTCCGGCGAGGGTGGTCACCGGGTGCAGGGAGGGCCGGGGGGAGTGGTCGAGGGCCAGCTCGGGCCGGGTGGTGTAGCGGGCGACGGTACGGCCCGCGCAGCGCAGCAGCGTCGGCGGCCCGGCGGTCATCGGGACACCGCCCGCTCCGACGGTGCCCAGACGGCGCCGAGTTCGGAGTACAGCTTCAGCTGGTCGGCGCTGGCGTCGACGAGGGCGTCGATGCCGTCGACGACCCGGCGCGGGGCGCTCTCGCCCGGCTCGGTGCGCCAGTACCCGGCGGGGATCTCCCGCGGGTCCGGGGCCGTACGGACCGCCTCGACGACCCGCATGAACGCGCCGGTCGCCGCCGGCGGCACCCACAGCGGCGACCCGACCGTCACGTGGGCGACGAGGTTGCCCAGCAGGTCGGTCCGCCCGTACTCCGTCTCGACCGGGCCGTGCCCGGCCCGCTGCACGAGCACCCGGTCCTGCCGGTACCAGAAGGTGATCCGGCCGCGGCTGCCGTGCACGACGACGTACGGCTCCCCGGACCGCTCGGCGCAGAGGGTGGCCGCGACCGTCACCGGTGTACCGCCCGTGGTCACCACCCGTACGCAGGAGGTGTCGTCGGACTCGATCGCGTTGGCGTGCAGCAGCTCCGTCTCGACGCGGTCGACGTCTTCGGCGCGGGTCGTGCCGGCGAGGGCGAGCGCGGTGGCGACGGCGTGCGCCAGGGGGTTGGTGAGCGCCCCGTCGACGACGTCCGCGCCGTGGAGCCTGCGGTGCCCGGCCCAGGGCGCGCGCCGGAAGTAGGCCTCGTCGCGGACCCAGGCACCGGCGGCGCCGACGCCGGTGAGCTCGCCGATGGCGCCGTCCTCGACCATCCGGCGGATCGCGGGCACGGCATGGGAGCCGAGCGACTGGAAGCCGATCTGGCAGGCCACCCCGGCGGCCTCGACCCCGTCGGCCATCCGCCGGAACTCCGCGTACGACGGGGCCGGCGGCTTCTCCAGGAGGACGTGGGCGCCGTGCCGGGCCGCGGTGAGGGTCATGTCCGTGTGGGTCTGGATGGGGGTGGAGAGGACGGCGATCCGGGCGCCGGTGGAGGCGAGGAGCGCCGCGAAGTCGGAGGACTGCTCGGGGTCCCCGATGCCGTCGAGCTCTTCCGCGTCGAGCGGGCGGAGCTCGCAGACGCCGGCGAGGCGCACGAGCCCCAGCTCTTCGAGGCGGCGGATGTTGAGGAGGTGGCTGCGGCCGTGGCCGCGGGCACCGGCGAGGACGACGGGCAGCGGGGTGGGTGCGGTGCTCATGGGATCCCTGTTCGTGACGTCGCTTGTCTTCGGGGCGGAGGGGTGGTTCATCCCTTCACCGCCCCGGCGCTGAAGCCCGTGACCAGCCACTTCTGGATGAAGCCGAAGACGATGACGACGGGTACGGCGGCGATGACCCCGCCCGCGGCGAGCGCGCCGAGGTCGACGCTGTCGGCGCCCATGAGGGTGTTGAGGCCGACCGGGATCGTCTGCTTGGTCTGGCTGCTGAGGAACATCAGGGCGAAGAGGAAGTGGTTCCAGGCGTGGACGAAGGCGAACGAGCCGACGGCGACGAGACCCGGCCGCAGGAGGGGCAGGACGACGATCCGGAAGGCGTGGAACCGGTTGCATCCGTCGACCCAGGCCGCCTCTTCCAGGGAGTACGGCACGTTCCTGATGAAGCCGCTGATCAGGATCATGGACAGCGGGAGCTGGAAGACGGTCTCGGCGATGATGACGGAGCCGAGCGAGTTGATCATCCGCAGCTCGGCGAAGATCTGGAAGAGCGGTACGAGGAGCAGGGCGCCCGGCACGAACTGCGAGCAGAGCAGGGCCAGCATGAAGCCCTTCTTGATCCTGAAGTCGAAGCGGGCCAGGGCGTATCCGCCGGCCAGTGCGACGACCGT
Source organism: Streptomyces sp. NPDC020807 (assembly GCF_040641575.1). Classification (NCBI taxonomy): domain Bacteria; kingdom Bacillati; phylum Actinomycetota; class Actinomycetes; order Kitasatosporales; family Streptomycetaceae; genus Streptomyces; species Streptomyces sp. NPDC020807. The sequence goes on from NZ_JBFADU010000006.1 coordinate 94,452, forward strand.
CGTCATCACGAGGACCGCGACGCCGATGAGGAGGCTGTTCTGGAAGAAGACGCCGAAGCTGCGCTCCGTCCACACCTTCTCGAAGTGGGCGGTGGTCATCGGCCAGGGCAGCAGCGAGGTGGAGCCGGCCGGGCGGACCGCGAAGAGCAGGATCCAGTAGAAGGGGACGAGGGTGAAGACGAGGTAGATCCCGAGGGGCAGGTAGATCTGCCAGCGGGGGACCTCGTCCCAGGCCCTGCGGCGCTCGGCGGACGCGGGGGCGGGGGACGGAGCCGGGGCCGCGGGGGCGGCGGGCGGGGTGGTCACGGCGGTCACTTGCCGTCGCCTCCGAACTTGCTCAGGCGCAGATAGACCATCGAGCAGAAGAGAAGGATCACGAACGCCACCGTGGTGAGGGCGGAGGCGTATCCGAAGTCGTGCGCGTCGACGCTGGTGTGGGCGATGTACAGCGGGAGGGTGGTGGTCTCGCCCGCCGGACCGCCGCCGGTCAGCGTGTAGAGCAGGTCGACGTTGTTGAACTCCCACACCGCTCGCAGCAGGGTGGAGAGGACGATCGCGTCCCGGATGTGGGGGAGCGTGATGTGCAGGAACTGGCGGATCCGGCCCGCCCCGTCGACCTCGGCAGCCTCGTACAGGTCCTTCGGCACGGACTGGAGGTCGGCGAGGATGAGGATGGCGAAGAAGGGCACTCCGCGCCAGAGGTCGGCGACGATCGCGGCCGAGAAGACCGTCGAGGTGTCGGAGAGCAGCGAGGTGCCGTACTCGCCGACGCCCAGGTCCGCCAGGTAACGCGTGATGCCGGTCTGGGAGTTGTAGAGCAGCACCCAGATCGCCGAGGTGAGCACGCCCGAGACCGCCCACGGCGAGAAGACGAGGGCCCGGCCGAGGGCGCGGCCGACGAAGGTCTGGTTCACGATCAGCGCGAGGCCGAGACCGAAGAGCAGCTGGAGGGTGACCTCGACCGCGACCCACTGGAAGCTGAAGGAGAGCGTCCCCCAGAAGTGCGGGTCCTCGGTGAAGATCTCGGTGAAGTTCTCCAGGCCGGCGAAGCCGTTCCGCCAGGGTTTGGTGGGGTTGTAGTGCTGGAGGCTGTAGTAGAAGACGCTGAGCACCGGGTAGGCGATGAAGCCCAGCATCAGCAGTCCGGCCGGGGCGATCAGGAGATACGGCAGTCGGCGGGGCGTGGCTCCCGTGCGGCGGCGGCTCCGTGCCGTGGCGGCCCGGGGCGGTGCGGCCTCGGGCGGCGCGGCCGGGGGCGGTGAGGTCACAGCTGAGGCCATGACGGCGGCTCCGTTCTCGGTGAAGCGCTTCGCGAACGACGTTCGAAATTTCGGACAGGGTGGATCGGGGCGGGGAACGCCCGTGGCGGGGAAGGGGTGCGGTGGCGGGGAAGGGCGCGGGCGGACTCAGCCCGCGTACGGATCGGGGGTCGTCCCCGGCCTGGCGAGGAACGCGAAGTCGCAGCCGGTGTCGGCCTGGGAGATCTGCTCCATGTAGAGCGCGCCGTAGCCGCGCTCGTACCGCTCCGGCGGGGGTGTCCAGGCGGCCCGGCGGCGGTCCAGCTCCTCGTCCGTGACGTGCAGGTGGAGGGAGCGGGCCGTGACGTCGAGAGTGATCGTATCGCCCGTCCTCACGAGGGCAAGGGGTCCGCCGACGTGGGATTCCGGCGCCACGTGCAGCACGCACGCCCCGTAACTCGTCCCGCTCATCCGGGCGTCCGAGATGCGCACCATGTCCTTCACCCCCTGCTCCAGGAGGTACGCGGGGATCGGCAGCATCCCGTACTCCGGCATCCCGGGCCCGCCCTTCGGGCCCGCGCCGCGCAGCACGAGCACGTGGTCGGCGGTGATCCCGAGCGACGGGTCGTCGATCGTCCGCTGCATGGTCCGGTAGTCGTCGAAGACGACCGCGGGACCCGTGTGCTTCAGGAGCTTCGGGTCGGCCGCGATGTGCTTGATGACCGCGCCGTCCGGGCACAGGTTCCCGCGCAGCACCGCGACCCCGCCCTCGGCGGCCAGGGGCCTCGAACGCTCCCGGATCACCTCGTCGTCGTGCACCAGGGCGCCGGCCAGCTGCTCGCGCAGGGTGTCGTGGGAGACCGTCGGCCGGTCCAGGTGCAGCACGTCCGTCAGACGCGAGAGGAAGCCCGGCATCCCGCCGGCGAAGTGGAAGTCCTCCATGAGGAACCGGCCACCGGGCCGCAGGTTCGCGAGCACCGGGACGGTCCGCGCGATCCGGTCGAAGTCGTCGAGCGTCAGCTTCACCCCGGAACGGCCGGCCATCGCGATGAGGTGGATCACCGCGTTCGTCGAGCCGCCCAGCGCGAGCACCGCGGCGACCGCGTCCTCGTACGCCTCCCGGGTCAGCAGCCGCGACAGCCGCAGGTCCCGCCGTACGAGCTCCACGATCCGCAGCCCCGAGGCGGCGGCCATCCGGTCGTGGCCCGAGTCCACCGCCGGTACGGAGGAGGCGCCCGGCACGGTCACGCCGAGGGTCTCGGCGGCGGCCGTCAGCGTGGACGCCGTGCCCATCGTCATGCAGTGGCCGGGGGAGCGGGCGAGCCCGCTCTCCAGCTCGGCCATCTCGCAGTCCCCGATGCGCCCGGCCCGCTTCTCGTCCCAGTACTTCCACATGTCCGTGCCGGAGCCGAGGGTCTCGCCCCGCCAGTGCCCCGGCAGCATCGGACCGGCCGGCACGAAGACCGTCGGAAGGTCGACCGAGGCGGCGCCCATGAGCAGCGCGGGCGTCGTCTTGTCGCAGCCGCCCATCAGGACGGCCCCGTCCACCGGGTACGAGCGGAGCAGCTCCTCCGTCTCCAGGGCGAGGAGGTTGCGGTAGAGCATCGGCGTCGGCTTCTGGAAGGTCTCCGACAGCGTGGACACCGGGAACTCCAGCGGGAAGCCGCCGGCCTGCCACACCCCGCGCTTCACGGCCTGCGCGCGGTCGCGCAGGTGGACGTGGCAGGGGTTGATGTCGGACCAGGTGTTGAGGATCGCGACGACCGGCTTGCCGAGGTGCTCCTCGGGCAGGTAGCCGAGCTGGCGGGTGCGGGCGCGGTGGCTGAACGAGCGGAGGCCGTCGGTGCCGTACCACTGGTGGCTGCGCAGCTCCTTCCGGTCCCGCTCCGCCCGGTCCCGCTCCGCCCGGTCCCGCTCCGCCCGGTCCCGCCCCGTGAGGTCCTGGTCTGTGAGGTCCTGGTCCGTGAGGTCCTGGCTCATACCGGCCACCCGGCGGCTATCGCGGCGACCTCGGCCCGCTCGGACTCGGGGAGTTCGCGGCTCGGCGGCCGGATGTCGCGGCGGCACAGGCCGAGCGAGGCGAGGGCCTCCTTGACCACCGTCACGTTGTCGGCGCTGCCGTTCGCCGCGCGCAGCTCCTCGAAGCGGCGGATCCGCTCCCACACCTTCATCGCGGTCGGGTAGTCCCCGGCCCGCAGGGCGCGCAGCATCTCCTGGGAGAGCGCGGGGGCCACGTTGACGAGACCGGAGGTGAAGCCGGTCGCGCCGCTCGCGAAGTAGGAGGGGGCGTACGGCTCCGCGAGGCCCGCGACCCACACGAAGCGGTCGAGGCCCGCGTCCCGGGCGAACGCGGCGAACCGGGAGGCGTCCGGGACGGCGTACTTCACGCCGATGACGTTCGGGCAGGCGGCGCCGAGTTCGGCGAGCCGGGCCCCGCTCAGGAGCGGGTTGCGGATGTAGGGGACGACCCCGAGCTCCGGCACGGCCTCGGCGATGGCCCGGTGGTAGTCGACCCAGCCGCTCTCGGAGACGTACGGGTGGACGGGCTGGTGCACCATCACCATGTGCGCGCCCGTGGCGCGGGCGTGCCGGGCGGCCTCGACGGCGGTGGGCACGTCGTGGCCGACGCCGACCAGGATCGAGGCGCGGTCCGCCGCCTCCTCGACGGTCGCCTCGGTGAGCGAGCGGCGCTCCTCGGGCGTGAGGGCGTAGAACTCGCCGGTGTTGCCGTTCGGGGTCAGGGTGCGCACCCCGCCGTCCAACAGGCGGCGCAGCAGCGCGCGGTGGGCCGCGGTGTCGATCGAGCTGTCCTCGGCGAACGGGGTGACCGGGATGGCGACGATGTCGGCGAGGGCGAGCCTCAGGGTCGCGAAGTCCATGTCCATGAGGGGTTCCGCTGTGTGGGTTCGGGTCACGTGGCTCACTCGCTGTTCAGGGGGGAGTGGGGGAAGGCGCGCTCCACGAAGGACGCGATGTGGTCGTGCACGGCCCGGCCGGCGCCCTCGACGTCGCCGGCGGCGGCGAGCCGCAGGATCACCTCGTGCTCGGCGGCCTCGCGCTCCCAGGAGGGGACGGCGGCCCAGGCGACCGTGGAGACCAGGGCGGCCTGGTCGCGGACCTCGTCGAGCATCCGGCCGAGCAGCGGGTTGCCGCAGGGCAGGTAGAGCGCGCGGTGGAACTCCCGGTTGGCCAGGGACCGTTCGGCGGGGTCCTCGGCCGCGGCGGCCCGGTGCAGCGCCTCGTGCGCCGCGTCGAGCGGGGCGCCGGAGGCGACGGCCCGGCGGACCGCCTCGGGCTCCAGGAGCAGGCGTACGTCGTAGACCGCGCGGGCCATGTCCGCGTCGACCATCCGGACCGTGACGCCCTTGTACTGGCTCATCACCACGAGCCCGCTGCCCGCGAGGGTCTTGAGCGCCTCGCGGACGGGGGTCTTCGACACCCCGAAGCGCGCGGCGAGTTCGGTCTCCACGAGCGCCTGTCCCGGGGTGAGGCCTCCGGTCAGGATGTCGTGCTTGATGGCTTCCAGGACGTATTGCGTGCGGGAGGGGATGGGGCTGGGGGCGAAGGCCATGGAGCACTCTCAGATCTCGTGTATCGCGTCTCATATATGACGTACGAAGTGCAACGGGCATGAAGTTAGGGGGGCGTTCGTGTTTCGTCAATGCTTCGCGCAAGCGCTTTCTAAAAGAAGCGGGTGAAGGGGAGGGCGTCCGGCTCAGTAGGGTCGGGGCCATGACGATCATGGAACAGCAGCCGCGCGACCCCGCCCGGCGCAAGCGTGACGTGCTGGCCCGCCTGGAGCGGGAGCTCGACATCTGGGTGGCCTCGGCGGACCCCGAGGGCGGGCCGTACCTGGTCCCCCTGTCGTTCCTCTGGGACGGCACCGACCTGTGGCTCGTGACCCGGTCGACCAACCCCACCGGCCTGAACCTCGCCGCCGACGGGCGGGCGCGGCTCGCGCTGGGGGACACCCGGGACGTGGTGCTCCTGGACGGCGAGGTCACCACGTACACCTCCCAGGAGGTCCCGCCCGAGGCGGCCGACGCCTTCCACGCGAAGACCGGCTGGGACGCGCGCGGCTCCGGACCCGCGTACCGCTGGTACCGCGTCCGCCCGACCGCCGTACAGGCCTGGCACGAGGAACCCGAACTGGCGGGGCGGCACCTCATGCGGGACGGGGTGTGGGCGGCCGGGACGTGACGTGACCCGGGCGTGACGGGCGCGGCGCCTCGGCGGTGCGGGTCCCCGCCGGCGGGAAGCACCCGGCGGGTTCACGGCCGTCGGCGGTCTTCCGGCCGTCGGCTACCTTCCGGTCGTCGGCAACCTTCCGGCCGTCGGCGGCGACAGAGACGTAGCCACCCGTCCCGAGGTGCAGAAGACGGAAGGGGAAGCGCCGTGACGCACGGAACCTGGGAGCCCGGACCCGCCGCCCGCTGGGAGGACGCCTTCCTCGCCGGGAACGGGCGCCACGGGGCCATGGTCCACGGAGACCCCGAGGACGACACGGTGGTCGTCACCCACCACACCCTCGTCCGCCCGCACGACGCCGACGCCGACACCGCCCCGCCACGGCTCGCCGCCGCGCTCCCCGCCCTCCAGGACGCCCTGCTCGCCGGGGACACGGCCGCGGCGGAGCGCTTCACCGACGGCCGTCCGCTCCACTGGATCCGGCCCTTCCACCCGGCGTTCCGGACCCGGGTGCGGAGAAGGCCGTCCGGTGCCCCGGCGGCGCCCGTGCGCCGGTCCGTGGACTTCGCCACCGGCCTGGTCGCCGCGGTCTGCGGCGACCGCCGCAGCGAGGTCTTCGTGTCCCGCGCCGACGACGTCCTCGTCCAGTACGTCTCCGCTCCCGGCGCGGTCGTGGAGATCGACCTCGACCACCGGCTCCCCGGCGTCCCCGCCGAGCTGGGCGCCGGCCGCGGCGTCGCGACCGGCCGCGACGGGACCCTCCTCACCCTCCGCGTCCGCTACCCCGCCAGCCGCCTCGGCTACACCGGCCACACCCTCGTCCTCACCGACACCGGCCGCACCACGGTCACGGCGGGCGGCATACGGGTCGAGGGCGCCGGGCACCTGCTGCTCCTCACCCGCGTGCGGGCGTACGAGGGCGAGCCCGACACCGGGGCGGAGGACGCCGCGCTCCGGGCCCTGGTCGCGGGGTTCGGCGGAGCGGAGAGGGGTGGGGCGGGCGCCGCAGACGGGACGGGCCGTGCGGGCTCCACGGGCTCCACTGGCCACTCTGACGCCGCAGGACCCACCGCCGGTGCCGTGGGCCTCACCGCCGGTGCCGGGGCCGGACCCGTCGATCCCGTCCGCCTCCACGCCCGTCTGCTCGCTCGGCACACCGCGCTCCACGGGCCGGCCTACGGACGGGTCGCCCTCGACCTCGGTGCCGATCCCGCCGAACGGGCCCTGCCCGGTTCGGCACTGCTCCGTCGCCCGGGCAGCCCCGCCCTCCTGGAGCGCCTCTTCGCCGCGGGCCGCTACCACCTCCTCTCCTCCTCCGGACTCCTGCCGCCCCGGCTCACCGGGCTCTGGACCGGGGAGTGGGACACGGCCTGGTCGGGCGGCTTCACGACCGACGCCAACCTCAACCTCCAGACGGCCTCGGCCGTGGCCGCGGACCTCCCGGAGGTCGTGGCCGCCCACAAGGCGCTGATCCAGGGCCAGTCGGGGGACTGGCGGGACAACGCCCGGGAGATCTTCGGAGCCCGGGGGATCGTCGCCCCCGCCCACACGGACGGCATGACCGGGCACGCGTACCACTTCAGCCGCGAGTACCCGCTCCACCTGTGGACCGCGGGGGCCGACTGGCTGCTCGTCCCGCTCCTCGAAGAGGCGGAGGCGAGCGGCCGAGGGGACGCCGACGTCGACGCGCTCGTCGCCGAAGTCGCCCTCTTCTACGAGGACTTCCTCACCCGCGTCGACGGACCCGGCCCCGGCCGCGAGAAACGCCTCGCCGTCGTGCCCTCCTACTCGCCGGAGAACCGTCCGCGCGGCGGGAGTTGGGGCGCGGTGGACGCCACGATGGACATCGCCGCCGCCCGCCACGCCCTCGGCGCCGCCGCCGACCGCGCCCCCGCGCCGGACGCCGCGCGGCTCCGCGCGCTCGCGGACCGGCTCCCGCCCTACCGGGTCAACGACGACGGGGCGCTCGCCGAGTGGGCGCGGCCGGAGTTCGGCGACCGGTACGACCACCGGCACCTCAGCCACCTCTACCCCGTCTGGCCGCTGGGCGAGATCACCCCGTACGACACCCCCGTCCTCGCCGCGGCGGCCCGCCGCGCCCTCGAACTCCGGGGCAGTGAGAACGACTCGGCGCACGGCCACCTCCACCACGGCCTGGTCGCCGCCCGGTTGGGCGACGCGAAGCGCACCGAGGGCGCGCTCGCCCGGGTCCTCGCGGGGGACTACTTCCACGACTCCCTCATGAGCGCGCACTATCCGGGGCGCGACGTGTACAACGCCGACGCCGCCCACGCCCTGCCCGCGCTCCTGATCGAGTCGCTCGTCCAGTCGGCGCCGGGACGGCTCGTCCTGCTTCCCGCGCCGCCGGCGCGCTGTCCGCGCGGACGTCTCACCGGCGTGCGGACCCGGTTCGGCGCCCGGGTCGACCTGACCTGGACGCCGGGGGCGTACCACGCGCTCCTCAGGCCGGAGAGGGACGCGCGGATCGAGCTCCGCACTCCGTCGGGGGTGCGGCGGATCGCGCTGCGGGCGGGTGAGGAGTGCTCGGTCGGTTCGTCCCCCGGCTCGCTCGGCTCGCTTGGCCCCTTTGGCTCGTGACCTCGACCCATCAAGGGATACTGAACCGTTCGGTCTTGACGGTGAACTGGTCGGTGTAGTTTAGTTCTTGACGGGGCGGCAGCGGTCGCCGGGTGACGCGAGGAGGCGGAGAGATGTTCGCTGTGGTGTACCGGTGGCGGGTGCGTCCGGGCCGGGAGCAGCTGCTCATCGACGGGTGGCACCGGGTGACCGAGGCGATCCACGCGGAGTGCGGCAGCTACGGCTCCCGCCTCCACAGGGCGGACGACGACACGTGGGTGGCGTACGCCCGCTGGCCCGACCGGGAGACCCGCGAGAAGTGCGGCACCCCCGACCCCGAGGGCGAGGCGATGATGCGCGAGGCCATCGCCGAGTACTTCCCCGAGACGCGACTCACGCTCGTCGACGACCTGCTCGCCGAGCCCGCTCGCGTCGGCTGAGGAGCGGGGCGGCCGAAGGCCCCGGGACGGCCGAAAGGTACGTGCCGGCCGAGGGGCCGACGGTCAGGGGCGCAGCAGCACCTTGCCCGTCCCCACCGCCCCGCCGCCCACCAGGGCCAGCGCCTCCGCGAAGTGCTCCAGGGGGAACTCGTGGGTGACGAGCGGCCCGGGGTCGAGCACCCCGGAGGCGAAGGCGTGCACCGCGTCCGCCCAGGCACCGGAGGAGGCGCCGAAGACTGAGCGCAGCTCCAGCTGGCTCACCGAGAGGTGGACCGGGTCGATGCCGGTCGCCCCCGCCGCGAACATGCCGGTGAGGACGACCCGTCCGCCCCGGCGCGCGAGGAGGCAGGAGTCGGCGGCCGTCGTGGGCGCGCCCGCGGTCTCCACCACCAGGTCGAAACGGCCGGCGACGTCCTCCGCCTGCACCGGCGACAGGGCGCGGGTGGCGCCGAACGCGTGTGCTCGCGCCGCCCGTTCCGCGCGCGGGTCGACGACCGCGAGCTCGGCCGGGGAGGCGGCGGCGAGCCACTGGACGGTGAGCAGCCCGAGTGTGCCCGCGCCGACGACGGCGACCCGCTCGCCCGGCCGCGGGCGCCCGGCCCGTACCGCCGCCGCGACGACGGCGGCCGGTTCGATGAGCGCCGCCGCGCGCAGGTCGGCCCCTTCGGGCAGCGTGTGGAGGAGCCTCTCCGGGACCACCAGGTGGTCGGCGAAGGCGCCCGGCTCGGTGAAGCCGGTCTCCGCGTACCCGGCCGTGCACAGGCTCGTCTCCCCGTGCCGGCACCGCTCGCACGTCCCGCAGGACCGGAACCCCTCGGCGACGCACGGGCGGCCGACGAGCGCGGGGTCGACGCCCTCGCCCACGGCCTCGACGGTCCCGGACCACTCGTGGCCCGGGACGACGGGGTAGCGGACGAAGCCGGGGGCGCGGTGGCCGTCGTACAGCTCGCGGTCGCTCATGCAGATCCCCGCGGCGGCCACCCGTACCCGTACCTCGCCGGGCCCGGGAAGCGGCAAGGCGCGCTCGACGAGCCGGTGTTCACCGGGGGCGTCGACGACGACGGCGCGACTGGCCGACGGGTGGGCCGGTACGCGGACCGGCGTCGGCGGGGGCATCCCCGTCCCCGTCACTTCGGCTGCCGCTTCTCCCAGCCCTCGGCCCACAGGTCGAACCTGGCCCGCCGCTGGGGGAACTCGGCCGCCGCGTCCACGTCGAGCTCGACGCCGAGGCCCGGCGCGTGCGAGACCGGGAAGCAGCCGGTCTCCGGGTCGACCTCCGGGGCCCCGCCGACGACCTTCTTGATCTCGGCGTCCGCGAAGTCGTTGAAGTGCTCCAGGATCTTGAAGTTCGGCGTGCAGGCGGCGAGTTGCAGCGTCGCGGCGGTGAGGACCGAGCCGCCGACGTTGTGCGGGGCGACGAGCACGTAGTGCGTCTCGGCGGTCGCGGCGAGCTTCCGCGCCTCCAGGATGCCGCCGATGTGGCCGACGTCCGGCTGGATGATGTCGGCCGCCTGGGACTCGAAGAGCTCCCGGAACTCGATGCGGTCGTGGACGCGCTCGCCCGTCGCGATCGGCAGGTCGACCTTCTCGGCGACCTTGGCGAGGGCCTTGAGGTTCTCCGGCGGTACGGGCTCCTCCAGCCACGCGGGCCGGAACGGCGCGAGCTCGCGTGCGAGCCGGACCGCCGTCGCGGGGGAGAAGCGGCCGTGCATCTCCACCATCAGCTCGGTGTCCGGGCCGATCGCGTCCCGGACGGCCTCGATGAGCGAGACCGCGTAACGCGACTCCTCGGCGTCCAGCTCGAAGCGGCCGTTGCCGAACGGGTCGATCTTCAGGGCCCGGTAGCCGCGGGCCACGACCCCGCGGGCCGCCTCGTGGTAGGCCTCCGGGGTGCGTTCGGTGGTGTACCAGCCGTTCGCGTAGGCCTTCACGCGGTCGGTGACCTTTCCGCCGAGCAGCTGCCAGACGGGGACGCCGAGCGCCTTGCCCTTGATGTCCCAGCAGGCCATCTCCACGACCGCGATCCCGGACATGACGATCTCGCCCGCCCGGCCGAAGTCCCCGTACTTCATGCGGCGTACGAGATCCTCGACGGCGAACGGGTCGGAACCGGCGATGTGGTTCGCCTCGGCCTCGCGGAGATAGCCGAGGAGCGCGTCCGTGTGGCCGAGCATCCGCGTCTCGCCGACGCCGGTGAGGCCCTCGTCGGTGTGGACCAGGACGTAGGTCAGATCGCGCCAGGGCGTTCCGACGACGTGGGTGGTGATTCCCGTGATGCGCACGGTGCTTGCTCCCGGGGGGCGCTGGCGGCGGTGTCCGCCGCCGAAGGGCGGGCTGTTCAGTGGGCTGTTGTTCGACGGGCTGGACGGACGGCGAGACGGTAGGCAGCGGCTCGACGAGCTGTCAATGGGAACGTTCACAGGGCTCTCATCGGGGGCGTTTCCAGGTCCGTGGCCCGGGCCATTGCCCCCGCCGGAGCCCGCGACTAGTCTCTGTCCGCGATTTCGATCGCCGTACGGAATACCGAACGGGACTTTGAGCGGGCAAGGGGTGGGGTGAGCCACATGGGACGACTCGTTCCGGCGGTGACCAGGGCATTCGACATTCTGGAGCTCTTCCTCCAGGGCGACGGGACGCTCTCCGCGCCCGAGATCACCCGCAGGCTCCAGCTCCCGCGCACGACCACGCACGAACTGGTCACCACGCTCGTCGCGCGCAACTACCTCGTGGCCGTGCCCGAGCAGCCCGGCCGGTACCGCCTCGGCGTCCGCACGTACCAGCTCGGCAGCCGGTACGCCGAGCAGCTCGACCTCGCGGCCGAGGGCCACCAGGTCGCCCGCGAGGTCGCGGACACCTGCCGGGAGACCGTCCACGTCGCCCTCCTGGAGGACATGGACGTCATCTACATCGCCAAGGTCGACTCCACGCACGCCGTGCGGATGGTCTCCGCGACCGGCCGCCGGCTCCCCGCGCACTGCACGGCCGTCGGCAAGATGCTGCTCGCCTCGCTCCCGGTCGACGAACTGGAGGAGCGCCTCGAAACGCGTCTCGCCGAAGGTCCGTTGGAGGAGATGACGGCCAACAGCCTGGCGGACCCGGACACGTTGAGGGCCGCGCTCGACGAGATCCGCATCCTCGGCGTCGCCCTGGAGTCCCAGGAGTCGAACCCGGACGTCAGTTGCGTCGCCGCGCCCGTACGGGACAGGTCGGGGCGGGTCGTCGCGGCGCTGTCCATCTCCGTACCGGTGCACCGCTGGAGCGAGGCGCGCGAGAACGAACTGACCGGGCTCGCGGCCCGGGGCGCAGGCGAGCTGTCGGAGCGCCTCGGGTACCGGGCCGGGCGCTGAACGATGCACCCGCACCACGTCCTGGGACGTCCGCTCGATCAACTGTGGGCTCCTCGGGTGTGGCCGGGCGGGTGCCCGGCGCCGGCCGGCGACGCCGTAGGGTGACGTCACGCCGAGCGCGGAGAACGGAAGAACGGGAGCGAGGAGAACGGAATGCGGCACCTCAGGGCCGTGCCCTGCGCACCCCCACCCGGCCGCCTGGCGGAAGGCCCGGTCTGGGACGACCGGCGCGGCGAACTGCTGTGGGTGGACATCCTGGAGGGCCGCGTCCACCGCGCGGAACTGGCCACCTGTGACGGCCTGCCGGACCCGAAGACCCCGGACCCGAAGACCCCGGACCCGAAGAGCCCGGACCTGAAGACCCCGGACCCGAAGGCCCCGGACCTCAGGGTCCCGGACCTGAAGCCCCTCGACGCGCTGACCTTCGACGCGCCGGTCGGCGCCGTCGCCCTCTGCGCGTCGGGCGCGCTGCTCCTCACGGCGGGGCTGTCCGTACGCCGGCTGGAGCCCGGCCGGCCGGCCGCCGAGGCGGTCGAACTGGCCGCGCTGCCGCCGTCGGCCGACGGCCGGCCGCGCCGCATGAACGACGCCGGGGTGGACCCGGCGGGCCGCCTGCTCGCCGGCACCATGGCGTACGACGAGACCCCCGGCGCGGGCGCTCTGTACCGCCTCGACGGCGAGGCCCTCACCCCTCTCCTGCCCTCGGTGGGCATCTCGAACGGCCTGGGCTGGAGCCCGGACGGCACCCGCCTCTACTACGCGGACAGCCTGACCGGACGCGTGGACGTCTTCGCGTACGACGTCGGGACGGGCGAGCTGCGCGACCGCACCCCGTTCGCGGCCCTCGAACGGGGCGTCCCCGACGGCCTGACCGTCGACAGCGAGGGCCGCGTGTGGGTGGCGTCCTGGGGCGGCGGCGAGGTCCTGGCCCACGCGCCCGACGGCAGCCTCCACGCGCGCGTCGAGGTCCCGGCCGCCCACGTCACCAGCTGCGCCTTCGCGGGCCCCGACCTCGACGTCCTCGTCATCACGACCGCGACGGCCGGCCTCGACGCCGCCGCCCGTCGCGCCCAGCCGGACGCGGGCCGCCTCTTCGCGTGCCGCCCCGGCGCGACCGGGCTTCCGGCGGCACGGTACGCCGACCGCTGAGGAGGGGACGGGCCTGTTCGGCACGGGCCCGCCCCCTCCGGTCGTCCGGTGGTCAGGTCACCGGTGCGAGAACCACGCCGCCGCCGGCAGCAGCTTGCTGTCGTAGTCGAACAGCGCCTGGTTCTCCCAGCCGTTGCCCGACGACGCGTTCGTCGGGTCCCAGCCGTTGCCCGTCACGGCCGTCCACGCCGGCTCCCAGTAGACGACGCCGAGACCACGGCCGTTCGGCACCGCCTCCACGACGTTCATCACGTCCCGCAGCCACGCCGACTGGCCCGCGCTGCTCGCCGGGTAGCCGGAGACGAGCTCCGAGCTCAGGTCGATGATGTTCTCGTGGGAGTCCTCGCTGTCCAGGCGGAAGGGGTACGCCGTCTCCACGACCATGACCTTCTTGCCGTAACGGGCCGAGACGTCGTCCAGGTTGGCCTGGAGCGAGGACAGCGCGCCGTGCCAGTATCCGTAGAAGGACAGGGCGATCACGTCGTAACTCACGCCCTGCGCCGCCGCGTTGTCGAACCAGGTGCGGTAGAGCGCGTTGTCGCCGCCGTTGGCGAGGTGCAGCGCGATCTGCGTGCTCGACGAGACCGCCTTCGCCGCCGAGATCCCGGACTTGAGCAGCCCGCCGAGCTGCGACCAGTTGGACGTCGAGCCCTCCGGCCACAGCATGCCCGTGTTGATCTCGTTCCCGATCTGCACCATGTCGGCCGTCGTGCCCTGCGCCTTCAGCGCGTTGAGCACGTCGTACGTGTGGTTGTAGACGTCCGCCGTCAGCTGGGAGTACGAGTGCCCGGCCCAGGCCGCCGGCTTGCTCTGGGCGCCCGGGTCGGCCCAGATGTCCGAGTAGTGGAAGTCGACGAGCAGCTTCATGCCCTGCGCCTTGATCCGCTGCGCCGTGGCGAGGACCCGCGCCTTGTTGTTGTAGCCGTCGGCCGGGTTCACCCACACCTTCAGACGGCCGTAGTTCGCACCGGCGTTCCTGAGGATCGCGACCGGGTCACCGGTCACCCCCGCGCTCGTCCTGTACGTCCCGCCGAGGTCCTCGCTCTTCTTCAGCGCCGACAGGTCGACCCCCTTGACGGCCAGACCCGTCGAGCCCGCCGTGAGGGTGAGATCGTCGACGTTCAGCCAGTTGCCCGCCTTCGCATCCGAGTTGACGCTGATCGTGCAGGCGCCGGACGTCACGTTGACCGACGTCACGATCCGTATCCAGGCGCTCGACGTCACCGGCAGGTCCGTACGCTGCTCGGTCGAGCCGCAGTTGCGGAGGGCGAGGTAGGCGGAGTTCTGCCCGCCGCCCGAGCGCACCCAGGCGCTGAGCGTGTACGTGCCGTTGGCGAGGCCGGAGAGGTACTGGTACGTCTCCACCTTGTACGCCGACGCCGACCAGTGGCTGAGCCGGTAGCCGCCGCTGTGGCCCCCGGCCTCGGTGAACGAGGCCGCGTTCTGCCCGGCGGCGGAGTAGGTGGACCATCCGGAGGGGGTGGCGGTCCCGGTGCCGTCGGCCTCGAAGCCGGCGTTGGTGAGCGTGCTCGCCGCCTCGGCTTCCTGGGCGGCGGGCAGCGGGGCGAGCAGCAGCGCGCCGAGCGCGGCGGCCACGGCGGCGGCGCGCAGCCGGAAACGCCGGCCGCGGTTGGGGGTGAGGTGCATCGTCGAGTCCCTTCGACGGTGGCGGATGTGAGGAGTGGAGCGTTTCCTTACGGGTGGTGCTGATGGTGCTGGCAGTGCTGGTGGCGCTGGTGGTGCGGCTCACCCGGGGGCGGCGTGGTGCGGCAGCCGCCCCCGGGGAGATCAGGGCCCCGGTGGCAGCCGGGGGAGGGGGAGGAGGGGCCGGAAAGGAGAGCGGCGGAGGAGATCAGCCGTCGAGCCGTACGACCCTGACAGCCCCCGCCGGCACCGCGAGCTTCCCCGCCACGGCCGTCCCGCCGCCGAGCAGCTCCGTGCCGGTGCCGTCGAGCGGCACCTCGGCGTCCTCGCCCGAGTGGTTCAGCGCGAAGACGTACACGGCGCCGTTCCCGTCGGCACGCCGGACGACCTCCACGTCCCGCGCCAGCCCGGACCGCTCCGGGACCCGCGCGTCCGCGCAGGCGGCGCCGAGGATCGCGTCGAGCGAGGTCGCGTCCAGGCGGGTGGAGACGTACCAGGCGGTGCCCTCGCCGAGCCGGTGCCGGGTCACGGCGGGGCCGCCGGCGGCCGGCCCGTCGGCGTACGTCCACACGGTCTCGGCGCCGCGCGGCCGGACGAACTCCGTCCACACGTCGCCGTCGAGCGTGGCGCCGCCGGGGCCGGTGATCGTCACGCGCTGGTCGTCGAGGAGCGGCGACCACTCGTCGACGGTGAGGCCGAGGACGTCCCTGAGGGCGCCCGGGTAGGCGCCGGGGTGCACGGCGTCGTGCTCGTCGACGATGCCGGAGAAGTACGAGACGACGAGGGTGCCGCCGTTCTCGACGTACTCGCGGAGGTTCCGTCCCGCCGCCTCGGTCATGAGGTAGAGGGCGGGGACGACGACCAGCGGGTAGGCGGACAGGTCGGCCTCGGGGTGCGCGAAGTCGACGGTGAGGTGCCGGTCGTAGAGGGTCTCGTAGAAGCTGTCGGCGCGCTCGCGGGCCTCGTGGGCCGCGTTCGGCCGCCACTCCAGGCTCTGCGCCCACCACGAGTGCCAGTCCCACAGGACGGCGACGTCGGCGACGGTCCGGCTGCCGCGCACCTGCTCCAGGGCGCCGAGGTCGGCCCCGAGGGCGACGACCTCGCGCCAGATCCGGGTGTCGGTGCCGCCGTGCGGGACCATCGCGGAGTGGAACTTCTCGGCCCCCCGCCGGGACTGGCGCCACTGGAAGAACATGGCGCCCTCGGAGCCGCGGGCGACGTGGGCGAGGGAGTTGCGGGCCATCTCGCCGGGGCGCTTGGCGGGGTTGCGGGCCTGCCAGTTCACGCCCGAGGTGGAGTGCTCCAGGAGCAGCCAGGGGGCACCGCCGGCGACGGAGCGGGTGAGGTCGGCGGCCATCGCGAGGTTGACGTGGGTGCGGCGGCCGTCGGTGATGAGGTAGTGGTCGTTGGTGACGAGGTCGACCTCGCGGCCCCAGGCCCAGTAGTCGATGGAGTCGCACTGGCTGAGCGCCGTCATGAAGTTGGTGGTGACGGGGGTGCCGGGGGCGAGTTCGTGGAGGATGTCCCGTTCCGTCCGGAAGTTCTCCCGGATGGTGGCGTCGGCGAAGCGGCGGTAGTCGAGCTGCTGGGCCGGGTTGCCGACGGTCGGGGTGGTGCGGGGCGGGAGGATCTCCTCGTACGAGCCGTAGCGCTGCCCCCAGAAGGCGGTGCCCCAGGCCTCGTTCACGGCGTCCACGGAGCCGTACGTCTCGTGGAGCCAGCGGCGGAAGTGGGCGGCGCAGCTGTCGCAGTAGCAGGCACTGACGGGGACGCCGTACTCGTTGTGGACGTGCCAGAGGGCGAGCGCGGGGTGACTGCCGTAGCGGCGGGCGAGCGCGGTGGTGATCCCGGCGGCGGCCTCGCGATAGGCGGGGGAACTGTGGCAGATCGCCCCGCGTGAACCGTAGGTGTGGCGCACGCCGTCGGCGGTGACGGGCAGTGCCTCCGGGTGGGCGCGGTAGAACCAGGCGGGCGGGGCGACGGTGGGCGTGCCCAGGTCGACCCGGACGCCGTTGGCGTGGAGCAGGTCGAGGAGACGGTCGAGCCAGCCGAAGTCGTACCGGCCCCGCTCGGGCTCCAGGAGGGCCCAGGAGAAGATCCCGACGCTGACCATGGTGACTCCGGCCTCCCGCATCAGCCGGACGTCCTCCTGCCAGACGCTTTCCGGCCACTGCTCGGGATTGTAGTCACCGCCGAACGCGAGCCGTTCCAGTCCCTTGGGGGTGCCCTTGGGAGCGGTCTGCGGCATGGGTGTCTCCTGAAGCCTCGGAAGTCTGATGGTTTGTTCGCTTGGGAACGTGCACACACTCGATCTCGATGTGGCAACGCAACATAACCGCACAGGAACAACCATTGACAAGTGTCCGGAACGTTTCTCTACTGTGAACGCTCACAGATGCATGGCCGGCCCTTCCGCTTCGAGGAAGAGGCCCCTTTCGGTCAGGGAGAAGTACCCCATGCCCCAGTTCACGCGCCGCAGCCTCGCCGCCGCCACCGCCGTCCTCCTCGGCGCCACCGCGCTCAGCGCCTGTGGATCCTCCGACACCGGCTCCGGCGAGAAGGCGGGTGCCGGCACCGGCCCGGTCAAGCTCACCTACTGGGCCTGGGCGCCCGGCATGGACAAGGTCGCGGCCCTCTGGAACGCCGAACACCCCGAGATCCAGGTCACGGTGCAGAAGCAGGCGTCCGGAGACGACCTCGTCACCAAGATCATCACCGCCACGAAGGCGCACAAGGGCCCGGACCTCGTCCAGGCCGAGTACCAGGCCCTCCCGACCCTGGTCAGCAACGACTCCCTCGCCGACATAGCCAAGGAGGTCGAGGGCGCCAAGGACAAGTTCGCCCCCGGCATCTGGCAGCAGACCACCTTCGGCAGCGACGCCGTGTACGCGCTGCCGCAGGACTCCGGGCCGCTGATGTTCTTCTACCGCGAGGACCTCTTCAAGCAGTACGGCCTCACCGTCCCCACCACCTGGAACGAGTTCGCCGAGACCGCCCGCGCCCTCAAGAAGAAGGCCCCCGAGAAGGCCCTCACCACCTTCTCCGCCAACGACGCCGGACTCTTCGCCGGCCTCTCCCAGCAGGCCGGCGCCAAGTGGTGGTCCTTCGAGGGCGACACCTGGAAGGTCGGCATCGACGACGCCGCCACCAAGAAGGTCAGCGACTTCTGGGGCGGCCTGGTCGCCGAGGGCGCCGTCGACAACCAGCCCATGTACACCCCCGCCTGGAACAAGGCCCTCAACACCGGTGAGCAGCTCGCCTGGGTCAGCGCCGTCTGGGCCCCCGGCACCCTGACCACCGCCGCCCCCGACACCCAGGGCAAGTGGGCCATGGCCCCCCTCCCGCAGTGGAACAAGGGCGAGACCGTCACCGGCAGCTGGGGCGGCTCCTCCACCGCCGTCACCACCGACTCGAAGCACAAGGCCGCCGCCGCGAAGTTCGCCACCTGGCTGAACACCGACCCGAAGGCCCTCGAGGCCCTCGTCAGGGAGAGCGGCATCTACCCCGCCGCCACCGCCGCCCAGACCAGCGGCGCCCTCGCCAAGGCCCCGGCCTTCTTCCCGAACCAGCCCGACTTCTACACCCAGGCCGCCGGCATCGCCCTCGGCACCGCCCCCGCCGCCTGGGGCCCGAACGTGAACGTCGCCTACACCGCCTTCAAGGACGAGTTCGGCAAGGCCGCCAAGGCCAAGACCGTCCCCGCCTTCACCGGCGCCCTCGCCACGGTCCAGAAGACCACCGTCGACGACCTCGCCAAGCAGGGCTTCGAGGTCGCCAAGTGACGCAGCCCCCCAAGGGCGCGCGCCGGCCGTACGGGGTCGAGACGGCCCCGTACGTCCTCCCGTCGCCCACCACCCCCAGACGAGCGCGAAGCGCCCCCTACTTCTTTCTCCTCCCGGCGGCCGCCCTCTTCGTCCTCTTCTTCGCGCTGCCCATCGGCTACGCCCTCTGGCTCAGCTTCCGCAAGGTCGAGATCAAGGGACTCGGCCTCGGCAAGGGCGCCAAGACGGAGGTCTGGGCCGGCCTGGACAACTACGTCTCCGCCCTCGGCGACTCCGAACTCCTCGGCAGCGCCCTGCGCGTCCTCGGCTACGGCGCCATCGTCGTCCCGATGATGCTCGGCCTCGCCCTGTTCTTCGCGCTCCTGCTCGACTCGGAGCGCGTCCGGGCCCGCTCCTTCGCCCGGCTCGCGATCTTCCTCCCGTACGCCGTCCCCGGCGTGATCGCGGCCGTCCTCTGGGGGTTCCTCTACCTCCCGGACGTCAGCCCCTTCCTCTACCTCCTCGAACGGCTCGGCCTCCCGCAGCCCGACCTCATGGACGGCGGCCCCCTCTACCTCGCGATGTCCAACATCGCGGTCTGGGGCGGCACCGGCTTCAACATGATCGTCATCTACACCGCGCTGCGCTCCCTGCCCGCCGAGGTCTACGAGGCGGCCAAGCTCGACGGCTGCTCCGAGCTCCAGGTCGCGCTCCGCATCAAGGTCCCGATGGTGGCGCCCTCCCTGGTGCTCACCTTCTTCTTCTCGATCATCGCGACCCTCCAGGTCTTCAACGAACCCATGACGCTCAAGCCGCTCACCAACGGCATCCCGAGCACCTGGAGCCCCCTCATGAAGGTGTACAGCGACGCCTTCACCGGCGGGAACATCTACGCCGCGTCGGCCACCGCCGTCGTGCTCGCCCTCGCCACCTTCGCGCTCTCCTTCGCGCTCCTCAGGATCTCCAACCGCCGCACCACACAAGGAGCAAGCCGATGACCGGGCTCGCCTCCCCGCCGCTCCGCAAGGGGGCCCCGGCCGCCGGCACCACCCCCGGCGTCCCCCAGGGCCCGCCGTCCGGCACCGCCGGCCAGGGCCCCCGCCCCCGCCGTACGGCCCTGCTGCCCACGGCCGCCCTCGTCCTCGGCGCGCTCTACTGCCTGCTGCCCGTCGCCTGGGTCCTGGTCGCCGCCACCAAGCCGGCCTCCGACCTCTTCTCCACCTTCACCTTCCTCCCGGGCAACGGCCTCGGCGGCAACGTCGAGGACCTCACCGCCTACCGCGAGGGCATCTACTGGCGCTGGATGGCCAACTCCGTCCTCTACGCCGGACTCGGCGCCGTCCTGTCGACGGTCGTCTCAGCCTTCGCCGGATACGCCCTCGCCATCTACGACTTCCGCGGGCGCGAGGCCTTCTTCAACGTCATGCTCACCGGCGTCCTCATGCCCCCGGTCATCCTCGCCATCCCGCAGTACCTGCTCATGGCCCAGGCCGACCTGACGGACACGTACGCCTCCGTCCTGCTGCCGCTGGTCCTCTCCCCGTACGGCGTCTACCTCGGCCGCATCTACGCCCAGGCCGCCATTCCCCTGGAACTCGTCGAGGCCGGCCGCATGGACGGCGCGGGGGAGTGGCGCATCTTCCTGCGCATCGCCGTCCCGATGATGTCCCCGGGCCTGGTGACCATCTTCCTCTTCCAGTTCGTCGCCATCTGGAACAACTTCCTGCTGCCGTTCATCATGCTCGGCGACGACGAGAAGTTCCCCATGACCGTCGGCCTGTTCACCCTCCTCAAGCAGGGTGCCAGCCAGCCCGCCCTGTACAACCTCGTCATCACCGGAGCCCTCCTCGCCATCGTCCCGCTGATCGCCCTGTTCCTGGTCATCCAGCGCTTCTGGAGCCTCGATCTGCTCTCCGGCGCCGTAAAGTCCTGACCACAGGGGATCGCCTGACCACAGGGGATCGAGGGGAAACACACAGCATGAGCACAGCAGCAGCGTCCCGCCGCCGTCCCGCGACCATCCACGACGTCGCCCGCGAGGCCGGTGTCTCGCGGGGCACCGTCTCCCGTGTCCTCAACGGCGGCCACTACGTGAGCCCGACGGCCAAGGCCGCCGTCGACGCCGCCATCCGCAGAACGGGATACGTCGTCAACCGGCACGCCCGCTCGCTGATCACCGGCAGGTCCGACTCCGTCGCCTTCCTCCTGACCGAGCCCCAGGAACGGTTCTTCGAGGACCCCAACTTCAACGTCCTCCTGAGGGCCTGCACCCAGGCCCTCGCCGCCCAGGACATCCCGCTCCTCCTGATGATCGCGGGCACCGAGGACGAGCGCCGCCGCAACCTCCGCTACATCGAGGCCGGTCACGTCGACGGCGTCCTCCTCGTCTCCAGCCACTCCGGCGACCCCGTCGTGGCCCACCTGCACGAGGCCGGCGTCCCCGTCGTCGCCTGCGGCAAGCCCCTCGGCCAGACCGCCAAGATCGGGTACGTGGCCGCCGACGACCGCGACGGCGCCCGCGACATGGTCCGCCACCTGTACGCGACGGGTCGCCGCCGGATCGCCACCGTGACCGGCCCGCTCGACACCCCCGGCGGCGTCGAGCGCCTCGCCGGATACCGCGAGACCCTCGCGGAGTTCGGGCTCCCGCTCGACGAGGCCCTCGTCGCCACCGGCGACTACAGCCGGGGGAGCGGCGAGGACGCGGCCGAGGCCCTCCTCGCGCGCGCCCCCGACATCGACGCCGTCTTCGTCGCCTCCGACCTCATGGCCCAGGGCGTCCTTGACGCCCTCGCCCGCGCGGGCCGCCGGGTCCCCGAGGACATCGCGGTCGGCGGCTTCGACGACTCCCCGGCCGCCCTCGGCACCCGGCCCCCGCTCACGACGATCCGTCAGCCCTGGGACCGGATCAGCGCCGAGATGGTCCGGACGCTGCTCGCGCGGATAGCGGGCGAGGACCCGGCGACGGTGATCCTGCCGACGGAACTCGTGCGGCGGGAGTCGACCTGAGAGCTGAATCGATTCAGGAAGGTCGGACGTCGACCCTTGACCCCATGGCGCTGACCTCCTAGCGTCCTGACTCGCGTCAGTGAAACATTTCATCGCGGGTCGAGGAGGGTGTACGTGCAGCGGGTCTGCTTCCTGCTCAAGGTCAGGGCCGGGCGGGTGGAGGAGTACCGCGCCCGCCACGAGGACGTCTGGGCCGACATGCGGACGGCGCTGACCGCCGCCGGCTGGCACAACTACTCCCTCTTCCTCCGCGAGGACGGCCTCCTCGTCGGCTACCTGGAGACACCGGACTTCGACCGGGCACGCGCCGCCATGGAGGCGACCGAGGTCAACGCCCGCTGGCAGGCGGAGATGGCGGAGTTCTTCGAGGAGCTCGACGGGCAGGCGCCCGACGCGGCGATGCGCCCGCTGACGGAGGTCTTCCACCTTGCGTGAGCGGACCGGGCGGGCAGGCGCCGCTATCGACACGCGCCCTAGGATGAACCGCGCGTCGGGAGCCCCTCCACACCGGGTGGGGGCGGGCGCGGGACGGGCCGGGTGGGACGCATGACGGAATCCGCACAGGGCGGCGTCGGCACCGGTGCCGGCACGGGCACCGTCGGCATCAAGGACGTGGCCCGCGAGGCCGGCGTCTCCGTCGGCACCGTCTCCAACGTCATCAACCAGCCGGACCGGGTCTCGCCCGCGACCCTCCAGCACGTCCGCGAGGTGATCACCCGCCTCGGCTACGTCCGCAGCGAGTCGGCGCGCCAACTGCGCGCGGGCCGCAGCCGGATCATGGCCCTGCTCGTCCTCGACATGGGCAACCCCTTCTTCGTCGACATCGCGCGCGGCGCCGAGCGGACCGCCCGCGCCGCCGGACTCGGCGTCATGGTCTGCAACAGCGACCAGAACCCCGGCGACGAGGCCGACTACCTCTCCCTCTTCGCCGAACAGCGCGTCCGGGGCGTCCTCGTCACGCCCGCCGACCCCAGCGGCGCCAACCTCCGCGACTTCCGCCGCCACGGCATCCCGTACGTCCTCGTCGACCGGGTCGCGGGCGACGGGACCGGGGGCTCGGGCTGCTCGGTCTCCGTCGACGACGTCGTCGGCGGCTCGCTCGCCGTCCGCCACCTCCTGGCGACCGGCCACCGTTCCTTCGCGTACGTCAGCGGCCCGCCGCACCTCCAGCAGATCCGCGACCGCCGCGAGGGCGCCCTGCTCGCGCTCGCCGAGGCGGGCCTGCCCGCGTCGGCCCTCAGGGAACTCCCCGCCGACCGCCTCGACGTGGCCTCCGGCCGCGACGCGGGCGCCCGCCTCCTGGGCCTCGCCGACCGCCCCACCGCCGTCTTCTGCGCCAACGACCTGCTCGCCCTCGGCGTGCTCCAGTCGCTGTACGCGGCCGGGGTGCGGGTCCCGGAGGACATGGCCATCGTCGGCTACGACGACATCGAGTTCGCGGCGGCGGCGACCGTGCCCCTGACCTCCGTACGGCAGCCGGCCCTCACCCTCGGGGCGAAGGCCGCCGACCTGCTGCTGGCGGAGACGGGCGACAAGGCGGACGACCACCGGCACGAGCACGTCGTGCTCCAGCCGGAACTGGTCGTCCGCCGCTCCACACTCGCCGTCTCGGGACGCTGATCACTCAGCGCACGTTGAGCAGGTGCTCCAGCGCGAGCTGGTCGAGCCGCTCGAAGGCCATCGAGCGGCCGGCCGCCGCGTCCACGTCGAAGGTCTCGTACGCCGTCGGGTCGGCGAGCAGGCCCGCGAGGCCGTCGCCGGCGGTGGGCCGGGTGAGTTCGGGCAGCCGGGAGGCGTACAGCGCCTGGAGGACCTCGGGGTCGGCGCGGAAGGCGGCCGCGCGCTCCTTCAGGATCAGGTAGTTCCGCATGCAGTTCTTCGCGGACTCCCACACCCCGTCGAAGCCGTCGGTGCGGACCGGCTTGAAGTCGAAGTGGCGCGGCCCGTCGTACCCGGCCGTCTCCAGCAGGTCGACGAGCCAGAAGGCCTGGCGCAGGTCGCCCGCGCCGAAGCGGAAGTCCTGGTCGTACTTGATGCCGGACTGGCCGTTGAGGTCGATGTGGAAGAGCTTGCCCGCCCACAGAGCCTGCGCGATTCCGTGCGGGAAGTTCAGGCCGGCCATCTGCTCGTGGCCCGTCTCCGGGTTCACGCCCACGAGTTCGGGGCGCTCCAGGCGCTCGATGAAGGCGAGCGCGTGGCCGATGGTGGGGAGCAGGATGTCGCCGCGCGGCTCGTTCGGCTTCGGCTCGATCGCGAACCGGAGGTCGTACCCCTGCTCGGTGACGTACTCGCCGAGGAGGTCGAAGGCCTCCTTCATGCGGTCGAGCGCGACCCGGACGTCCTTGGCCGCGCCGGACTCGGCGCCCTCACGGCCGCCCCAGGCGACGTACACCCGCGCGCCGAGCTCGACGGCCAGGTCGATGTTGCGGATCGTCTTGCGCAGGGCGTAGCGGCGGACGTCCCGGTCGTTGGCGGTGAAGCCGCCGTCCTTGAAGACGGGGTGGGTGAAGAGGTTGGTCGTGGCCATCGGGACGGCGAGGCCGGTCCGGTCCAGGGCGGCGCGGAACCGCTTGACGGCCGTGTCGCGCTCGCTCTCCGAGGCGCCGAAGGGAATGAGGTCGTCGTCGTGGAACGTGACGCCGTACGCGCCCAGCTCCGCGAGCCGCTCCACGGACTCGACCGGGTCGAGGGCGGGGCGGGTCGCGTCGCCGAACGGGTCGCGGCCCTGCCAGCCCACGGTCCACAGGCCGAAGGTGAACCGGTCCTCGGGGGTGGGGGAGAGGCGTTCCGTCATGGTTCCTCCTTGCGTCGGGGCGTGCGAGGCCCTGGCGGCGGGATTTGTTTTCTGACATAACTAATACGGGACAGGGGCGGCCCGACGCCAGCCCCCCGAGGAAGATGTCGAGGTGAGGATGTGGCGGCGAACCGCCCTGTCGTGATCGGTGTGGACAGCTCCACGCAGTCCACCAAGGCCGTCGTCGTGGACGCGGAGACCGGCGAGGTCCTCGCCCTCGGGCGCGCGCCGCACACCGTGACCGGGACCGGCGGGGCGCGCGAGAGCGACCCCGAGCAGTGGTGGTCGGCCCTCGTGTCGGCCGTCCGGGCGGCGGTACGGGACGCGGGCGTCCCCGCCTCCGCCGTCACCGGCCTCGCGGTCGCCGGACAGCAGCACGGCCTCGTCGTCCTCGGCGCCGACGGCCGGCCGCTGCGCCCCGCGCTGCTGTGGAACGACACCCGCCCGGCCCCCCAGGCGGCAAAGCTCGCCGCCGAACTGGGCGGCCCTGAAGCCTGGTTGGGGCGCACCGGCTCGGTCCCGGTCGCCGCCCTGACCGCCGCCAAGTGGGAGTGGCTCCGCACCCACGAGCCGGCCCGCGCCGCCGCGACGGCGGCCGTCCGTCTTCCGCACGACTACCTGACGGAACGCCTCACGGGCCGGGCGGTGACCGACCCGGGCGACGCGTCGGGCACCGGCTGGTACGGCCACGGGAGGACGGCGCCGGCGTCCGCGGGGATGGAACCGAGTCCCTTGTCGCCGAGCGGTGGTGACGGAACGTCAGGGGGCTATGACGTCGAGATCCTCACCCACCTCGGGATCGACCCGTCGCTCCTGCCCGCCGTCGCCCCCACCGGTGCCACCCCCGTCGGCACCCTCACGCCCGCCGCCGCCGAGGCGCTCGGCCTGCCCCCCGCCGTCGTCGTCGCCGCGGGGACCGGCGACAACATGGCCGCCGCCGTCGGGCTCGGCCTCGGGGGCGCGGGGCTCGTCGACCATCCGGTCGTGAGCCTCGGCACGTCCGGCACCGTCTTCGCCGCGACCCGGTCGCGCCCCGCCGATCCCGGCCTCTCCGGCTTCGCCGCCGCCGACGGGACGTACCTTCCGCTCGGCTGCACCCTCAACTGCACCCTGGCCGTCGACCGGTTCGCGACGCTCCTCGGCCTCGACCGGCAGGACGTACGGCCGGGCGGGGAGGTCGTCGTGCTGCCGTACCTCGACGGCGAACGCACCCCCGACCTGCCGCACGCCGCCGGTCTCGTCACGGGCCTCCGGCACGCCACCGACCCGCGCGAGGTCCTCGGCGCCGCCTACGAAGGCGCCGCCTTCACCGTCCTGCGCGCGCTCGACGGACTCCTCGCGGCCTGCGGCCTCGACCCTGCGGACCCCGCCGCACGGGACCGGCCGATCCGGCTGATCGGCGGCGGCGCGCGCGGCCGGGCCTGGACCGACACCGTCCGCCGGCTGTCCGGGCGGCCCGTCGTCGTCCCCGGTGCCGAGGAGCTCGTCGCCCTGGGCGCGGCGGCGCTCGCCGCCGGAGCCGTCACGGGGGCCGACCCGGTGGCCGTGGCCACGGAGTGGGGGACGGGCGAGGGCGAACAACTGCCGCCGCTGCCGCGCGACACGGAGACCTGGGACCGTATCGCCCGAGTCCTGACGTCGGCGGCACCGACCCTCCTGGCGTGAGGAGCCGGGTTATGTAGGGTCGGGGGACTCGATGATCGCAGGGGGTCCCGTGTTCAGGTCCAAGGTGTCGGGCGCGGCGGTCGTCGCCGTCGCGCTCGCCGCGCTCGCCGTCGGCTGCGGCGGCACGACGGAGAAGAGCGACGCGCAGGGCGGCGGGGGCGGGGGCCAGGTGGCCACGACGGCCCCCGCGGCGACGGCGGAGGCCTCCGCCCCGACGGAGGGCACGGCCGAGGCGACGGCGACGGCGCCCGTCTCCGAGGGCGAGCCCCCGGTCCCGCCCAGCAAGGTCCGTGACGCCTTCGCCGGTCTCCAGGCGACCCTGAACGACTCCTGCGCGAGCGACTGCGCGTACTTCCTCGGCCGGGTCCACGACGAACTCCACCGGATGGACGAGGCGATGAAGGCGGACCCGAAGGGCCCCGGCCACTTCCCGGAGCCCATCGCCTGGATCGCGAAGCTGGACGGCGTGCTCGACGGGGACCGGTCCTTCGAGAACCTGAAGAAGAACGAGAAGCTGCTCGTCGGCACCCGCGACAGGATCAACGCGTGGATGCAGGACCACCCGGACGACTACCGCTGACGGACGGCGCCCGCGAGGACCCGTGCTGACGTTCTCCGGGCCGGCCCGGCCCGGGCGGCGTCCCGACCTGACGTACTGACCGCGTCTCCGCGCGGACGGTGGGAGAACGGCGGGCGGGACGCGTACGGTGGGCGGACCGACGACGGGGGAGTCGCCATGACCGCTGTACTCATCTTCTTCGGGCTGCTGGCCGGCATCGGTGTGCTGCTCACGGTGACGCTGGTGCGTCGCGGCGGCAGCCGTACGGAGACGGTCGAGGGCCTGCTCCAGGAGCAGGCGGCCGCGAGGCAGGCCCATGACGACCGGGTCTCCTTCGGCCTGGGAGCCCACAACTCCCTGCCGACCGCCTCCGACGCCCACATCCGGGGCGACCGCCGCCGCTAGGGGGTGTTCTGCCGATCAGGCCGGGCTTCCCAGTGCCTGCCCGGCGGATCAGGGTCGGGTGCCCCCTGGACCTTCGCCGCGATCCGTCGTTCGTGCACCCGCAGGTGCAGGGTCGTCAGGTCGAGCAGCGGTGTCGCCAGGCCGTACGCCCGGGCCCGGTCGGCGAGGTCGCCGAAGAGGTGCTCGACCTCGGTCGGCCGGCCCGCCGTCAGGTCGTGGTAGAGCGACGGCACCATCGGCGAGCCGGGCGCGGCGACGACGGCGAGCGTCGCCGCGCGCTCCGACTCCGGCAGCGGATGTCCCGCGGCGGCGGAGACCGCGGCGATCTCGTCGAGGACCGCGGGGCCGAGCGCCGGACCGCCCGGCGTGTCGTACACGTCGCCGACGGTGCCCCGCATCAGGCCCGTGACGGCGCCGAACGTCGTGATGAACACCCACTTGTGCCACATCGCGGTGAGGATCCGGTCCGACACGGGGGCGTCGATGCCCGCGCCCCTCAGGACGGCCCCGATCCTCTCGGCCCGTGCGGAGACGGTGCCGTCCTGCTCGCCGATGTCCAGGCGGGCCAGCGGGGCTAGGCGCCGGATGTCCCCGGTCCCGTCGAGGACCGTGACGACCCGGGCCACACCGCCGAGCGCGACCGAAGGGCCGAAGCGCTCGTTGAGGGCGTCGAGATGGGCGAGGCCGTTGAGCAGCGGCACGATCGCGGTCTCGGGGCCGACGGCCGGCGCGAGGTCCTCGACCGCCCGAGCGAACCCGCTCGCCTTCACGGCGAGGAGGACCAGGTCGTACGGGCCGGTCAGCTCGTCGGCCGTGACGAGTCGCGGCTCGACGGCCCACTCGTCCCCCGCCTCCCGGCCGACGACGCGCAGCCCGCGCTCGCGCAGCGCGGCGGCACGAGCCGGTCGTACGAGGAAGGTGACGTCCTCCCCGGCGCGGGTGAGCAGCGCGCCGAGGTAGCCACCGGTGGCACCGGCGCCGACGACCAGGATCTTCATGAGCGGGAACCTCCCGTGGGGCGCCCGGAGGGCGCGGGGACGATCAGGGGGGTGAGCAGCCGGTGCGGGCGGGCGAGGGCCGCCGTCACCGGGTCGGCGTCGTCGGCCGGGGGCGGGAGCCCGGGACCGGGGGCGACCAGGACGTCGCCGACGGGAACGGCCCCGCCGCAGCCGGCGCACCGGCCGTCGTCGTCGACGACGGCCCCGTCGGCCTCGTGCAGGAAGAGCCGCCGCGCGCCGCCGTCCGCCGGGTGGAACCGTTCGCCCCAGGCGGTGAGGGCGCGGACGGCGGGCCAGAGCGCGGTGCCCTTCTCCGTCAGGACGTACACCTCGCGGCGGCCGGACCCCGGTTCGGTGCGCCGGTCCATCACGCCGGTCTCGACGAGCGTGGCGAGGCGGTCGGTCAGGACGGCCCGGGGGAGGGCGAGGTGCGCGGCGAACTCGCCGAACCTGCGGACCCCGTAGAAGGCGTCGCGCAGGATGAGCAGCGTCCAGCGCTCCCCGACGACCTCCATCGAGCGGGAGAGGGCGCACGTCTGGCGGCGGTAGTCGCGCGGAAGCGTCATGGCGGCAGGCTAGCGCAGAAGAGTTCGGTCACTGAACTGTTTTCGCGAGAGCGAAAGGGACGACTAGGCTCACGCTCACCATGAATCAGCCCACGGAACCCAAGGCCGACAAGTCGGGAGTGCGGCGGCACAACCTGAGCCTCGTGCTGCGGACCGTCCACGAGGCCGGTGAGACCACGCGTGCCGCCGTGGCGGCCAGCTCGGGGCTGACCAGGCCCGCCATCTCCTCACTCGTCGAGCAGCTCCTCGACCTCGGCTTCCTCGTCGAGTCGGGCAAGACGTTCAGCGGCCAGGCGGGGCGCCCGGGCACCGTCCTCAAGCCGGCCCGCACGGGCCCCGCCGGACTCGGCGTGGAGATCAACATCGACTACGTGACGGTCTGCCTCGTCGACCTCACGGGCACCGACCGGATCCGGCGCACCGAACGCCACGACAACCGGTCCGCCGACTCCGTCGAGGTCATCGACCGGGCCGCCCGCATCGCCGCCGAGGCGCTCGACGAGGCCGCCGGACAGGGACTCTTCCCCGCGGCCGGGGGGCTCGCCCTGCCCGGACTCGTCAGCGCCGGCACCGTCCGGCAGGCCCCCAACCTCGGCTGGAACGAGGTCGACGCGGGCCGCCTCTTCACCGAGGCGCTCGCCGCCCGCCGCCCCGGCACCGGCGGGCCGGACGGCCTCGCCCTCACCTCCGACAACGAGGCCAACATGGCCGCCCTCGCCGAGCTGTGGTTCGGCGGCCTCGGAGACCTCCGCACCTTCCTCCACCTCACCGGCGAGATCGGCGTCGGCGGCGCCATCGTCGTCCACGGCGAACTCCTGCGCGGCGCGCACGGGTTCGCCGGCGAGATCGGCCACCTCGTCGTCGACGCCGAGGGGCGGCGCTGCCGGTGCGGCTCGCGCGGCTGCCTGGAGCAGTACGCCGGGCAGGCCGCGCTGCTCAGGGCCGCGGACGCGCCCGACCTCGCCGAAGTCGTCCGGCGCGCCGAGGCCGGCGACGCCCGCGCCCTCGGCGCGCTCGCCGAGGCCGGCCGCATGCTCGGCCGCGCGCTGTCCGGGGCCGTGAACCTCCTCGACCCCGAGGCGGTCGTCCTCGGCGGCATCTACCCGCGGCTGCTGCCCTGGCTGGGGCCCGCCGTGACCGACGAACTCGCGGAGCGGGTCGTCTCGGGCCTGTGGACGCGCACGACGCCGAGGCTCAGGGCGGCGTCGCCGTCGGCGGACGCGGCGCGGGGCGCGGCGGCGCTGGTCCTCCACGAGGTCCTGGCGGACCCCTTGGCGTACGCCCCCACCGCGACCGCCTGAGGCCGCCGCGCGGGGCGTCGGCCCCCGCCCCGCCCCTTCCCGGAACCGGGGGCGGGCCCCCGGAACTACACGGCGACGCCGTGACTCCGCAGGTACGCCAGCGGGTTGACGTCCGAGCCGAAGTGCGGCGTGGTCCGCACCTCGAAGTGGAGGTGCGGGCCCGTCACCCGGCCGGTCGCCCCGGACAGGGCGATCCGCTGCCCGGCCGACACGCTCTGCCCGGCCGACACGTCGATGCGGGACAGGTGGGCGTACTGGCTGTAGCGGCCGTCCGTGTGCCGGACGACGACCTCGTAGCCGTACGAGCGGTTGTACCCGGTCGACACCACCCGGCCGGGCCCGACCGAGCGGACCGTCGTCCCGGAGGGAACGGCGAAGTCCTGGCCCGTGTGGTAGCCCTTCGACCAGGAACCCGGCTGTCCGTAGTACCCCGTGAAGACGTACGAGGAGACGGGCGCGGTCCAGCCGCGCGGGGAAGGCGTGGACGGGGGAGCGGGGCGGGAGGGCTTCGAGGGGTTCGTGGGCTTCCCCGAGGCGCCGGTGCGCTGCTCGTACTTCCACTGGTGGCTCGTCCAGTACCAGTGGTTCTTGTACTTGTACCAGTAGACGCCGTACCGGGGTTCCCAGCCCTGGCGGCCGGGGAAGACGGGCTCGCCGGAGCGGTGGGCGGTGGTCGCGGGCCCGGTCGAGGACCGGGACGTGGCCGCGGCCTGCTTCCGGCCGCTGCCGGCCCCGTCGCCGGTCCTCTGCTCGTACTTCCACTCGTGGCTGGTCCAGCGCCACTCGCCGGCCGCGTTCTTGTACCAGTACTTCGTGCCGTCCCAGCCCGCGTGCGCCGGGGCGGGCTCGGCCAGCGCCGTGCCGGTCCCCGCGCCCGCGAGGGCGACGACGCCGACGGTCGCGACGACGGCGGCCCGGCACACGCCGCCCCGGCCCGCGCCGGGCCGCCCGGCGGCGGCCCCGTCGGCGGCGCCGGCCGCGCAGCCGGGGCAGGAGCAGGCGACGGGTATCTCGTCGGTGAAGCCGGGCACGGTGAATACGGGGGTGTTCACGATCCTCGTCACTCCTGGTTCTGGGCGGCCGGGCCGCTGCGGCGGGTGTAGAAGGCGACGGTCAGGTCCTTGACCAGGGCCTGGCGTTCGAAGTCGTCGAGCTCGACGAGACCGCGGGAGGTCAGTCGGGTCACGGTGTCGTCCACGGCGTCGACGACACCGGTCAGGACGCTGTCCCGGTGCTTGGCGTCGAGCGCGGCGATCTGCCGCCGGTGCATGGCGGCGGCGACCTCGGGGGCGTACTCGATACGGGTCGGGGTGGCCGAGAAGACGCCGATGCCGACCGGTCGGCACTCGGCGGCGAGGGTACGGGTCAGGGCGTCACCGACGGCCTCGGCGTCCCGCAGGGTCGGACCGTCGCCCCGGAAGGCGTCGGCGGGCAGCTGCGAGAGCACGCGCGCGGCGGCGGCCTCCACCTGCTCGCGCAGGTAGTCGAGATGGTCGTCGACGGCGTACAGGGCGCGGGCCGTGTCCCTGACCGACCACACCACCAGGACCACCACGCGCAGCGCCGAACCCTCGGCGTCGACGACGGAGATCGGCTCGCTGCGCCAGTGCCGGAGCCTGACGTCGATCCGGCGGCGCAGGACGAACGGGCTGATCCAGGCCAGGCCGGTGCGGCGGACCGTGCCGCGGTACCGGCCGAAGAGGGAGAGCACCCAGGCGGATCCGGTGCGCCCGCGGGTCAGCCCGCCGAAGGCGATGACCGCGACGGCCGCGCAGCCGCCGAGCGCCGCCCACTCCCACGGGAGGAGGTGGATGTCGAGCAGGGGTCGGAGCGGGCGGGCGCGCCAGAGCGTGGCCCCGGCCCCGGCGAGCGCCGCGAGACCGGTGAGCACCGCGAGCCAGCCGGGGACGGCGGGGCCGGGGCGCTCGACGAGGTCGGGGTCGGAGGGCGGGGGGCGCCGGGCGAGGGTGATCGGGCGGACCGGCGCGGTGGACGGGTCCGCCGTCAACGGCGCGAGGAGCTCGGTGGGTTCCGTCGTGGGCCGGGGAAGGGTCTGGACGGTCTGCGCGGGGGACGGCTGCGGGGTCGGCCGCTCGGCGTCCGACCGGAAGAGGTCGTCCATCGGTATGCCGTCGGAGGGACGGCGGAATCGGACGGGTAGGGGCCGCTTCTGTGGCTCGCTCATGAGGCCCTTCCGGCCGTCCGGGAGATGACGGCACGTCGGATGATCTTCAGAAACCATCGTCACAGGGGGGAATGTCCTGATTGCCGTGACGAAGGTCCCGAATGCCCGGGACTTTGGTCCCTGGTCCGGAAGCTCCCCGGGAGGCTGTTGTCAGTGGCGGCTCCTACGGTGGAACCATGACGACGACGAGCGGTGGGGGAGCGTTCGAGGCGGCCACGGGTGACGGACCGCCGTTGCCGGCTGCCGACGCCGAGCAGCGGTCGCGGGAGGTCCGCGCGGCCCTCGAAGGGCTGCTCCAGATCAGACGCCTGACGAACGGTCGGGGCGGCGACCCGAGGGCCGTACCGGCCGACTGGGAGCGCGCGCGGCCGGTCCGTGCGGTGGCGCTCGCCCTGGAGGCGGGCGGGATCGTCCCCTCGGCCGTGGACGCCACCGGGGCGCGCGTCGGCACGGGGTACCGGGTCGGGGCGGGGGACCGTCCCGCGGCGACGGTCGTCGAGTGGCTGGGGCCGCCGGGCTCGGGGGCGGCCCAGGAGGAGGCGGAGGCCCTCGGCGCGTGCGTACCGGTGCTCGCGCGCCTGGGCTGGGACGCCCTGCTCTACAAGGGGCCGCGCGGTCACCGCTTCCTGGAGGTGGAGCCGATCGGGCGCGGGTGAGGGGCGGGTGCCGGAGACGCCGTGAGCGCGTGGCCCCGGCGGGGCCACGCGCTCACGGAACGGAAGGGGTTCGGCCCGTCAGGCGATCGACGCGGAGACGATCGCCGAGACGGCGAGATTGCAGGAGGCCGTCACCCAGACGGCGGGATGCGGCTCGGGGTCGACGAGCGTCGCGCCGAGGCGGCCGGGGGTGACCAGGTCCACCACGAGGAAGGCGACGGCCATCATCACGAGGCCGAGCAGGCCGAACGCGGCGGTGGAGACGAGCCCCTTGCCGAAGTTGTCGTACGTCGTCCAGATGGAGGTGAAGACGATGCCGCCGATGCCGAGCAGCGCCGAGCTCAGGAGGATCGCCGCGTTGCGGTTGCGCTCCTCCCAGATCTGCCGGCCGAGCTTCCCGGGCGTCAGCACGTCCACGAGCACGATGCCGAGGATCAGCAGGACCACGCCGAGGGCGCCGTAGGCGCCGGCCCGGCCGAGGCCGTTGACGATGTCGCTCATGGGATGCCGACTCCGGAAGATCGCGATCACGGGGGATCGGTGGTCAAGGACCGGCAAAATGTAGCGCACAGGTCAAGCGCGCCCGCCGCCCGCCCGGGGGTCGGGCGGGCGGCGGGCGGTTGCCGGGCGCTCGGAAGGCGGGGCATTCCGTCGGATCACGCCGGATAACGGGCGCAGGACGGGCGGCGTCGCCTCATGCCCCCGGCGGCAGGTTCTTGGCGCGGGAGCGCACCATGAACGCGGTGACGGCCTCGACGATGCCGACGACGATCAGCCAGATGCCGACGAGGACGGTGAGGACCGCCGCCGACTCCAGCGGCGAGACGATCAGGACGATGCCGGCGAGGGCGCTGACGATGCCGAGGAAGATCTGCCAGCCCCGCGCGGGCATGGCGGAGTCGGATGCCGCGGCCACGGTCTGCGTGATGCCCCGGAAGAGCCAGCCGATGCCGATCCAGAGGGCGAGGAGCAGGGTCGACTGCATCGCGCCCCGGAAGCAGAACAGGCCGAGCAGGATGGACAGGGCGCCGCTGATGAACGCCATGACGCGCAGCGCGGTCGTCGCGTGCGTGCCGAAGGCGGCGACCAGCTGCATGATGCCGCTGAAGAGCAGGTAGAGGCCGAAGAGCACACCGGCCACGAGCAGCGAGGCGCCCGGCCAGACGAGCACCAGGATGCCCAGGACCACCGACACGAGTCCGGCGATCAGCAGCGCCTGCCAGGCGGCTCCGGCCAGCATGCCGAGCGGGCCCGGCGGGACGTCCGACCGCGCCGGTCCGCCGTCGGCCGGTCTGCCGTGAGTCTGCGTCATGGAACTCTCGCTTCTTTTCCGTTGGGGGGAGGGAGTGGCAGTGCGGGGGAGGGGGAGGGAGGGCAGCGGGGGTCAGCGGCCGGAGGCGGTCGCCGCGTACCCGCGGAGGAAGAGCGCCTCGGCCAGCGCCATGTGCTCGATCTCGGAGGGGTCGACGCTCTCGTTCGGCGCGTGGATGAGGCAGCCGGGCTCCTCGACGCCGATCAGGGCGATCTCCGCGTCGGGGAACTGGCCGGCGAGCACGTTGCACAGCGGGATCGACCCGCCCTGCCCGGACTGGACCATCTCCTTGCCGTACGCCTCGCGGAGCGCCGCCGCCAGGGCGCCGTAGGCCGGGCCGTCGGTGCGCGCCCGGAAGGGCTGGCCGCCGCTCTCGGGCTCCACCTCGACCCGCGCGCCCCACGGCGCGGCCGAGGTCAGGTGGTCGCTGAGGGCGCGGAGCGCCTCGTCCGCGTCGATGCCGGGCGGCACCCGCAGGCTGACCCGGGCCCGTACCTTCGCCTGGATCGCGGCGGAGGAACCCACGACCGGCGGGCAGTCGATGCCGAGCACGGTCACGGCGGGCCGCGCCCACAGCGCGTCGGCGACCGAACCCGTACCGACGAGGTCGACGCCGTCGAGGGTGCCGACGTCGGCACGGAACTGGTCGACGGGGTAGTCGACGCCGTCCCAGGCGCCGTCGCCCGGCAGCCCCTTGATCGCCGTGTTGCCGTTCTCGTCGCGCAGGCCGTCGAGGATCCGTACGAGCGCGGCGAGGGCGTCGGGCGCGGGGCCGCCGAACATGCCGGAGTGCATCTCGCCCTTGAGCGTGGAGACGGTGACCACCACGTTCGCCAGGCCGCGCAGGGAGGTGGTCGTCGTCGGCAGTCCGAGCGCGAAGTTGCCGGTGTCGCAGACGAGCAGGGTGTCGGCGGCGAAGAGCTCGGGCTGGAGGGGGACGAGCTTCTCCAGGCCGCCCGTGCCCTGTTCCTCCGAGCCCTCGGCGACGAACTTGATGTTCACCGGGAAGCCCTTGCCCTCGGGCCCCCCGAGCGCGCGCAGCGCCGTCAGGTGCATGGCGATGTTGCCCTTGCAGTCGGCCGAGCCCCGGCCGTACCAGCGGCCGTCGCGCTCGGTGAGCTCGAACGGCGGGGTCTGCCAGGCGGCGTCGTCGAGCGGGGGCTGCACGTCGTAGTGGCAGTAGAGCAGCACGGTCGGCGCGCCCTCGGGGCCCGGGGCGTGGCCGACGACCGCGTCCGTGCCGTCCGGGGTCGTCACCCGGCGCATGTCGCGCAGTCCCGCCTCGGTGAAGGCCCGGACGAGGAAGTCGGCGGTCCTCGCGCACTCCTCGGGCGGGAACTGGCGCGGGTCCGCGACGGACCGCATGGCCACCAGCTCCGTGAGGTCCTCCTTGGCGCGGGGCATCAGCGCCCGGACCTTCTCCCGCAGTGCGGCCGTCTCGGCGGACTCGGCGGTCATGCGCATCCCCTTACCTCGGCAAAAGCAGTGATCGCTCCCTCACTAAAGCAATACGGAACATAAGCCGCAAAAGATGACTCCGATGGAGCAGAGGGCGGTGTCTCCGGGCGGCGCGGCGGGGCGAGGCGCCCGAGAGTGGTCGAGGAACGAGCCCTCCCCCCACCCGTTACGGAGACTGCTCATGACCCACCTCAACCGACGCGACCTCGGGCTGCTGGTCCTGCGGGTCGGCACCGGCGCCGTCCTCGCGGCGCACGGCACCCAGAAGCTCTTCGGCTGGTTCGGCGGCGGCGGCATCGAGGGCACCACCCACGCGATGGAGGCGATGGGCTTCTCGCCGGGCCGCGAGAGCGCCGTCGCCGCCGGTCTCGGCGAGGCGGGCGGCGGCGCCCTGCTCGCCCTCGGGCTCGCCACCCCGGCGGCCGGCGCCGCCGCCGCGGGCGCGATGGCGGGGGCGGTCGCCGTGCACGCCCCGGCCGGCTTCTTCGCCCAGGGCGGCGGATTCGAGTACCCCGCCTTCCTCGGCTTCACCGCCGCCTCCATCGGCATCACGGGCGCCGGGCGCTACTCCCTCGACCACGCCACCGGCCACGTCCTCGACCGGCCCTGGGTGGTGGCCACCGCCTTCCTCGGTGCCGCGCTCGCGGCCGCTGCCGTGGTCGGCCGCCGGGCCAAGGAACAGGCCTCGCCGGACGGGGACGCACCGGCGGACGGCGCACCGGTGGAAGAGGGTTAGGCTCGCCGGAGACGAAGGGACGGGCGCGGCGCATGAAGATCGATCTGACGGACACCAACTCCAGCAAGATCAACAAGGCGATCCTCGAGGGGCGCAGGGCCGTCGGCACACCCGCCGTCGGCGTCGTCCTCACGCTCATCGTCGTGACCGACGAGGAGAACGCCTACGACGCGGTCAAGGCCGCCAACGAGGCGTCCAAGGAGCACCCCTCCCGCACGCTCGTCGTCATCAAGCGCCACGCCCGCTCCCCGCGCGAGCGCCACGAGACCCGCCTCGACGCCGAGGTCAGGCTCGGGACGGACGCCGGCTCCGGCGAAACGGTCCTGCTCCGCCTCCACGGCGAACTGGGCGCCCGCGCCGACTCCGTCGTCCTCCCGCTGCTCCTGCCCGACGCGCCGGTCGTCGTCTGGTGGCCCGTCGACGCGCCCCAGGTCCCCTCCCTCGACCCCCTGGGCATGCTCGCGCAGCGCCGCATCACCGACATGTACGCGGTCGAGGACCCGCTCGCGGCCCTCGCCGCCCGCGCCGCCTCGTACGCACCCGGGGACACCGACCTCGCCTGGACCCGGCTCACGCCCTGGCGGTCGATGCTCGCCGCCGCGCTCGACCAGGCGCACGCGACCGTGACCTCGGCCGCCGTCGAGAGCGAGGCGGAGAACCCGAGCGCCGAACTCCTGGCCCGCTGGTTCGAGGTGAGGCTCGGCGTCTCCGTCGACCGGATCGTCACCGACGGCCCGGTCGTCACGGCGGTCCGCATGGGCACGGCCGGCGGCGAGATCCGCATCGACCGCCCGGAGGGTCCCGTGGCCCGCCTCGCCATTCCCGGCCAGCCCAGCAGGGTCCTCGCCCTGAAGGTCAGGACCACGGCCGAGCTCATCGCCGAGGAACTGCGCCGCCTCGACCCGGACGACGCCTACGCCGCGGCACTGCGCGGCAAGGGCGCCCCCGCGAGGAAGCCGCGGTCGTAGGGGTTGTCCCGCCGCGGTGTCCCGCCGCGGCGTCCCGGCGCCCGAGCCCGTCCGTGAGGCGCCACCCCGCCGGGCCCGGGCCGGCCGCACGGCCCCGGCCCCGGCCCACGCGCGCACACCGTCACGCCCCCACGGTCACGCACGCCCCGACGATCACGCCCCCATCGCGCCCCCACGGTCACGCACACGCCGTCACGCGCGCAGCCGCCCCGGCAGCCAGCGCAGCTGAGCGGCCTGCTGGAACGGGCCGCCGCCCTCGTGGTCGTTGAAGTCGTAGATCTCGATCTCCTTGTCCTCGACCGCGTACGCGTTGAACGCGGCGAACACCGTCGACGGCGGGCAGGTCGTGTCCTCCAGGGCCGTCGAGAACAGCGCGGGCGCGGTGGCGCGGGCCGCGAAGTGGACCCCGTCGAAGTAGGCGAGGGTCTCCCGCACCCTCCCCACGTTCCCCCGGTGCGTCTTGAGGTAGTTCCCGATCTCGCGGTAGGGCATGCGGTCGGTGAGCGTCGTCGCCCTCGGGAAGTCGCAGAGGAACGGCACGTCCGGAGCCACGGCGGCCAGATCCGGCACGAGGCCGCCGACGGCGAGGCTGATGCCGCCGCCCTGGCTCCCGCCCGTCACGGCCGTGCGCGCCGCGTCGACCAGCGGGTGCGAGCGCGCCGCCTCCACGGCCCGGACCGCGTCCGTGAACACGCGCCGGTAGTAGTACGTGGCGGGGTCCTCGATGCCCCGGGTCATGTAGCCCGGGAAGGCCGGGGCGCTGCCGACCGGGTCCGGGGTGTCCCCGGGCGCCCAGCCGGAGCCCTGCCCCCGGGTGTCCATGACGAAGTGCGCGAACCCGGCCGCGGCCCAGAGCAGCTGCGTGTGCGGCAGGTTGCGCCCGCCCCCGTACCCCAGGAACTCGACGACCACCGGGAGCGGTTCGGCCGTCCCGGCGGGCAGCACGAGCCAGCCCTTGACCGGGTGCCCGTCGAATCCGGCGAACGTCACGTCGTACGTCTCCACGAGCGCGAGCCCCGTCTCGACGCGCGCGAACCGCGGATCGAGCGCGTGCGCCCGCGTCTCGTCGAGGGTCTTCGCCCAGAAGGCGTCGAAGTCCTCCGGCTCCACGGACGTGCTGCGGTGGGCGCGGAGTTGGTCGATGGGCAGGTCGAACTGGCTCATGGAAACCGCCTGGGGCCTGGTGGGAAAGAAGGAATCACGTTCGAAATCTCGACCGGTTCGCCCCGGTCCTGCCCACCCTAGTCCGCGACCGACGCCGATTCATATACGTGAATGGGGAGCGGGGTTCCGCGGAAGACGCAGGCAGACACGTGCGTCCGACCGCACGACGAGACGGCCCGCGAGCCGGTCACCGTGGCATCCTCGGACGATGCTCCCCGCCGTGTCCGACTGCGTGGGCGCTCGTCGTCCTGCGCGGAGGGACACCATGCTCATCAGTCACACCGTTCGCCACGAGGTCCTGTACGTCACGCTCCACCGCGACCTAGACGTCACCAACCGGGCGGCGGCCGCCCTCCAGATCCAGGCACTGGTCCAGGACCACCGCCCGGCCCGCGTCGTCATCGCGGTCCCGGCCGCCGACCCCGCCCCCGCCACCCTCAGCGCCCTGGCCCGCGCCCACCGCATGTGCGCGAGCCTCGGCATCCCCCTCGCCCTGACGGGCGCGAGCACCCGCACCCACCGCCTCCTGGACGTCAACACGGTATGACGCGGAGGGGCGCCCGGCGCCTCAGGACCCGGCGCCTCGGGACCCGGCGCCTCAGGACCCGGCGCCTCAGGGTCCGGTGGTGAGGACCTCCCGGGCCCCGGTCACGTCGACGAGGCGGGCGACGGGACGGCTCAGCGCGGTCAGGACCAGCGATTTCCCGGCCCCGAGGGCCCGGTGGTGCAGGTCGACGAGGAGGTGCAGGCCCTGGCTGTCGCAGAAGATGACACCGGAGAGGTCGACGTCGAGGCCCTCGCGGCTGGAGTCGAGCGCGGCGGCCAGGTCGCGGCGCAGGCCGTCGGCGTCGTCGAGGTCGATCTCGCCGTACACCCGCGCGAGGGACCGGAGCGGTCCGGGTTCGACGACGACGGCGACGATCGAGGACAGCAGGGCGTCCCCGGCCCGCTTCGCCGCGGCGGCGGGGAGCAAGCTGTCGAAGCGAGTGGTCATGGCCCTGCTCCCTTCGGTGAGGGGTCGTGTGCGCCGTCCGCCCCGAGCTCCACCAGCAGCCGCAGCAGGTCCGCGACCTCGTGCCCGCCCTCGGCCGGATGACGGAAGAGGGTGCCGGGCGTGACCTCGTAGTGGTTGCGCCGTCCGTGGCGTACCCGGGTGAGGTACCCGGCGGTCTCCAGGTCCGTCACGATGGCCTGGGCGGCCCGTTCCGTGAGCCGGCAGCCCTCCGCCAGGTCCCGCAGTCGGATCTCGGAGTCCCGCAGGACCATGGCGAGGATCCGGGCGTGGTTCGTGACGAACGTCCAGTTGCTCCGAGGCGCTTCCGGCTCCATGCCCGAATTATGCGACTTGTCATGCCGGTTTCGCCACGCCTGAATGTGGATTCCGGTGTCGACGACTTCCCTCGACTCGCACAAGGTGTCGAACCACCCCATACTGCGTGAAACGAACAACAGGGAGGGTCTGTTCGATGACCGACGGTCACGCTGCGCAGGCAGCCGGAGGACGCCCCCAGGCGCGCCGCGTCGACGCGGCGGCGGCCCGGCGGATGGCCGAATCCCTCTTCATCGAGCGCGACTGGCGCAGCCCCAGCTCGTCACGGTTCTGGGTGCTGCTCGTCCTCGCGTCGGTGATCGCCGGCGCGGGCGTCGTGGGCGACTCCACGGCCACGGTCATCGGCGCGATGATCGTGGCCCCGCTCATGACCCCGATCCTCGGCACCGCGCTCTCCCTCGTCCTCGCCGACCGGGCCCACGTCACCCGCAGCGCGCTGCTCGTGATCGGCGGCGCGCTGGCCGTGGTGTGCATCGGGATGCTGCTCGGCTGGATCGTCTCGCCGCCGGACGCCTTCGCCAACAACAGCCAGGTGTCCTCCCGCATCAGCCCGCGCCTGATCGACCTGTTCGCCGCGCTGGCCACGGGCACGGTCGGCGCCTTCGCCCTGGTCCGCACCGACATCTCCGACACCCTGCCCGGCGTCGCCATCGCGATCTCCCTCGTCCCGCCGCTGGCGGTCACCGGGCTGCTCCTCACGGTGGGCCGCTATCACGACGCCGGGGAGTCGGCGCTCCTCTTCGCCACGAACGTGGCGGCCATCGTCGCGACCGGCACCCTCGTCTTCCTCGCCTACCGCGTCCGGGACGCGGCCCGTGAGGCCGGGCTGACCGTGGGCGACTTCCACGGCCGGACCCTCGTCGCGGTCGGCGCCGTCGTCGCCCTCGTCGCGGTCCCCCTCACGACCGGCACGATCGCCGTCGCCAAGGACAGCTCCCTCGCCGCCGACGCCCGCCCCGTCGCCGACCGCTGGGCCGCGCAGGGCGCCTGGCAGATCGCCTCCGTCGACGCCCGCAACGGCGTCGTCCTCATCGGCGTACTCGGCCTCCCGCCCCAGCCCGCCCCCACGGCCCTCCGCGCCGCCCTCGACCGCGCGGGGATGGCCGATGCCGACCTCCAGCTCCGGCTGGTCGGCGGGCGCACCCACTGGTGCGCCGCGCACTCCGTCACCTGCACGGTCGAGAACGCCCGCACCGACTGACCGCCGGGGCGTCAGATCCGGCTGCCGGGGAGGCCCAGCTCCGCGGCGACCAGGTCCTCGTAGGTGTCGCGGCGCCGGATGAGACGGCCGGCGGAGCCTTCCACCAGGACCTCGGCGGGACGCAGCGACGAGTTGTACTGGCTGGCCATGGTCATGCCGTAAGCGCCCGCCCCGAACACGGCGATGAGGTCACCCTCCCGCAGGACGGGGAGCGCGCGGTCGCGGGCCAGGTAGTCGCTGGACTCGCAGATCGGCCCCGCCACGTCGTACGGGACGCTGCCGTCGAGGCTGAGGCTCTCGGT
Source organism: Streptomyces sp. NPDC020807 (assembly GCF_040641575.1). Taxonomy (NCBI): domain Bacteria; kingdom Bacillati; phylum Actinomycetota; class Actinomycetes; order Kitasatosporales; family Streptomycetaceae; genus Streptomyces; species Streptomyces sp. NPDC020807. The sequence continues at coordinate 135,405 of NZ_JBFADU010000006.1, forward strand.
GCGCGCCGGGGGAACGACCCCGCCGGCGGGGCGGACGGGCCACATGAAGTGGAAGGCGTCGTAGAACGCGGCGCGGATGAGGTTGTTCATGCCCGCGTCCACGATCGCGACGGTGCGGTCACCGGCCTGCTTGAGGTAGCGCACCCGGGTGAGGAGGATCCCCGCGTTCGCCGCGATGGAGCGGCCCGGTTCCATGACCACGCGGCCGCCGGCCTCGACGAACGGCCGCAGCACGGGGACGATGGCCTCGGCGTAGTCCTTCCAGCCGGGCGCGCTGCCCGTCTCGTACGCCGCCGCGAAGCCGCCGCCCATGTTGATGAGTTCGACGGTGTGACCGGCGGCGCGCAGTTCGGCCGCCAGGGCCAGGACGCGGGTCAGCGCGCGGACGTACGGCTCGGGGGAGTGGATCGGCGAGCCGAGGTGGACGTGGAGACCGGTCAGCCGCAGGTGGGGCAGCCCGGCGGCGCGCGCGAAGATGTCCGCCACCCGCTCCAGGTCGACCCCGAACTTGCTGCCCCGGGTGCCCGTGGTGGTCTTCTCCGGGGTGTTGTGCCCCTCGACGTCGGGGTTGACGCGGACCGCGACGTTCTGCGGACGGCCCGACTCCGCCACGACGCGGGCGAGCAGTTCGAGCTCGGACTCGGACTCGACGTTGATGCAGCCGATGTTGTGCGCGACCGCCTCCTCGAGCTCCGCCTGCGACTTTCCCACACCGGCGAACACGATGCGTTCGGCCGGGATGCCGGCGGTGATCGCCCGGTGCAGTTCGCCACCGCTGACCACGTCGGCGCCGGCGCCGCCCGAGGCCAGTTCGCTCAGCAGGTGCAGGTTGCTGCACGTCTTGACGGCGTAGCAGACCAGGGGGTCGAGATCGGCGAAGGCGGCGGTCAGATCGGCGAGATGGGTCGCCAGCGTGGAGCGCGAGTAGACGTATGTCGGTGTGCCGTACTCGGCGGCCACGTCGTGGAGGTCCACCCCCTCGCAGCGCAGCGATCCGTTGTCGTACGTGAAGCTGTCCAACGTGCGTCCTTCCCCGGAGTGCAGATCGGAGAGGAGTCTAGTGGCGCGCGAGGGACGACGTGGCGTCAGAAACCTTTGTGCGCTGGGTATTTGACCTTCGGGTTCACCCCCCTGGGTGCTCCTTCCGCGGGGGAGTCGCACGTCGACCGGCCCGCCCTCGGCGTCCTCGGCTTCGGGCCCGCCGGCACGCCTGTCCGGCGGTACGGTCAGGCCGCCGCCGGGGCGAAGCGGTGGAGTTCGTCCGTGCCGGGCTGCACGACGCCGTAGCTGTTCTCCGGCACCTCGTTCCAGGCGCCCGGGAGGTCCCCCAGGGGCTCGGAGACGACGAGGCGGGTCTCCTCCGAGATGCCCCGCAGGAACGCGACGTCGGGGTGGAGGCGGCGCAGGGCCTCCACCCGGCTGCTGTAGAAGAGCGAGCGGGACGCCCGGGCGCTGGAGTAGCGGAAGACCCAGACGCGCTCGCCGTCGGTGAGGGCGAGCGTCATCTGGAGGGGGTTCTCCACCCCGTGTTCGTGCCCGACCCGCTCCACCACGCCCGCCATCCTCGCGACGGCCGCGGGCGGGTCGTCGTCGAGGCCGTAGGTGAGGGCCAGGTAGAACATGACCTCGGAATCCGTCGTGCCCTCGATGTCCGCGTACAGCGCGGGGTCGACGAGCAGGGTCAGGTCGCGGCGCAGCAGCGGGAAGCCCGTGATGGCGCCGTTGTGCATGAACATCCAGCGGCCGTGCCGGAAGGGGTGGCAGTTCGCCTACTGTACGGCCGTTCCGGTCGACGCCCTGATGTGGGCGAAGAAGAGCGGGGACTCGACGTGGTTCGCCAGCTCGCGCAGGTTGCGGTTGTTCCACGCGGGCCCGATGTCCCGCAGCACCGCCGGCGTCTCGTCGTGCTCCGAGTACCAGCCGATGCCGAAGCCGTCGCCGTTGGTCGTCTCCACGCCCATCCTGGAGTGCAGGCTCTGGTCGATGAGGGAGTGGGCCGGCCGGTAGAGGAGCGCTTCCAGCAGCACCGGCGTACCCCGGTAGGCGAGCCACCGACACATACGCGATCACCTGAATCCCTGCCCGGCACCGGTCCGGCACACCGTCCGGTGCTCCCATTCTCGGCGCCGCCCCCGTGGATCGCCACAGCGGCGGCGGTGTCCCCGGCCGTAGCCGTCGTGCCCCTCACGCGCCGTGGTGGCGCGTCGTGCCCGGCAGGCCCGCCTCGCGCCGCTCCTCGTCGCTCCACGCCCGGGTGTCGCGCGGCTTGACGTACGGCTCCCGGTCCGGCGGCATGCCGCCGGCCACCGCGCGGCGGCGCAGCAGCTCCGCATCGAACTCCAGCCCCAGGAGCACCGCCAGGTTGCTGATCCACAGCCAGACGAGGAAGACGACGACGCCGGCCATGGTGCCGTAGACCCGGTTGAACGAGGAGAACGCGGAGACGTACGCCGCGAAGCCCGCCGAGGCCGCCATCCAGATCAGCAGGGCGAGCACGCTGCCCGGGGTGATCCAGCGCCACCCGCGGCCCTCGGCGTTCGGACTGCCCCAGTAGAGCAGGGCGATCATGGCCACGGCGAGCAGGACGAGGACGGGCCACTTGGCCACCGACCAGACCGTCAGGGCGGTGTCACCGACGCCCAGCGCGTCTCCGGCCCGGCGGGCCACGTCGCCGCTGAGCACGAGCAGCAGGGCGCCCGCGGCGCCCATCACCAGGAGCGCCGCCGTCATGCCGATCCGTATCGGCAGCAGCTTCCACAGGGGGCGGCCCTCGGGGACGTCGTGCACCCGGTTCGCGGCGCGCATGAAGGCGCCGACGTAGCCGGACGAGGACCAGAGCGCCACCAGGACGCCGACCCCGGCCATGAAGGCGCCGGTGCCGGTGTTGCGGCTCAGGGCCTGCAGGGCCTGCTCCAGGACGTCGCGGGCCGGTCCCGGTGCCAGCTCCCGCAGGCTGCTCGTCACCCTGTCGGTGGTCCGCTGCCCGCTGATCCCGAGCAGGGAGACCAGGGCGAGCATGCCCGGGAAGAGCGCCAGGACGCCGTAGTACGTCAGCGCCGCCGCCCGGTCCGTCAGCTCGTCGTCCACGAACTCGCGCACCGAGCCCTTCAGCACCGCGACCCAGGAGGACCTCGGCAGGTCGGTGGGCGAATCGGGGGCGCGCTCCTCGACGACGGCGCCCGGTCCGGCGCGCTCGGCGCCGGGCGGGTCGGCGGACCGGTCGCCGGACCGGTCGGCCGGCGGGTCGGCGGCTGGGGCCGCGGGCGGGGGCAGGGGTTCGGAGGTCCGGCGTTCGGGGACGTTGCGATCGGCCATGCCTCGGCGGCTACCCGCCCCTGCCGGTCCTACGCCGGGGCCCGCCGTCCCGGCCGTCATGCCGGGGTACGGGCGGGGCGTCGGCGCCACCACCACCGGCGGGGGCGGGTGCGGGGGTATACGGCGCGGCCCAGCCGCCGGCCGACGGCCACGTACCCGAGCAGCGCGCCCGTCGTGTTGAGGAGGACGTCGTCGACGTCGAAGGCGCGGCCCGTCACGAGCGCCCCCTGCACCAGTTCCACGAGCAGCATGGTGGCGGCGGTGACGAGAGCGACCCGGAGGAAGCCACGGGCCTTGCGGGACAGCAGCGGCAGCAGGATGCCGAAGGGGACGCCGAGGAGGACGTTGCCCCCGAGCTGCTTGACGGTGTCCAGGAACGCGGGCCGGGCGAGGTAGGCCTCGATCGAGCGCCCGGGCGTCAGGTTGCTGTGGGTGAGGGGCACGGACGCCGGCGAGGCCTCCAGGGTCAGCCGTGCCAGGACCACGGCGAACGCCATCGTGCAGGCGAGGGCCGTGAGGGCGACGACCGCCCGCACGAGGCGGCCCGGCCCGCGCCGGACGGGAGGCCCGGCCGGGGTCGCGGCGCTGTCCGGCTCCGTCCGCTCCGGGCTCTCGCCCCCGTCCCCGTCGGCGGCAGCGTCGTGCTGTCCCTTCGGCGTCCTCCCCGACAGTCTTCGACCGAACATGACCTGTCTCCTCCCCTTGGGCGTCCTCGTGCCGACGGGACCCCGCTTACCCGCGCCCCGGCACGGCATGCGCCGGGGCTCCCCGGCCGCACCCCTCTGCCACACCCTCCTCTCGCGCCACAACTAGTCGTGTTTCGGCGGCAGTTGAGTGTGCGCGCGGCGGTCTCGGGCAATCGGCCCCCATGGGAGAAGAAGACACCGAGACCCGCCCCGCGAAGGCCCGCCACTCGTCACAGCGCTCCGGAGGGCGGTGGCGCCTCGCCGCCGGAGCGCTGCTGGTGCTCGCCGTCGCCCTCATGCTGATCGGCCAGTTCCTCAGGCTCCCCGGCCTGGACGTCTTCGGGACGGAGGTGCGGGACCGCTCCGGTCCCGCCCTCCTGAAGTCCGTCCAGGACCTGAGCCGGTACGAGGGCGCCGCGGGGACCTACCAGGTGGTGGTCGACCTGGAGCACGACGCGCGGTTCCTGCCCGACGCGCTCCGGGGCACCCGCACCCTGTACGTGGCGAGCGGCAGCGTCGCCGCGTACGTCGAGTTCGGCGGCCTCGGGGACGACGCCGTCACCGTCGACGCCGACCGGACCGAGGCCACCCTCCGGCTGCCGCACGCCCGGCCGGCCGACCCGGCGCTCGACCCGGAGCGGTCGTACGCCGTGTCGAAGCAGCGCGGTCTGCTCGACCGGATCGAGGACCTCTTCTCGGACAACCCCGCGAGCGAGCAGGCCGTCCAGGCCCTCGCCGCCCGGCGCATCGGCGACGCGGCCCGCGCGTCCGACCTGACGTCGCGGGCGGAGCGGAACACCGCCGCGATGCTGCGGGAGCTGCTGCGGGGACTGGGCTTCGAGCGGGTGACCGTGACCTTCGTCTGAAGGGGATCCACCGCACCTGTCCGAAGGGGGTCCGCCGCGCCGGAACCGGATCGGCGCGCCGGAACGGGATCCACCGCACCTGAACGGGCTCCACCGCGCCGGAACGGGATTCGCCACGCCTGAACCGCGCCGTCCGGGGGACGCGCGGACCGACACGCCCGTGTCGGTCCGCCGACGGGGCAAGAGGGTTCCATGAGCACTCACGACGACGACCGGGTCGCCCCCGGCCCCGCCGCCCCGGACGCCACCACGGTCGAGGCCCTGGGCTCCCTGTCCAAGGCACTGGAGACCGCGGAGCGCGCCCGGGGTCATCTCTACGGATTCCACCAGCTGACCGGCACCGCGGACTTCGAGCTCGACCGGGCGGTCCGGCTCCTCCGGGAGGCCGGGCACCACGCCTGGGCGGACCGGGTGGAGACGGAGATCCTGGGGCGCAACGTCGTACCGGGCCACTGGACGTACCAGATCGTCGACGCCTACAACGAGACCTACTACGAGCCGTTCCGGCTCCTGGAGCGCACCGCGGTCTCGGCCCTGTCCGGCGGCCAGGAGCACCGCTTCGAGGCCCGGCTCCAGAAGGAGCGCCGCACCCCCGGCCACCCCGACCACGCCCCGTCCGGGGGAGCCGACGCATGAGAGCGGCCCACGGCGCTCCGGGAGGGGAGCGCCGTGGGCCGGAAGGCCGTCACCCGGTCGCGGGTCAGTCGGCGGCGGTGCCCAGCAGACCCTCGCGCAGGCGCTTCACGGTGCGCGCGAGGAGCCGTGAGACGTGCATCTGCGAGCAGCCCAGCCGTTCACCGATCTGCGCCTGGGTCAGTTCCTCGACGAACCGCAGGTGGATGATCCGGCGGTCCCGCTCGTCGAGGTCGGCGATGAGGGGGGCCAGCGAGTGGAAGTCCTCCACCAGTTCCATGGCGGGGTCCTCGGTGCCGATGAAGTCGGCCAGCGAGGCGTCGCCGTCCTCGTCCTCACCGCTGAGGGCGGCGTCGAGCGACGAGGAGTTGTAGCCGTTGGAGGCCAGCCGCGCCTCGGTGACCTCCTCCTCGCTGAGGCTCATCAGTTCGGCCAGCTCCTTGACCGTCGGCATCCGCCCGAGCCTGGTGCTGAGTTCCTCGGTCGCCTTGGCAAGCTCAACCCGGGCCTCCTGGAGCCTGCGGGGAACGTGCACCGCCCAGGAGGTGTCCCGGAAGAACCGCTTGATCTCGCCGACGATGTAGGGGACGGCGAACGTGGTGAACTCGACCTCGCGCGACAGCTCGAACCGGTCGATCGCCTTGATCAGGCCGATCGTGCCGACCTGGACGATGTCCTCCATCTCGTCGCCGCGGTGCCGGAAGCGCCCGGCGGCGTAGCGGACCAGGCTGATGTTCATCTCGATGAGGGTGTTCCGCGCGTACTGGTACGCGTGCGTCCCCTCCTCCAGCGTCGCGAGCTCCTGGAAGAAGACCTTCGACAGGGCCCTGGCGTCCCTGGGCGCGACCGCCGACGTGTCCGGGATCTGCGGCAGCGTCCCCATTCCGGTCTCGACTCCCGCCATCGGCATCGTGGTGATCGTCACACCCGTCCCCTTTCACGTGTGTTCATCATCGGCATGCATGGTTCGAGACTGGCCGCCTACCCCGGCTTCTCGCCTTCAGTCCTCCTGAATCCCCACGAGTTTCGGGCCGGTTTTCGCCCCGGGGCGACGGGCAGACGGATCCTGACAGATCGTCGGAAGGAGAGACATGACACGGGATCCCTCGATCAGGGCCGTCGGCTGGGCGCGGTCGCTCCCCATGGGCAGCAGCGTGAAGACGGCGCGGGACTGGACGCGCGAGCACCTGGCGGCGCTCGGCTGGGACCGTACCGCCCCCGGCGTCGCGGACTCCGTCGTGCTGGCCGTCTCCGAACTCGTCACCAACGCCCATGTGCACGCCCACAGCGACGCGCAGCTGATCCTCACCTGGGACGAGGAGTGCCTGCACGTCACCGTGCACGACGCCTCGCCGCGGGTGCCCGAGCAGCGGGGCCCGGACGAAGACGCTCTGGGCGGGCGCGGACTGCTCCTGGTCGACGCGCTCGCCGACGACGTGCGGACCCGTCCCTGCCCGCGGGGCAAGGACGTCACGGCCTGCTTCCGTCCGGCCGCCCGCGGCCGCCCCGACTGAGGGAGCCGCTCCCCGCCGCACGTCAGCGCTCCAGGGCCGCGAACAGCGGCCCCCAGTCGATGTGGCGTTCCTCCGTGCCCCGCGGCACCAGGGCGAAGGTGTCGCGCACGAAGCGGCCGATGGCCTCCTGCTCGCAGCTGACGACCGCGCACCGGCCCGCCGGACCGAGCCGCAGCAGGAGTCCGCCGTCGGGGGTGGGACGGATCCTGACCTCGCCGTCGCCCGTGGCGCCGAGCGATCCGGCGAGGACCATCTCGCGGTCGACGCGCCACACCACCGGGTCCTCGCCGAGGAGGTGGAAGGCGATGCTCAGGGCGTGGGGGTCGCGGGAGTCGTAGCCGACGGTCGTGTCGATCCGGACCGCCACGTCCGGGGTGAACAGGTCCATGGCCATCGGCCGGACGAGGACGCGCGGTGCGGGGAGCGGTGCGACGGGGCGCTGGGGCATGAGGTCCTCCTGCTGAGGGGCTGTCACCGAGCGGGTGCGGTGTCCGCTTGACCCGTCATGCCTCTGTTACACCTCGCGCCGTCGTGGTGGATGCGCCGATGGTGTGGCGATTCGGTGGAGGCGGTGAGGGCCCGTCAGGGAACGAGGGGACGAGGACCCTCCGCGGCGCCGCCGGGCGCGCCGCCGTCGGGCCCCGCCGACTCGGCAGACCGGCCCGTCAGGTGCTCGTACGTGCCGGTGAGGAGGAGCAGCCGGTCGAGGAAGGGCGGTCTGCGGTCGAGGCGCAGCGGCACGTCCGCGGCCTCGGCTAGCCGGTGGAGGGCCAGCAGGGCGGAGAGGCCCGTCGAGTCGCAGAGGGTGAGTCCTCCGCAGTCGACACGGAGGGCGGCCGGGGTGGACCCCGGGCCGAACCGGGCCCGGGTCGCGTCCAGCAGCTCGTCGGCGCTGTCCCAGGCCAGGTCGCCGGCGACCGTCACGTACAGGATCCCGTCGGGCGCGGTGCCTGTCTGGACGGCGAAGGTGTGGTCGGGGGTGGTCACGAGGCGGGTCCCTGGGAGGGCGGGGCGGGTACGGGGAGCAGGGCGCGGCGTCCGGCGGCGAGATGCGCCCGCGCGCGGGGGAAGTCGCGCTGGGCTTCGGCCAGCAGGTCGAGGGCGGCTGCCAGCGCGCCGCCCGGGACACCGCGGGCCCGGAGGACTCCGGCGGTCCAGGTGACGAAACCGGTGAACAGCTCGGGGTCGTCGGCGTAGAGGGAGGCCCCGAGGAAGTCGACGACGTGCGCGATGTCCTCGGCGGTCCGCTCCCGCTGGCGGTCGGTGTACGAGGACATCGCCGGGACCGCGTCCTCGAGACCCCGGAGGGTCCGGTGGACCAGCCGGGACCTGTCACGCGTGATCAGCGTGTACTCCTGGTCGGCGAGGTGGGGCAGGTCGGCCGCGAGGCGGGGTGGGCGCGGTCGCGGCGGCCCGGCGGCGAGGAGCCGGGCGGCGGCCCTGGCGTCCGGTGCCCAGCCGTCGGCGCCCAGCAGGCGGGCGTAGCGGCCGTCGGGGCCGAAGGCGGCGCCGCCGACGAGGACGGGGAGGCCGATGGCCTGGACGGCGGTGACGGCGGCGTGTGCCGTCGGGAGCCGGACCGGCAGCGAGGACGAGAGGGCGACGACGTCGGTGCCGGTCTGGTGCAGGTGGGCGATGAGGTGGGGGGTGGGGACGTGCGCCCCGAGGTAGTCGACGCGGAGACCGCGGCCGCGCAGGACCTCGGCCAGGAGCCGGGCGGGCAGGGCGTGCCACTCGCCGTCGACGCAGGCGACCGTGACGTGAAGCGGCGGTCCACCGGTACCCGGCCGGGGGCCGGTGGCGTCCGCCGTGCGGTGGGCGAGGGCCGCGACGACCCGGTCCTGGACGGCTGTCGCGGCGTGCTCCTGGGCCACGCCGACACGGCCGGCGGCCCACTCCGCGCCGATGGCGGCCTGGACGGGGCCGATCACGTCGAGGAGGAGGTCCTCGGCGGGGACCCCGGCGTCGTGGGCGCCGAGGACGGCGGCGGTGGCCGCCGCCTCGTCCCGCGCCTCCAGGGCCGCCCACAGCTGTCGGCGGGCGACGACGAGGAGTGCCGTCGAGGTCGTCGTCGAGTCGGTGGCGGATGTGCTCACGCGGTGTACCTGCCCCGGGTGTGGCCGTCCACCGCGGACAGGTGGGTGGTGTGCGGCGCGGTGATGGCGACCACCGCCATGTCGTCGTGGGGACCGCGGCCCACCCAGTCCCCGGCGATCATCTGCACCCGCTCGACGACGGCCTGGGCCGGCAGGCCCACGCACTCCGAGAGCACGGAGCGCAGCCGGTCCTCGCCGAACATGGCGGGCCCGAGCGGCCCGCCGCGCGCCTCCGTGATCCCGTCCGTGTAGAGCAGACAGGTCTCGCCGGGGGAGAGGTCCACGGTCGTGGACCGGCTGCTGACGACCGGGAGGGCGCCCACCAGCGTCCCCCCGGTGTCCGCCTCCTCCACCTCTCCCGTGAGGCGCAGGACGAGCGGGCGGGGGTGGCCGGCGCTGGTGAGCCGCAGCCGCACCCGGCCGCCCGTGCGCCGCACCGAGGCCAGGACCAGGGTGGCGAAGCGGGTGTGCCGGGCGGTCAGCAGGGCGCCGTTGAGCAGCCGCAGGACGTCGTGGTGGTCCCCGGCGAGGGGCAGCAAGGCCTGTACGGTGCTGCGGATCCGGCCCGTGAGCACGGCGGCGTCCAGCCCCTTGCCGCACACGTCACCGATGACGACGAGCGTGTCACGGCCGTCGTCCGTGCCGGGGTGCACGTCGTAGAAGTCGCCGCCGATCCGCTCGGTGTCCTGGGAGGTGCGGTAGCCGCCGGCGAAGTCGACCCCGCCGACGTGGTGCAGCCGGGGCGGGAGGAGTTCCGCGATCAGCGCGCGGGTGACGCGGGCCTGCTCCGCGTAGAGGCGCGCGGCCGAGAGGGCGGCGCCCGCGCGGGCCGCGAACAGCCGGGCGAAGAGCTCCTCCGAGGCGTCGAAGGCCCGTCGGCCGCCGCGCCGCAGCAGGATCAGCGCGCCCGCGGGCACGCCGTGGCCGGGCAGGGGGGTGATGGCGACGGATCCGGGGGGCCCTCCGAAACCCTCGGGCACGGCCCAGGACGGCAGTTCGGCCGGGTCGATCCAGCGGGCGGGCACCGGCGGGAAACCCTGGAGTGCTTCGGAGAGACCGGGCACGAGGGCCGGGTCCAGGGCGAGTTGCGTCCGCTCGAACGCCCCCGCCGTGGCGGTGACCACGGTGGAGCGGTTGCGCGCCCCGGGCGGCGAGATCACGAGGGCCGCGTCGCCGAGGTGCTCGGCGGCGAGCAGGGCGGCCTTCTCCAGGCAGCGGTCGGGGTTGAGCGAGGCCAGCAGCTGGGTGGATGCCTCGGCCAGGATCGCGTGCCGCTCCCGTTCGGTGCGCAGGGCGTCCTGCGCGGCCGTCAGGTCGGAGTCGTCGACCAGCCACCAGGCCACGTCGCCGTGGCCGGATGCGGCGGAGTGGGCCCTCAGGAGCCTTCCGTCGTGGTTGCCGCGCAGCGGGGCGGGTCCCGCCCGGCCGGAGGTCGCCGGGGTCCGTGCCGGACGGGCCAGTTGCCGATGGGCGTCGGCGAGCCACCCCGGGACGGCCTCGTCCAGTCCCTTGCCGATGCCCAGCAGGGGGAAGAGGAGGGCCGCGGCGGCGTTGAACTCCACGACACCGCCCTCGCGGTCGGCCACCACCGACGGGTGCGGCGACCCGCGCCACAGGGGGCTCCCCGCTCCCGCGGTCTCCCGGGAGCGGCCGGACTCGTCCTCGAAAACATCCATAAGCGTGGCCCGCGCGTCCTGGACCGCCACCTTCCCGCTTGACGACAGCTCGTCCGTCCACCCTCGCTGACGTTGCGTCGCATATCAAGCGAACCCCTCTTTCCCGGTACTCGTTCCGCCCTTCCCCACACAAACCACACGATTACGGCACGGTTGTTTCACCGGGAGCGGGGCTCAGGTGGCGGTGAGGACGAGGACCGCCCGGTCGTCGTCGATGTCCTGTCCGCCCGTGAAGTCGCGCACCGCACGGGTGAGGGAGTCGACGACCTGCTGGGCCGAGGGACGGGCCGGGGCTCCGGCGACGGCGTCGGCGAGGCGCTTCTCCCCGAACTGCTCGCCCGAGCCGTCACGGGCCTCCGTGATGCCGTCGGTGTAGAGCACCAGGCTTTCGCGCGGAGCGAGACGGAGCGTGCGGGAGACGACGTCGGTGTCGGGGGAGATGCCGAGCAACGATCCGGGCGCGTCGACGAGCCGGGCGGTGTGGCGGGCGTCGAGGTGGAGGGGCAGGGTGTGGCCGGCCCGGACCAGTTCGACGTCCAGTCCCCGCGCGGTGGGAGTGAGCCGGCCGTAGACCAGGGTGACGAAGCCGGTGCCGTGACTGCCCGGCCGGTTGACGAGCGCCCGGTTGACGGCCGCGACGACGTCCTCGGGGCCGGGGAGCAGGGGAGCGACGGCGCGGGCGGTGTGCCGGACGAGGGCGGTCGTGGTGGCGGCGATGGCTCCGCGCCCGCAGACGTCGCCGAGGAGGAAGGCCCACCGCCCGTCGTCCAGCGGGAAGACGTCGTAGAAGTCGCCGCCGATGTCGAGGCCCTCGCCTGCGGGGTGGTAGGAGGTGGCGACGTCCGCGCCGGGCACGTCGGGGAGTTCGGGCATGAGCAACCCCGCCTGCAGGTCCCGGGCGAGGGACGCCCGGTGGGAGTACTGGCGGGCGTTGCGGGCGGCCGAGGCGGCACGGCGGGCGAGTTCCTCGGCGAGGGCCACCCGGTGGCCGTCGAACGGGTCCGCCTCGGTGGAGAGCAGCGTCACGGCGCCGAACGCGGTGCCCCGGTCCAGCAGCGGGATGCAGAGGTAGCCCGTCACACCGAGGTCCTGCCACGGCCCCGGGCCGGTGGGGGCGCGCCGGGCGACCTCGCTCGCGCGCGTGGCGAGGACGCGGCCGACGGCGTCGTCGTCGGCGTCGTAGACGGGGATGTGCGAGGCCAGGACCTGCCGCCGGTGTTCGTCCGGGGCGGCCGTGGCGACGCGCCGCAGGCGTCCGTTCTGCACGACGTCGACGGCGCACAGCGGCGCCAGGCGCGGGGCGCAGGAGGCGGCCAGCCGCTCCAGGGTCTGGACGGCGTCGAGGTCGACGGTGAGGGAGGTGCTGGCCTGGAGGAGGAAGGCGAGGTCCTCGCGGGCCGCCCGCTCACGGGCCTCGGCGGCGCTGCGGGCCGCCTCGGCCCGCTGCCGTTCCACGGCGAGCGCCGCGGTGTCGGCGAAGAGGTGGGCGAGGGCCAGGTCGGCCGACTGGGGGAGCCGGGGGGTGCGGTGGTACATCGCGAAGGTGCCCAGGAGGGAGCCGTCGCGTCCCAGGACGGGGGTGGACCAGCAGGCGGCCAGGCCGGCCCGGCGCGCCAGGTCGCGGTAGTCGTCCCACAGCGGGTCCGTGGCGATGTCGCCGACGACGACGGTCTCGCGGCGGTGCGCGGCGGTGCCGCAGGACCCGGAGCCCTCGCCGATGCCGATCCCGTCGACGGCCCGGTTGTAGAAGTCGGGCAGGCTGGGGGCCGCGCCGTGCAGGAGGTGCCGGCCGTCCCGGTCGGCGAGGAGGACGGAGACGACGAGGTCTTCCGGGGACAGTTCCTCTATCGCACGGGCCATTCCCTCCAGGACCTCGTGCAGCGGCGCCTGCCGGGCGATCTGCTCCAGAAGGGCGCGGTGCTCCGCCGCGAACCGGCGGGCCTGCCTGACCTGTGTCGTCTCGACCCCGATGACGCGGACGCCGGTGACGTTGCCGCCGGCGTCGACGCGCGGTTCGTAGCTGAGGTCGAAGAAGGCCTCCCGCGGCTCGTCGCCGTCGTCGAGGACCACCCGGGCGTCACGTCCCTGGCGGGGGACGCCCGACCGGTAGACCCGGTCGAGCAGTCCGATGAGCCCCTGCCCCGAGGGCTCGGGCAGCAGCTGTCCGAGGGGCACGCCGGTACGGACGCGCGCACCGGCGCCGATGGCGCTGAAGAAGGCCGGGTTGGCGCTCTCGACCATGTGCGCGGGGCCGGCGAGGGAGGCGAAGACGGCGGTGGTCTCGCCGAACAGGACTCTGAGGTCGTCCCCCTGGTCGACGGAGGCGGGACCGGAGTCGTCCGCCGGGTCGGGCCGGTGCGGATGCTGGCCCGGTACACGCCTCATGCGCTCTCTTTCCTGTTCTGCCGCGCCGGTCCCCCGGCTCCGGGTGCGGTGTCCGGCCCGGCCGGTTCCGCGGCGAGTGCAGCGCGCACGTCGGCGTGCACGGTGAAGACCTGGTCGAGACCCGTCAGGGCGAAGAGCCGGCCGACGGTGGTCGGTACGGCTGCGAGCCGGAGGGGCCTGCCCTGGGCGGACAGCTGCTGGTAGAGCCTCAGCAGGGCGCTGATGCCGCTGGAGTCGCAGAAGGTGAGTGCGGCGAGGTCCACCACGACGGGCCCCGGCACCCCGCCGGCCCCCGGATCGCGGAGCCGCTCCTCGTCCAGCTGTACGGCGCTGTCGAAGTCCAGCTCGCCGCGGAGCACCAGCACCGTGCCCCGTTCCTCCTGTCTGACGTCGACCGAGAACACCCTCGACTTCCTCCGTTTGGAACCTCTGGCGGACGTTTCCAGCCTAGGGAACCGGCATGGCCCTCATCCTCTCCTTCCGGCTTCCCCGGCCCTTCGGATTCATGACCGGGGAAGGAGTTTCGGCGTGGCGTTCGGGGCCGGCCGCACCGAGCGGGTTTCACGTACGGACGAACGGTCAGGCGGACGGGAACGCGCATCCCTACTCATGTGCCAGGAGGCTCACATGGACGGCTGGCGTGCGGCAGCGGCCTGCCAGGAGGTCGACCCCGATCTGTTCTTCCCGGTGGGGACGGGTGCCACCGCGCTCGCCCGAACGGAGGAGGCGAGGAGTGTCTGCCGGCGCTGCCCGGTCCGCGAACCGTGCCTGCGTTCGGCCTTGGCGCAGCCCCAGCCGCCGTCGGGCGTGTGGGGCGGCCTGACCGAGGCCGAGCGGCGATCGCGGGTACGCCGGGCGCGCCCGCGGGCGAACGACCGCGGGTGACGGGCCCGGTGACCGAGCCCCCCGGCGCGCCGGGAGCTCGTGCGTCCCGGGACCGGCGCGCCGGCGCCGCGTCAGAGCGCTCCCCGGTCCCACCGTTGCGCCGCGTCGGCCTGATCCGGAAGGAGGGAGAGGCGGGCACGGACCCGCTTCCCCTCCGGGGCGGGCTCCACGGTCAGGCTCTCGCACACGGCGACGACGATCTCGACGCCGTGCTGACCGATGCGGCGCGGGTCGTGCCCGCGGGGGACGGGCGCAGCGGGCTCCTGGTCGAAGACCGAGATCTCCAGCATGTCGCGCCCCACTTCGAGGAGGAGCCGACAGGGGCCGACCGTGTGCCGGATCGCGTTGGTGACCAGTTCGCTGACGACCAGCTGCGCGAGCTCGACGCGCTCGTCACCGATCGGTTCGCCCAGCACGGCGGGGGCGGTCGCGAGGAACTCGGCCGTGAACGCGCGGGCCGACGCGATCGCCCCGCCGCGCGAGGCGTCGCCGTAGACGACGCCCGCGGACAGCAGGGGTTCCGGGACCGCGCGCTCCGCGGTGATCGCGTCCGTCATGGCGCTGGTGCTCCCCTCGTCCTGGGCCGGCGGCTGGGCTCCTCGTACCCGCCTTTCCCCTGTTCATGGTTCCCACACCGCACGCAACGCGGATCACACCCGCGGAAAGCGTGTCAAGGGGACGCCGACGCGGTCGGCGTGAGCCTTCCCCGGCCGTTCTCCGCCCCGGGTGTCGGCCCCGTGGCCGCGCCAGTCGAGACAGAGTACGAGGACGGCGTCCGACGCGCCACGGGGTGTCCCGCGCAGCACCCGTACGACGTCCCGGGGGACGTCCGCGCCCTTCCGGCGGCGCGTGCGGCCGAGTGCGCGGGCGACGGGACCGTCCGGCGCCTCGTCCCCGCCGCCGGCCGTCGGCTCTCCGGCGCCGTGCGCGACGAAGACCAGCCGGTCGCCGTCCAGCAGGCGCAGGCGCTGGGGCACGTACACGGTGTCCTCGAACATGCCCAGCGGCAGTTGGCGGTCCAGGTCGATGCGCTCGGTCAGGGCGGGGCGGACGCGCCAGAGCGTCGGCGATCCCGCGTCCACCACCTCGGCCTCACCGGTGGTCAGGTCGATCCGGAGCAGCAGGGCGGCGAGGGAGCGTCGGCCGCGGAACTGCCCGTAGAGCGCCTGGTCGGTGAGGCCGGCCTGGGTGGCGAGGTCGAGTCCGGCCCGCCGGGCGTTGCGGATCGCCATCAGGGCGAGGGTGCTCGCCAGGGCGGCCGGGGTGCCGGGGCCGGCACCGTCGGCGACGACGACCACCAGGTCCCGCTCGGTGACGCTCCAGTCCAGCAGGTGCCCGCCGGAGGTGTAGGCGGGCTCCCAGTGGGCGTGGAGTTCGAAGGCGGGACCGGAGCAGGCCCGGCCGGGCAGGGTGTCCCACTGCATCTCCCCCTCGACGGTGAGGGCGCGCGTCCTGCGGGTGCGCCGGTAAAGGTCGGTGTGCCGGTCGGCGACGCGAAGGGCGTGCCCGAGGGTCTCGGCGACCCGGGCGAGGCTCGCGGCGGTCTCCGGCGCACACCGGTCCGCGGGCAGGACGACGACCAGGACGCCGAACCGGTCGCCGCGCACCGTGACGGGCAGGTAAACGGTCGCCGTGGGCCCGACATCACGGAAAAGATATGGTTGCTGGGTGCGGAAGGCGCGGCCGGCGGGGCCCGCGTCCAGGGGAGTGTCCGGCATCCCGGCGGGTGTCTGGACGGGCTCCACGGGGCGCAGGGTCGTGAATCCGTAGTCGACGAGGAGCAGGTCGGCCGAGGACGCGGCGTACAGCTGGGTGAGACTGGTGCGGAGGGAGTCCAGGAGGAGGTGTGGTGCCGCCCCGCGCAGTGCGCCTTCCACCGTCACGTGTCGGTCCAACGGATCCGTACCGCCTTCTGGAGAGATGTGGAGATGACCGGTCCGTCGCGAGGCCGCCGACCCCGGCCCCGGACGTCCGAGGAGGGTCGGCAGGCATGACGAGCAAACCCGCCCCGCAGCCGGGGGAGCCGCAGCGGACGGCCGAGTCCGCCCGGGAGCTCATCGAGCTGCTGGAGGTGCTGTGGGAGCGCGGCCGGGACATGGTGTCGTCGACACCCGTCTCGGCGAGTCAGCTGCGCGTGCTGTACAGCCTGGACCGCGAGGAGGGCATCAGCCTGCGCACCCTGGGCGAGCTGCTCGGTTCCGCACCGCCCTCGGTGAGCCGCATGTGCGACCGGCTGGAGGCGCTCGGCTTCGTGCAGCGGCTCCCCAGTCCCGTGAGCCGCCGGCAGCTGGAGCTGCACCTGACGGTGCACGGCAAGGCGTACCTGCGGGACCTCAGGGTCCAGCGCGAGGAGGCCCTGCTCGCGGTCATCGCGGACATGTCGCCGACGAGCCGCAAGGCGCTGCTGCGGGGGCTCGCCGGCTTCCACGACGCCGTGGGAGGGAGTGGAGCGGCCGCCTCGTCACGCGCCCGCACTCCGCTGAAGGACGTCAGCTCGGCCTGACCCCCGCGCGCCGTCGGCTCCGCCCGGGCGCACACCCCATGTCCTCATTGCCACCTCTGGTCGTCGTCCGTGACGGCGTCCTTCCGGCCCCGCCAGGTTATTGCCCCAAGGATACAGTTGTCATGTGGCAACTATTGCCGCGGTGCCGTGCCAGTCGAGGCAGACGACCAGGGCGTCGTCCTCCAGCGGGCCGCCGCCGTGGTGGACGGCGAGCTCCCGGAGCACCGCCTGCGGCACGTGCGTGGGCGGCAGCAGACGCGTCCCCCGCAGCGCGCGGGCCAGCGCGCGGTCCCCGTAGCTCTCCCCGGCCGGCGACACGGCCGCGTACACGCCGTCGCTTCCGAACAACAGCCGGTCGCCCGGCCTTACGGAGAACCGCTCCGGTACGTACACGGTGTCCTCGAACATGCCGAGGGGCAGCTGCGCCTCGAAGCCGACGGACTCCACCGACTGCCCCCGCTGCCGCCACAGACGGGGCGATCCCGCGTCCACGGCCTCCACCTCGCCGGTGGCCAGGTCGAAGCAGAGCAGCAGCACCGACACGAAGGCCTCGCCCCGGTACTGGGCGTACACGGCCTGGTCGGCCAACGCGGCCTGGTCCGCGAGCGGGAGGCCGGCCCTGCGGGCGTTGCGGAGCGCGTTGATCGCCAGGTTCGTCAGGAGGGCGGCCTCGATGCCCTCACCCATCCCGTTGGTGACCGTCAGCGTCAGCCGGCCGTCCGAGACCGACCAGTCGTAGTTGTCGCCGAAGATGGCGTAGGCCGGCTCCAGATGGGCGGCCAGGGCGAACTCGGGACGCGCGCAGGAACGGCCGGGCAACAGCTGCCACTGCATCTCCGCCGCCAGCGTGAGCCGTGTCGCCCGCCGCGCCAGGACGTACAGGTCCGTGTCGCGCTCCGCCACCAGGATCTCGTGACCGAGCGCCTCGGAGAGCTGGGCGAGCCCCGGCAGCAGCGCCCCGACGTCGGCCCCCGGGGGCAGCTCGGCCGTCAGCACCCCCAGCCGGTCGCCCCGGACCGTCACGGGCAGATGGAGCCGGAGCGCCCCGGACTCCCGGTCCACGTGCGGCTCCTGGGCGCCGAAGGCGCGCCCCTGGGGACTGTCGTTGATCGGCAGCGACGGATCCGCCCCGGAGGCGGGCCCGACGAGCTGGAGCGTCCGCAGGCTGTAGTCGGCCATGCGGAGCTCCACCCGTAGCACCCCGCTGTCCCTCAGGGCGTCCTCGACGACCTCCACGAGCCGGTGCGGAGCCGCCCGGCGGAGAGCCTGCTCGATCTCGGCGATCTCGCGCACGGTCTTCCTCTTCCTCCTCCTCGCACCCGGTGCCTGAGCGCGGCACCGGCCTTCTGTCCGCTATCTCGCGCCGCCCGCCGCGGCGAGCGCGTCCGCCAAGGCGTCGTGCGGCGGAATCGTCGTCGTCACGCCGGTGATCTCCAGGATGCGGCGCACGGCCGGGGTCGGCGCGGCGAGGTACAGGTCGCCACCGCTCTCCCGCGCCGTGTTGACCGACCGGATCAGGACGTTCAGTCCCGAGGAGTCCATGAAGTCGAGGGCCGACAGGTCCAGCACGAGACGGCGCCGCCCCCGGCCGAACTGCTCCGTCAGAATCTCCTGCAGCCGGGCGGCCGTCTCCATGTCCAGTTCGCCCGCCACCGTCAGTACCGCCGTGTGCCCGTCGCGGATCTCGACGGCGACATCAAGGTTCTCTTCACGCTCGGACATGTCTCCTGCTTTCCGTGGGGGCATCCCGTGGGGGGCTTCTCGTGGGGCCGGTCTCGGGGCGGACGGGCGGGTTCAGGACACCTGGACGCCGACCACGCACGTGTCGTCGTCGGTGTCCGACTTGCTGCGCGCGAGCAGCCGGTCCAGTCGCCGTTCGAGGCTGTCGGACGGCTGCCGGGCGACGGTGAGCAGCTGGGCGACGGAGTCGTGCACGGCGGTGTCGCGCCGCTCGACGAGCCCGTCGGTGTACATCAGCACCGTGTCGCCCGGTTCGAGCCGCAGCTCCGTCTCCTCGTACTCGGCCTCCGCCAGGGCTCCCAGCAGCACCCCGCGCAGGAGCGGCAGGTCGAGCGCCTCCTCCCCGCGCACCAGTACCGGCGGGAGGTGCCCCGCGCGGGCCCAGCGCAGCGTGCGGCTCTCCGGGTCGTAGACGCCGCAGACGGCGGTGGCCGTCACCTGGGCGGTGAGGTGGTGGGCGACGCTGTTCAGCCAGGACAGCAGCTGCCCCGGGCCCGCGCCCGTGACGGCCAGGCCGCGGAGGGCGTTGCGCAGCACCACCATGCCGGTGGCGGCCTCCACGCCGTGCCCGGCGACGTCCCCGACGCACAGCAGCACCTTCTTGGACGGCAGCACGACCGCGTCGTACCAGTCGCCGCCGACCAGGGACTCGGACTCGGCGGGCCGGTAGCGCACCGCCACGTCGAGCCCCGGCGCGTCGAGCGGCGGCATGGCCGGCGGCATGATCGCGTGCTGGAGCTGGAGGGTCAGCCGGTTGCGTTCCTCGGCCGCCTCCTCCGTCGCCGCCAGCCGGTCGCGGGTGGCCGTGAGGGCGACCTCGGTCCAGTGCTGCGCCGAGATGTCCTGGTAGGCGCCCCGGACCGCCTGGAGTCCGCCGTCGCCGCCCGGGGCCGGTTCGGCGGTCACCCGGATGTGCCGGGTGACACCGTCGTGGCGGAGCATGCGGAAGGCCGCGGAGCCCACCCGCCGCTGGTCCAGCACCTTCTGGAGGAAGCCGCGGATGGTCGCGGCGTCGTCGGGGTGGGCGTGGTCCGCGAGGTCGCGCAGGGCGACCGGGGGCTCCGTCGTCCTGCGGCCGAACAGCTCGTACAGCTGCCCGTGCCAGGTGATGTCGCCGGTGACGAGGTCCTCCTCGAAGGCGCCGACCCGGCCCAGGCGCTGGGCGTGCTGCAGGAGGCTGGCGAGGCGAGCCGACTCGTCCTCCACGCGCCAGATGAACAGGACGTTCGCGCCGTACCGGCTGATGCTGATGTCGGCGAGCGAGGCGAGCGGCACCTGGTCCACCAGGGCCGTGAGCCGGACCCGGTGGGCGCGGAACGGCTCCCCCGTGGCGTAGACCCGCTCGATCCGCTCGAAGAGCTCGCTGCCGCCCGCCGTCGCGGGGTACGCCTCCAGGAGCAGCGACCCGTCGACGGAGCCCCGGGGCCGTCCGGCCGGATCCTGGAACTGCGCGTTGGCGTGCCGGATGCGGAAGTCCACGAGCTTCCCCGCCGCGTCGAGGTGGGGAGTGAGGACGAGGGCGGGATCGTAGAGCCCTTCCGAGAGTTCGGCCAGCGCCGTCGCCCCGTCCTCGCTCGGGAGGCCGCCGGGGAACGCGGGGCCGCCGGGGGCGGGGAAGCCTCCCGGGGACGTCTCGGGCAGCGCCTCCAGGGTGTGGGCGCACAGCTCGGCGAGCGCCTCGATCTGGCGCTCCACGGCCTGCGGCAGGGGGTCGAGCGGACGGGCCCAGCAGATCTCCAGGACGCCGTGGATGCGGCCGCCCGTGCCGGCGGGGACGACCACCCGACCGCCGTCGGGATGACGGCCGCGGCCGATCGAGGGAATGCCCGCCGTCGCCAGCGAGGCGTAGCGGACGGTGCGCCGCCCGGTGAGCGCCTGGCGGGCCGCCGTGGTCACGCCCGGCGGCACGTAGTGCCAGCGAGCCGCCTCGTCGAGGCCGAAACCGGCGTGACCGCGCAGGCTCAGCGAGGTGTCGGGGCCGGTGGTCCAGATCGCGACGGCGACGGCACCCAGCGGTTCGAGCGCGTGCCGGAGCAGCGACTCGGCGACGGCCTGGGTGTCGCCGGCGCTGAGCGCCGCGCTCTCCGCGGTGCGCAGTCGCACGGCGACCGAGGCGGTGGCGGTGGCCGTGGCGGTGGCCGCGGGCTCGTCGACGGCCGTCCGCACGAACTCGTCCGCCGCCTCCGCCATCCGGTCACGGGCCGCCTGGTTGATGATGTCGGCGGCCAGCTCCAGCCGGGACAGTCCGGCCCGGTCGGCGAGTTCCGCGAGCTGCCGGGCCGCCTGGGCCGGGCCGCAGCCGAGGCGCTCGACGATGACGCCCTTGGCGAGTTCGATCAGGGCGCGGCCCTCGGCCGCCGCGTGCGCGGCGCGCACCTCGCCGCGCAGCCGCTCCACCGTGGCGGCCAGTCGGCCGTCGGACGCCCCGCCGTCGGGGACGGCGACGGAGCTGTTCGGGCCGGTCTCGGCGTCGATGGGGACGGCCGCCCCGCTGTTCGGGCCGGTCGCGGCGTCGTCGGGGACGGCCGCCCCGCCGTTCGGGAGGGACGCGGTGCCGTGGGAGGCCTCGGTGCCGTCGGTGGTGTCCGGGGCGTCGGTGCCGTCGGCGGTGCGCGGAGCGCCGTTGCCGGGGGGCGGGGGAGTGGTCACGAGGCCGTCCCTCCGCTCAGCCAGCGGCTGACGCAGGCGATGAGCTCGTCGGCGTCGACCGGCTTGGTGACGTAGTCGCTGGCCCCGGACGCGAGGCTCTTCTCGCGGTCGCCCGGCATGGCCTTCGCGGTGACGGCGATCACCGGCAGGTCCGCGTACTGCGGCAGCTCCCTGATCCGCGCGGTCGCGGTGTAGCCGTCCATCTCCGGCATCATCACGTCCATCAGGACGAGGGAGACGGCCGGGTTCGCCAGGAGCGTCTCGATGCCCTTCCGCCCGTTCTCGGCGTGCAGCACGGTGATGCCGTGCAGCTCCAGGATGCCGCTGAGGGCGTACAGGTTGCGGACGTCGTCGTCGACGGCGAGCACGGTCCTGCCGCGCAGCGTGTCGTCGACGGCCCGGGGCGCGGGCGCCCAGTGGTCGCCGCGCACCAGGGGAACGACGTCGCCGGGCTGCTCCGCGGACAGGTGCAGAGCGATCCGCTCGCGCAACTCGTCGAGGCTGGAGAGGAGTTCCAGCGGGCGGTGGCGGGACAGGTCCTGGAGGGCGCCCTCCTCGTCGGCGGGGAGCCGGCGGTTGTTGTGGGCGAGGACGGGGACGGTCCGCAGCGCCTCGTCGCCGTCCATGGCGTCCAGGAAGCGCAGGGCGTCGCCGTCCGCCATGTCGACGTCGAGCACGACGCAGTGGAACGGCTGCGTGGCGAGCGCGGCGGCGGCCTCCTGAGGGCCGACGACCGCGATCAGCTCGATGTCCGCCCTGCCCGTGCGCTCGCCGTCGGCCGCGAGTTGGCCCACGGCGTTCTCGGCGACGACGGCGAGGAGCCCGCGCGGGCGCTCCTCGATCACGAGGAGGCGCCGGGTCGGCCGGGTGGCCGCGGCGCCGGGCAGCGCGAGCGCGCCGGCCCCGGCCGGCGCGGGGACGGCGAGCCCCGCCGAGGAGTCCGCGGGCAGGGCCGGGTCGGGCGCCTCGGCGAAGTCGGTCCGGGCGACGGGGAGGTAGAGCGTGAAGGTGCTGCCCTCGCCCGGAACGCTGGTGACGGTGAGGGCGCCGCCGAGGAGATGGGCGATCTCGCGGCTGATGGAGAGGCCCAGGCCGGTGCCGCCGTACTTGCGGTTGGTCGTCCCGTCGGCCTGCTGGAAGGCGCCGAAGATGGCCTCCAGGTTCTCGGGGGCGATGCCGATGCCGGTGTCGGCCACGCGGAAGGCGACGACGGGGCCGCCGCGGTGCACGGACAGCGGCGGCTCGTCGTCCGACGCCGGCTCGATGCGCAGCTCGACGCCGCCGTTCTCGGTGAACTTGACGGCGTTCGACAGCAGGTTGCGCAGCACCTGCCGGAGCCGCGTGTCGTCGGTGACGAGGGCCACGGGGACGCCGGCGGCGGTGGAGACCGTGAAGGCGAGGCTCTTCTGCGAGGTGAGGGGCCGGAACGTGGCCTCGACGTAGTCGAGGAGCCTGCGCAGCGGCACGCGCTCCGGGTTGAGGTCCATCTTCCCGGCCTCCACCTTGGAGAGGTCGAGGATGTCGTTGATCAGCTGGAGCAGGTCGGATCCGGCCGAGTGGATGATGCCGGCGTACTCGACCTGCTTGGCCGTGAGGTTGCGCGTCGGGTTCTGGGCCAGCAACTGGGCCAGGATCAGCAGGCTGTTGAGCGGGGTGCGCAGTTCGTGGCTCATGTTGGCCAGGAACTCCGACTTGTACGTGGAGGCCAGGTCGAGCTGCTGGGCGCGCTCCTCCAGCTCCTGCCGCGCCTGCTCGATCTGCAGGTTCTTGGCCTCGATGTCCCGGTTCTGCGTGGCGAGCAGGGCCGCCTTCTCCTCCAGCTCGGCGTTGGAGCGCTGGAGTTCCTCCTGCCGCACCTGGAGTTCCTCGGTGCGCGAGCGGAGTTCGCCGGCGAGCCGCTGGGACTCGTCCAGGAGCTCGTCCGTGCGCGCGTTGGCGACGATGGTGCTCAGGTTGACGCCGACGGTCTCCATCAGCTGTTCCAGGAAGTCCCGGTGCACGGAGGTGAAGGGGCTGAAGGACATCAGCTCGATGACGCCGAGGACCTGCTCCTCGACCACGACCGGCAGCACCACGAGGCTGCCGCGGGACGTGCTGCCGAGACCCGAGGAGATCGTGACGTAGTCCGCCGGGACGTTCTCGGCGGTGACGGTACGGCGGCTGCGGGCGGCCTGCCCGACGAGCGACTCGCCCAGCCGGAAGCGCACCGGTTCCCGGCGGCCGGCGGGGCGTCCGTAGGAACCGACGAGGCCGAGCTCGACGCCGTCGGCGCCCTCCTCCGCGAGGTAGAAGGCGCCGTACTGGGCGCCCACGAGCGGGGTCAGCTCGTCCATGACGAGTTCGGCGACGGCGGCCAGGTCGCGGTGGCCCTGCATCAACGCCGACATCCGGGCCAGACTGGACTTGAGCCAGTCCTGCTCCTGGTTGGCCCGCGTCGTCTCGCGCAGCGAGCCGACCATGGCGTTGATGTTGTCCTTGAGTTCGGCCACCTCGCCCGACGCCTCGACGGTGATCGAGCGGGTGAGGTCGCCCTCGGCGACGGCGCTCGCGACCTCGGCGATGGCGCGGACCTGGCGGGTGAGGTTGCCCGCCAGTTCGTTGACGTTCTCGGTCAGCCGCTTCCAGGTGCCGGAGACCCCCTCGACCTCGGCCTGTCCGCCGAGCCGGCCCTCGCTGCCGACCTCGCGGGCCACGCGGGTCACCTCGGCGGCGAACGAGGACAGCTGGTCGACCATCGTGTTGATGGTCGTCTTCAGTTCCAGGATCTCGCCCCGGGCGTCCACGTCGATCTTCTTCGACAGGTCGCCGTTGGCGACGGCGGTGGTCACCTGGGCGATGTTCCGGACCTGACCGGTCAGGTTGTTCGCCATCGAGTTGACGTTGTCGGTGAGGTCCTTCCAGGTGCCCGCCACGTTCGGCACCCTGGCCTGGCCGCCGAGCCGGCCCTCGGTGCCGACCTCGCGGGCGACCCGGGTCACCTCGTCGGCGAAGGCGGACAAGGTGTCCACCATGGTGTTGATGGTGTCGGCGAGGGCCGCGACCTCGCCCTTGGCCTCCACGGTGATGCGGCGGGAGAGGTCGCCGCGGGCCACGGCGGTGGCGACCTGGGCGATCGAACGCACCTGCCCGGTGAGGTTGGACGCCATCACGTTGACGTTGTCGGTGAGGTCCTTCCAGGTGCCCGAGGCGCCCCGGACGGTGGCCTGGCCGCCGAGGTTGCCCTCGGTGCCGACCTCGCGGGCGACCCGGGTCACCTCGTCGGCGAAGGCCGAGAGCTGGTCGACCATCGTGTTGATGGTCGTCTTCAGTTCCAGGATCTCGCCCCGGGCGTCCACGTCGACCTTCTTCGACAGGTCGCCTCCCGCGACGGCGGTGGCGACGTGGGCGATCGCCCGTACCTGAGCGGTGAGGTTGCCGGCCATCGAGTTGACGGAGTCGGTCAGGTCGCGCCAGGTGCCGGAGACGCCCTTCACGTCCGCCTGGCCGCCGAGGATGCCCTCGGTGCCCACGTCCCGGGCCATGCGCGTGACCTCGTCGGCGAAGGCCGAGAGCTGGTCGACCATCGTGTTGATGGTGTTCTTCAGCTCCAGGATCTCGCCGCGCGCGTCCACGTCGATCTTCTGGGAGAGGTCGCCCTTCGCGACGGCCGTCGCCACGTGGGCGATGTCCCGGACCTGGGTGGTGAGGTTCCCCGCCATCGCGTTGACCGAGTCCGTCAGGTCGGCCCAGGTGCCGGAGACGCCGGGCACGGCCGCCTGTCCGCCGAGCGTGCCCTCGGTGCCGACCTCGCGTGCCACCCGCGTCACCTCGGAGGTGAACAGGGAGAGCTGGTCGACCATCCCGTTGAACACCCGGGAGATCTCGCCCATCAAACCGTCCGCCTCGTCCGGCAGACGGGTGCCGAAGTCGCCGTCCCGCACCGCCGTGAGCCCGGCCAACAGCTGACGGAGGCCAGGCTCGACCACCGCTGCCGGACCGGACTGCTCCCGGTCGGAGGAGCCCCTGGTCGTCGTCTCAGACATGCCCATCCTCGTTCCCCACCATGCGCACACGGACCGTCCGGCCCACGCCGCGCGCCGGACGACCGCTCCCCCGGGTCGGCTCCGACTGCCGCGATGGTTGCCGTACGGCAATCATGACGACACTACCCCTCCGTGATCGTCAACAGGAGGCCGGTGCGGGTCTTCCGGCCGGCACCCGCCCCCGCCGGACCCGGACGGGAGGTGTGCGAGGCCGCGACCGGGGTACACGCGCCCCGGAACCGGGCGCCCCCCGCCCGCACGACGACGGGAGCAGTACGTGCTGATGGCCCACCCCGCGGTCCTGCGCGAGCTCATCGAGCAGTACGAGACGTTCAGGACGCTCCACGCCGAGAACGGCGGCGAAGAGGCACGGCGGCGCATGGACGACCTCGCCTACACACTGTGCGTGTCCACCGGTACGCGGGACGTGGACGCGGCGCTGATCGCGGCCCGCCACCGCCTGCCGGGGGCGCGCCCCGAGGACGACTCGGTACTCAGCGCCTGAGCGCCCGACCACGCGGCCGAGCCCGGCACCCTCCTCAGGAGGTGCCGGGCTCGGCCGCGCCGCGGGCGGGGGCGACCCCGCCCGCGGGGCCGCCTACCAGCGGTACCAGCGGCCCGAGCCGCCCCTCGGCCGGGCCACGAAGCCCAGCAGCCACAGGACGAGCACGATGACGGCTATCCACCAGAGCGCCTTGACGGCGAAGCCGGCGCCGAAGAGGAGCAGGACGAGCAGCAGGACGAGAAGCAGGGGGACCATGCGGGTCGACCTCCATGAAGACGATGACGGGAAGAGTGAAAGGACGGCCGCACGGCGGACACGCGCGCGCCGGCCCAGTACGGGGCGGGAAGCGCCGCCCGCTCAGCCGCGGCGCTCGAAGAACAGGGCCGCGCGGCCCAGGTCGCGCCGCGCGGCCAGGCGCCCGGTCCGGCGCCCCCACCCGTACGCGAGGGCGAGCGCGGCCGCCGCGCCGACCGCGGCACCGGCGGCCACGGTCCGGTGGGCCCGCGCGGCGGCCCACAGGCCGCTCCCGCCGTCGCGGGCCGCGTACGCGGCCGCCTCGTCCACGCCGGGGCCGTCCACCCACGTCAGGTCGGGGTGGTCCGGGACGGCGTAGGGGCCGGTCCAGTGGAAGTGGTTGCGTCCGCTGTTCTCCGAAGCACTCATGGGCACCGTCTCGCCGGAGTCCCGCACGCTAAACCTGGTCGCTTCCGGCCCCCCGCCCCGCGCCTTCCCCGCGTGCTTGACGGCGCCCGTCCGGGACAGACGGCCCAGCATGGTGACGTCACTGCTCGTGGTCTGCCCCGTCCTCGCCGCGCTCGCCACCGGCCTCGCGGCCGTCCTGGTGTCCCCGTGGTGGTGGTGCGCCGCCGGCCCCGCCCTGCTGCTCGCCGCGGTCGCGACGTACGACGTCGTCCAGCGGCGCCACTCGATCCTGCGCAACTATCCGCTCATCGGGCACCTGCGGTTCGCGATGGAGGCGATCCGCCCCGAGGTCCAGCAGTACTTCGTCGAGAGGAACGTCGACGGCGTCCCCTTCGACCGGGACACCCGGTCCATCGTCTACGAGCGGGCGAAGGGGACGGACGCCGAGGACCCCTTCGGCACCGAGCTGGAACTCGACCGGACCGGCACCGAGTACCTGGTCCCCTCCATGGCGCCGCGCCCGGTGCCCGACGAGGCGCCCCGGGTCCGGATCGGCGGCCCCGGCTGCGCGCGCCCGTACGACATGGCCCTCCTCAACGTGTCGGCGATGAGCTTCGGCTCGCTGTCCGCCCGGGCCGTCCGCGCCCTGAACGAGGGCGCCCGGCGCGGCGGCTTCGCCCACGACACCGGCGAGGGCGGACTGTCGGAGCACCACCTCGCCCCCGGCGGCGACCTCGTCTGGGAGATCGGCACCGGATACTTCGGCTGCCGTGCCGAGGACGGCGGCTTCGACCCGCGGCTGTTCGCCGAGAAGGCCGCGCTCGACCAGGTCGCCTGCGTCCTGCTGAAGATCAGCCAGGGCGCGAAGCCCGGCATCGGGGGAGTCCTGCCCGGCTCCAAGGTGGGCCGGGAGATCGCCGCCGTCCGCGGCGTCCCCGAGGGCCGTACGGTGATCTCCCCGCCGTACCACCGCGTCTACCGCACCCCCCGTGAGCTGGTGCGCTTCCTCGGCCGGATGCGGGAGCTCTCCGGCGGCAAGCCGGTCGGCCTCAAGCTGTGCGTGGGAGCGCGCCGCGACGTCCTCGCCGTCTGCAAGGCGATGCTGGAGGAGGACCTCACGCCCGACTTCATCGTCGTCGACGGGGCGGAGGGCGGCACGGGCGCCGCCCCGCTGGAGTTCGCGGACGCCGTCGGCCTGCCCCTCACCGACGGCCTGACCACGGTGCACCGGGCCCTGGTCGGTACGGGGCTCCGCGACCGGATCCGGATCGGCGCCTCCGGCAAGGTCGCCACCGGGAGCGACATCGTCAGGCGGCTGATCCAGGGCGCCGACTACACCAACTCGGCACGGGCCATGATGTTCGCCCTCGGGTGCGTCCAGGCCCAGCGCTGCCACACCAACACCTGCCCCGTCGGAGTCGCCACCCAGGACCGCAGGCGCGCCCGCGCCCTCGACGTCGAGGACAAGGCGGAGCGGGTCCGGCGCTTCCAGGAGGCGACCGTCCGCAGCGCCCTCGCGCTCATGGCCGCCATGGGCGCCGACGGCCCCGGGGACCTGGAGCCCGGCATGCTGCTGCGCCGGGTCGGCCCCGACGCCGTGCGCTCCCACGCCGAGCTGTACGAGCCGCTCGAACCCGGTCTGCTCCTGTCGCCCGCATCGGTTCCGGACACCTGGGCAGGCGACTGGAAGGCGGCCCATCCGGACCGGTTCACCCTCCGGTGAACCGCTCGACGGCCACCGGGAAGTCCAGAGCCGCAGGAACGTCCACGGCCACGGCCACAGGAACGTCCGCTGCCGCAGCCACAGCCACAGGAACGTCCGCAGTCACAGCCACAGGAACCGCCCACAGCCACAGCAAAGGAGCCCCCCATGCCCCGTACCGTCGCACAGGTGATCGTCGACGGGCTCGCAGAGCTCGGTGTCGACCGCGTCTTCGGCGTGGTCGGAGACGCCCTCAACCCGCTCACCGACGCCATCCGGACCACCGAGGGCATCGACTGGACCGGCTTCCGCCACGAGGAGGCGGCGGCCTTCGCCGCCGGAGCGCGCGCCCAGCTCTCCGGAGAGCCGGCCGTCTGCATGGGCACGGTCGGACCGGGCTCGGTGCACCTGCTCAACGGACTCTACGACGCGGCCAAGAGCGGCGCGCCGGTCCTGGCGATCTGCGGCCAGGTGCCGCTGTCCGAGGTGGGCGGGGACTACTTCCAGGAGGTCGACAACGACCTCCTCTTCCGGGACGTGGCCGTCTACCGGGCCACCGTGACCTCCCCCTCCCAGATGCCCCGGCTGCTGGAGACCGCGGTCCGGGCGGCCGTGACCCGGCGGGGAGTGGCGGTGCTCACCGTCCCCGGCGACCTCGGTGACCAGGAGGTCGAGGACGACCGGCCGACGCGGTTCGCGCTGCCGCGCCCGGCCGTCACGCGTCCCGACGACCCCGCGCTCGCCGAGGCGGCCGAGGCGATCGGCCGCGGCTCGCGGGTCACCCTCCTGGTCGGGCGCGGCGCCCGGGAGGCCCGCGAGGAGGTGCTGCGCGCCGCCGAACTGCTCTCGGCGCCGATGGTGCTGACCCTGAAGGGCAAGGAGGGCTTCGAGGACGACAACCCGTACGAGGTCGGCCAGACCGGCCTGATCGGCAACCCGGGCGCGGCCCGCGCCATGGACTCCTGCGACACCCTGATCATGCTCGGGACGGACTTCCCCTACCGGGACTGGTACCCGGAGGACTGCCGGGTCGTGCAGATCGACACCCGCGAGGAGCACCTCGGGCGCCGCGTCCCGGTGGACGTCGGGCTCGCCGGGGACGTGGGCGCGACGCTGAGGGCCCTGCTGCCGCTCCTCGCACCCGTCCCGTCGCGCTCCCACCTCGACGAGGCCGTCGACCGGTACGCGGACTGGCGGAAGGGGCAGTCCGACCTCGCCGACCCCGCCCACGACCGGCGGCTCCTCGGGCGCGTACGGGCCATGTTCGACAACCGGGAGGCGGACATCCGTCCCGAGGCCCTCGCGGCCGCCGTCGACCGCCACGCCGCCGACGACGCGATCTTCACCTCGGACACCGGCATGGCCACCGTGTGGCTCTCGCGGCTCGTGCGCATGCGCGGCACGCGCCGGCTGATCGGCTCCTACAACCTCGGCTCCATGGCCAACGCCATGCCCCAGGCCATCGGGGCGCAGCTGTGGGCGCCGGACCGGCAGGTCGTGGCCTTCTGCGGCGACGGCGGCCTCGGCATGCTGCTCGGCGACCTCATGACCATCCGCTCCGAACGGCTGCCGGTGAAGCTCGTCGTCTTCGACAACCGCCGCCTCGGCATGGTCAAGCTGGAGCAGGAGCAGGCGGGGCTCCCCGAGTTCGGGACGGTCCTCGACAACCCCGACTTCGCGGCGGTGGCCGAGGCGCTCGGGCTGACCGGCATCCGCGTCACCGCGCCGGCCGAGCTGGACGAGGCCGTGCGCAAGGCGCTCGCGCTGCCCGGCCCGGTCCTCCTCGACGTGCTCACCAACCCGGCGGAGGTGGCCGTCCCGGGCAAGCCGACGGTCTCGCAGGGGTGGGGCTTCGCCATCGCCAAGATCAAGGAGAACCTGCCCTCCGGCGCGCGCTGAACGTCGCGGAGGGGGCGGCCCGCCGACTGCGGGCCGCCCCCTCCGCCATGCCGACGCCGACGCCCACGCCCACGCCGACGCCGGCCCGGCCGGCCGGCGTCGGCCGGCCTTGTCCGCCTTCGGTCGGCTTCGGCTTCAGCTGCGGTCGGCGTAGCGGACGCGGACCCACACGGGCAGGGCGAACCAGCAGATCAGGTACCAGGTGAGGACACCGGAGACCAGCCAGGGCACGTACGGGTCGTGCGTCGCCACGCGCAGGATGAGGAACAGGGCGGCGATCAGCGTCGCGAGCAGCAGCAGGATGCCGGTGAAGGTGAGCCGGGAGGCCCAGGCGACGGCCTGGGGTTTGACCCGACGGCCCGACACGATCCGGTGGAAGGAGACGGGGCCTATCAGCGCGCCCGTCGCCAGCGATCCCAGGACGACCGTGACCAGGTAGATCGTCTTGTCGGTCCGCTCCAGGTCGTGGAAGAGGGGCGTGAAGACCACGGTGAGGAGGAAGCCGAGGAGGATCTGGACGCCGGTCTGCGCCACCCGGATCTCCTGGAGGAGCTCCTGCCAGCGCCGGTCCGCGCGCTCCTCCTCCGTCTCGCCGCGCCCGTCGCGCCCGACGGTGCCGGTGCCGGCACCGGTGTCGTCGACGCCGTCCTTCGCACGGCTGTCCTGCTCGTTCATGGGGATCCTCCTCTGGAATACGGGTCAGGAGCGGAAGCGCGCCGCCTCATGGCGGAAGCCCCCGTCGAGCGCGGGGGCTTCCGTCCGGCGCGGCACGGGGCGGAGTCAGGACCGCGGCGTACCGGCCGTTCGCGGGGGCGCGTGGCCACCGTCACCGGTGGCGGGGCCGCCGGCCCGTCCTCCCGGCCCCTCCCACCCCTCGTCTTCGTCCCGTCGGCGCGGCGCGTCGGGGGGCGCGGCGGGAGCGTGCGTACGGCTCTCCCCGCTCCTGCCCGGGGCACTGGGGTCCTCGGACGGGACTCGCGGCCACCGGAGTGCGCGGGCGTGGAGTACGGCGGGCCGACTGTCCGTCACCCTGCCTCCGTGGCCTACTGGTTCGCCTTGCCGCTCTTTCCGGGGTCAAACCCGGAGGGGGCGGGCCGGTCCGCCCGGGACGGCGGGCGAGTGGCCCGCACCCTCCACGGGTGCGGGCCACTCGGGGTGCCGCCGGCCCACGGCAAGGGGGGGACCGTGGGCCGTCCGGCGCGAGCGTGTCGCTCGCTCTCCACCCGTCTGCCCCGCCGAACGGGTTCCATGCCCCGACGGGGACGGGCTGCGGCGCTCGCGCGTACCGGGGCGGGCGGGCTCGTCAGAAGCCGCCCATGCCTCCCGGGAAGCGCCAGGACGTGCGGTAGTACTGGTCGATCTCCTCGCGGTGCTGGCGGTCCGCGAGATGCTTCTCGGAGACGAACTCCGGTGAGTCCTTGACCTGTTCCTTCGTCAGGGCGAGGTAGAGGGTCTCCTCCTCCGGCTCGACGCGGGTCACCGTACGCGCCGGGATGAGCACCTCCTTGCCGAAGATCCAGACGCCCGTGTCGACGACCAGGTAGGAGTCGTCCACCTCGTCGGAGTGCTTGTCCACCTTGCCGATGTGCCCGTCGGAGGCCTCGACGCGCCATCCGGTGAGGTCGGTGCCCGCCAGGTAGCCGGACTCGGTGCTGAAGGACCACAGATGCTCGCTCATGTTGTCACTCCTCTGTCGCTGTGTTCGTGCAGGGCGCGGCGCCGTACGCGCGGGCCGCCTCAGAGCCGCCCGCGGTCGTCGTCGGTGACCGTGGGCGCCACCGGCGGGACCACCATGCGGCGGCGGCGCAGCACGCTGGTGTAGACGGCGGTCCCGAGCAGGCCGACGGCCATCAGGATCAGGCCGACCAGATCGAGGTCGACTCCCTGGATCTCCCAGTCGGTCGCGAACGTGAGGATGGCGCCGACGGCGATCATGATGATGAACAGTCCAAGGCCCATGGTGGGTTGCTCCTCCCCTGCGGTTGGACAGCGTCCGCGTACCCGGGACTCCCGGGAACATTCCGCCGTACTCGGGAGTCGTTCGGCCCCGGCCCCTCCGACCCTTCGCCGCAGCACGCCTGACGGAGGATCACATCCCGGGGGAGTGTGAAACCGCGGTCCGGGGCAACACGCAGTGCCAGGACACGGACATCGGAGGGGAATCCCATGACCGCATTGCTGGACCGCATCAAGCGCTTCGCCCGCAGCCCGCAGAGCCGTGGCGCGGCGGCGTCCCTTCGCCGCGCCGCGGCCGACCCGCGCAGGCGCGCCCAGGCACGCCGTCTGTTCGGCAGGCTGCGCCACCGCTGACGCGCACCCGCCCGGCCCCACGGCCGAACGCACAGGCGCCCCGCGCGGAAGACCGCGCGGGGCGCCGCTGTGTACGGACGGCCGTGTACGGACGTCAGCCGTCGTGCCGACGCGTCTGCTCCTCGCGTCCCACCCCGGGGCGCTGACGCTTGGCGGCGTGACCGCCGGCACCCTCCCGGTCGGTGGCCTCGCGGCCGGTGGCCCCTCCGTCGGGGAGCCCGTGCGAGGACACGGCCTCGGCGGCCTCCCTGCGGGCCTCCTCGTCGCCGCTCTCACCCTCCGCGTCGGCGGGCGTGGTGCGCGGCCGGTCGGCACGGCCCCCGTCCGTCCCGTGCTGCTTCCGCTCGCCCATCGTTCCTCCTCCGTCTCGGGGTCCGTCGCGTCGCGGGACGCGCGCGTCCCTCCTCACCGTTCGCGCCCCTCCTCGGGCGCCGACCATGAATCCCGTCGCGCCTCCGCCGGCGGCGGCTGGGCGACGCGGGCGTTCCGCCGACCGCGGGCGACCCGCCGTGAACCCCACCAGAAGGCGGCGATCAGCACGACGACCAGCACCACCCCCACCAGGATCAGGAGCAGCGAGGAGGATCCGGACGCGGCGAGTCCGGAGGCGGTGATCAGGGAGAGAGTCATCATCATGCCTTTCTGACGGCGGGATCAGTGGGTCGGTGACCAGCAGGCGATCACCCTTCCGCTGCCGGGGGACAGCGACTCCCAGCCCCCGGGCAGCTCGATCAGCACCACGCCCGAGGTCGGGAAACCGGCCCGCACGCGCTTCAGGAGCTCGGGGGGACCGCTCCCGCACAGGCCGGCGGCCAGCTCGCGGATCCCCGGGTTGTGGCCGACGAGGACCACGGCACGAAGGGCCGGGTTCCGCTCGGCCAGTACGGAGACCAGCTCGCTGGGCGGGGTCTTGTAGAGGCGCTCGTCGTAGACGACGGGCGGCGGGTCGGACAGCGCGGGGGCGGCGAGCCGCCAGGTCTGGCGGGTCCTGCGCGCCGGGGAGCAGACGACGAAGTCGGGCGTGAAGCCGGAGCCCGCGAGCCAGCGGCCGGTGCGGGGCGCGTCCCCCCTGCCCCGCCTGCTCAGCTCGCGGTCGAAGTCGTCGACGCGCCGGCCCTTGCGCACCGCCTTCGCGTGGCGCACCAGCAGCAGCCGGACGCCGCCCGCGCGGCCGTCGGCCGGTGCCGCCCGCCGCGATCCGAGCTCCTTCGACATGGCCTCTCCTTCCGCGCGCGTACGTCTCCGGGTCGTTCCGAAAGGTGCGCGTACCCCGTCTCCGCGCCCGCACGCACGGACGAGCACGCGCCGACGACCGCACCCAGGGACGCCCGCGTGCGCGCCCGCCGCCCGGTCGAGGGGTGACGGTGATCACTAGGGCTCTCGGGCGTGTGCTGCGTAGGCTTGTGGCGTCGTCGCGGGGCCTGGGGCCACTCCCCGGAACCGCGACCCGTCGTAGACTTTGGAAACAGCCCTTGACCTGCAAAAACGCGGGCAGGGAGCCTATCTCCAGGAGTGCCTCAGTGATACGCACCATCTTCAAGTCCAAGATCCACCGCGCCACCGTGACGCAGGCCGACCTCCACTACGTGGGGTCCGTGACCGTCGATGCCGACCTCATGGAGGCGGCCGACCTGCTGCCGGGCGAGCTCGTGCACATCGTCGACATCGACAACGGCGCCCGCCTGGAGACGTACGTCATCGAGGGGGAGCGGGGGTCCGGGGTCATCGGGATCAACGGGGCCGCCGCCCATCTCGTGCACCCCGGGGACCTGGTCATCCTCATCAGCTACGCGCAGATGGAGGACGCCGAGGCCCGGACGTACGTGCCGCGCGTCGTGCACGTGGACGGCGGGAACCGCATCGTGGAGCTCGGGACGGACGCCTCCGCGCCCGTTCCCGGCAGTGACACGGTGCGCCCTCCGCACGCCGTGGCCGCGTCGATCTGATCAGGGAGAGCCGCCGTATGACCGAGCTGAAGATCCGCGACGACCGGGCGAACGGACGCCTGGAGGCCTTCGAGGGGGACACCTTCGTCGGCGTCGTCGTCTACTTCGTCCTCGACCTCGCCCCGCACGCCCTCGTCGCCGTCCACACCATCGTCGAGGACGGACACGAGGGGAAGGGGATCGCCGGGGCGCTCGTGCGCGAGTTCTACACGATCGCCGCCGATGAGGGCGTCCCCGTCGTCCCGCTCTGCCCGTACGCCGCCAAGTGGGCCGAGCGCCACCCCGACGAGGCACCCGTGCCCCCGCAGGACGTCGTCCGCGCCGCGAAGCTCCAGCTCAAGGCCACGCCCGGCCTCTGGTAGGCGTAACCGGGGCCATCGGGGTAACCCTGGAGACAGGGACCCTTCCGATGGCCCCGTCCGCCGTCCAGCCTGAGAGGTTCGCATGACGCACCCTCCCTACCCCGCGCCCGTTCCCCCGGTGCCCGCGCCCCCGCCCGTACCGCCGCCGAACCCCGTGCCCGTACCGCCCGACCCGGCCCCCGCCCCGGTCCCGCAGCCCGGCGGGCCCGTGCCCCCGCCGGAACCACAGCCCCAGCCCGGGCCCGCCGGCGCACCGCCCACCTGAGGTTTCGCGCGCGGCCTTGTCACGGAGCGTGTTCCGCCCCTAACTTGGACGGCTGTCGCTGTGTTCCAAGGGGGGCCCATGGCCGTACGCGGACGTCACCGCCGCCACCAGCCGAGCCGCATCAACCGCGCCTCGCTCACCGTCACCGCGGGAGGCGCCGGCATGGCGCTGCCCCTGATCGGCTCCGGAGCCGTACAGGCCGCCTCGCTGGACGTCTGGGAGAAGGTCGCCTCCTGCGAGTCCTCCTCCAACTGGCACATCAACACCGGCAACGGCTACTTCGGTGGCCTGCAGTTCTCCCAGTCCACCTGGGAGAACTACGGCGGCACGCACTACGCCCCCCGCGCCGACCTGGCCTCCAAGGACCAGCAGATCGCCATCGCCGAGCGGGTCCTCAAGGGCCAGGGGCCCGGCGCCTGGCCCGCCTGCGGGCCCCGCGCCGGCCTCGCCCGGGGCGGTGCGGCGCCCGAGACCGGCACAGCGACCCACGCCAACGCGCCGAACGCCCCCAAGGCCGCTCTGCCGGCCCAGCGCGCCTTACCCCAGCAGCCCGCCCGCCGCGCCGACCCCACCACCGTGCCCACCATCCGCGAGATGTACACGGTCACACCCGGCGACTCCCTCTCCAAGATCGCCCGTGACGAGCGCGTCCAGGGCGGCTGGCAACGGCTGTACGACAGGAACCGGACCGTCGTCGGCGACGACCCCGACCTCATCCACCCCGGTCAGCGGCTCACCCTGCGTATCTCCGCGCCCACGAAGCCCGCCCCCGCGGCGAAGCCGGAGAAGCCGGCGACGGCGGCGCCGCCGAAGACGATCGAGAAGGCCGCCAAGCCCGCCGCGCCCCCGAAGCCGAAGCCGAAGTCGCAGTCGCAGCCGAAGACCGCTCCTCGCGCCGCCACGCCGCCGAAGGCCGTCGCCCCCGCCGTCCGGCCCACCGCCGCGCCGTCGGCCAAGCCGAGCGCCAAGCCCTCCGCCAAGCCTTCCGTCGCCAAGCCGGTAGCCAAGAAGACGTCCCCGAAGAAGGCGTCCCCCAAGAAGACGTCCGTCAGGGCGTCCACCGCCGACGCGCCGTCCAAAGCGTCCAGGCCCGAAACCGACCGCTTCTCCGCGCCCGTCTCCGCCGGCATCGGCACCAGCTACGGCACCCGCGGTTCCTCCTGGTCCAGCGGCTACCACACCGGCGTCGACTTCCCCGTCCCCACCGGGACCTCCGTCAAGGCCGTCGCCGACGCGCGGGTGGTCTCCGCCGGGTGGGGAGGGGCGTACGGGTACCAGGTCGTCCTGCGGCACGAGGACGGCCGCTACAGCCAGTACGCGCACCTCTCCGCGGTCTCCGTCCGCGAGGGACAGCGGGTCCAGGGCGGCCAGCGCATCGGGCGGTCAGGGTCGACCGGCAACAGCTCGGGACCGCACCTTCACTTCGAGGTGCGGACGGGTCCCGGGTACGGCTCCGACATCGACCCCCTGGCCTACCTCAGGGCGCGCGGAGTCACCATCTGACGCACTCGACGCACTCGACGCACCTGGCGTACCTGACCCGTCGGACGCGTCCGCCCCTGACGACCGAGGCCCCGCCCCTGACACCGACAGCGCCTCCGGCGGGGCCGTCATCCGGTCGAGGGTGAGCTGCACCAGGCCCGCCGCCGCCACCGCGCCGCACAGCAGCGCGGCCACGCCGCCGGCGGCGCCGTACCGGAAGGACTCGTCGAACAGCGTCAGGCCCACGGCCGCCGCGACGACCGGGTTCACCACCGTGACCGTGGCCAGCGGGGCCGCGAGCCCCGCGCCCCGGTACGAGGCCTGGGAGAGCAGCAGCCCGGTCACGGCGAGCGCCGAGAGGACGAGGAGCCCCGTCCACTCGGCGAGGGGCGCCCGCGCCGTCCACTCCTCGGCCACGGACTTCGTGAAGACCGACGCCATGCCGAAGGCGACGCCCGCCGCCGCGGCGAGGACCACGCTCCGCAGCACCGTCCGGCCGGTCAGGTGCGCGAGCGCGAACAGCACCGCGACCACCGCCGCGGTGCCCGCCGCGAGCATCCACCGCTCGCCGTCGTCGAGCGAGCCCGTGTCCGCGCCGCTCGTGAGGCTGAGCAGGCCCGCGAGCCCGACCGTCGCCATGAGGGCGCCCCGCCACGCCCGCCGCCCGGCTCTCCGGCCGACGAAGAGCGCGGCCATGGGCAGCGCGAAGACGATGGTGAGCGCGCCGAGCGGCTGGACCAGGCTGAGCGGGCCGAAGGCCAGCGCGGCCACGTGCAGGGTCGCGCCGAGGCCGTTGAGCAGGACGGACACCCACCAGACCGGGCTGCGCAGCGGCGCGTAGCGCGGACCGTCGGCGGAGGCCGCGACCCGCTCCTGCACGATCGCCGCGGCCGCGTAGGCGACCGCCGAGACCAGGGCGAGGAGGACGGACGGCAGGAGGGGACTCATACCCTCCACGATCTCTCTTCCGGGCGGATTCGGCGTCGTACCGGAGGAGGGACCGGTCGGTACCGCCGTCGCAGTACGCGGCGTGCCCGTACGACCACGGGCGTACGCCGTACCGCCCGTACGGGAGAATCGCCGCGCCACCGCACACATCGCACGAGACAGGGGCACGGCGTGGAGATCGTCGACAGCGGATCCTTGGGCGGTTTCTTCGTCCTGCGCACCGCCCCGCCCCCGACCGGCGGCGCCCACCGGCCCCTCGCCCGCCTCTACGCGGGCGACGACGGGCCCCTCACCGCCCGGCTCGACCACGTCGCCGCCCGGCTCCGCGCCCCCGAGCGCCGCGTCGCCGCCTCCGTCGCCCACCTCGGGCTGGCGGCCCGCCTCTGGTCGACCGCGCTCGGCCCCGCCGCCCTGTACGGGCACTTCCCCGCGCTCGCGCCGGAGGAGCTGTCCTGGGACGGTGCCCTGACCGCCCCCGACGACCTGTGGTGGACCGGCTCCGCCACGCTCCCCGCCACGGCCGGGAACCTCCGGGCGGCCGTCCAGGAGGCCCATCTCGTCCCGCTGCACGCGGCCCTGGCCCGCGACGGCCGGGTCTCGCCCCGGCTCCTGTGGGGCAACGCCGGCTCCGCCCTCGCCGGGGCACTGCGCGAGATCGTCCGCTGGTCGCGCGCCCAGGACCGGCCCGAGGTCGCCGAACGGGCCGCCGCCCTCGTCTCCGGCCTCCTCGACGGTCCCGGCCTCGCCGGTACGGTCGGAGGCCCCCGGCTGCGCCGCTCCACCTGCTGTCTCATCTACCGCTGCTCCGGCGGCGGGCTCTGCGGCGACTGTGTCTTCGACCACGCCCCCCGAACGGGTTTGGAGGCGCGGCCCCCCGCTCCGTAAAGTTGGGTCTTTGAGTGCCCGCGCGCGCGTGTCGCGAGCGGCGGCGCACGAGCGAACCACGAGCGAACGAGGAACCCGAAGGCCATGACGGTGACCGAAGAAACCCAGGAACACGGGCCGGGTATCGACCCCGAGCGCCTGGCCGTCTGCCTGAGCGTCCTCGACGAGCTCGACGAGCTCGACGTCGACCACCCGGACGCCATCCGCGTGCGCCGCGCCACCGCCGGCATCTACCGGACCGTGAAGCAGCGCCGCCGTCAGGAGCGCCGGGCCGCGAAGACCGCCAACGACAAGGCGGTCACCGAGGCCACGGCCACCGGTTCCGCGCAGCGCATCGACGACGAGACCGAGGGCCTGCTGCCGAGCTCCGTCACCGAGGAGGGCCGGATCGCGGGGATACTCCAGCGTCCGCGCTCCTGCTACGTCTGCAAGACGCGGTACGTCGAGGTCGACTACTTCTACCACCAGCTCTGCCAGCCCTGCGCGGCGCTCAACCGCGCCAAGCGGGACGCGAGCGCCGACCTCAGCGGCAAGCGCGCGCTCCTCACCGGCGGCCGCGCCAAGATCGGCATGTACATCGCCCTGCGGCTGCTCCGCGACGGCGCCCACACGACGATCACCACGCGCTTCCCGAAGGACGCCATCCGCCGCTTCAAGGCGATGGAGGACTCCGCGGACTGGATGCACCGCCTGGAGGTCGTCGGCATCGACCTGCGCGACCCGGCGCAGGCCGTTGCCCTCGCGGACCAGGTGGCCGAGGCCGGTCCGCTGGACATCCTCATCAACAACGCGACGCAGACCGTCCGCCGCCTGCCCTCGGCCTACTCCGCCCTCGTCGAGGGCGAGAGCGCCCCGCTGCCGGCCGGTGAGCTCCCCGCCCACCACGTCATCGGCGCGTTCAACTCCGGCGCGGTCGGCGAGCTCGTCGGCTCCTCCGAGCTCCCGGCCGGGGTGCGCGACCTGGAGGCCCAGCAGGTCGCCGACCTCGCGCTGGTCGCGGGCAACGCCACCATCGCCAAGCACCTCGACGGCACCGCCATCGACGCCGGCGGCCTCGTGCCCGACGTCGTCGAGTCCAACACGTGGGTGCAGAGCATCGAGCAGATCTCCCCGGTCGAGCTCCTGGAGACCCAGCTCTGCAACTACACGGCCCCGTTCATCCTCATCAGCAAGCTGCGCGCGTCGATGGCCGACGCCGCGAAGAAGGCCGGGAGCGGGCGGGCGTACGTCGTCAACGTCTCGGCGATGGAGGGCGTCTTCAGCCGCGGCTACAAGGGCGCGGGACACCCGAACACCAACGCCGCCAAGGCCGCGATGAACATGGTGACGCGGACCAGCGGCCAGGAGATGTTCCAGACCGACGGCATCCTCATGACCTCCGTCGACACCGGCTGGATCACCGACGAGCGCCCGCACTTCGACAAGCTGCGCCTCGCCGAGGAGGGCTTCCACGCCCCCCTCGACCTCGTCGACGGTGCCGCCCGCGTCTACGACCCGGTCGTCCGAGGCGAGGCCGGCGAGGACCTGTACGGCTGCTTCCTGAAGGACTACGCCCCCGCGAACTGGTAGACGCCGGTCTTCCGGAAAGGGCGCCCCACCTGCTGGTGGGGCGCCCTTTCCGTCTCTTTCACTCGAACGCGTCACACTTTCGAGCCCGGTAGAGCGCTCCCGCGCTCATTTGGTTAGTCTGATGTCCACGATCGGCCACCGAGGACACACACCGTCTTCACGACCGGTCAGGGGACTGGCCTGTCACCAAGGCCGCGGTCCCGCCCGAACAACGGCGCCACCGCGACCGACGGCATCAAGTCCTCACTGGTTTCGCGACACAAAGGAGTGCGCGGTGACACCCGAACTGACGAAGCAGGAACCGAGACAGGCCGAGTCCCCCGAGCGGTCGAGCCGCCGGAACGGCGAGCTCGGAAGCCTCGAAGTGTGGGCCCGCTCGGCCCCCATCCGGCTGGCGGGATACGAGGACGACCTCGCGGAGCCCCACATCCTGCCCGGCATCGACTGAGCCTCGGCGTCCCTGACCCGACGTGACCGTCGCTTCGCCCTGTGCCCCCGGCCACCACACGAGGCCGGGGGCACGGGTGTGTCCAGGGGGCCCCGCCGCGCTCTACCGCAGCCGCGTCGGCGGCAGGTACTCGCGCAGCAGCCGCCGGTCCCACCAGGCCCCCGTCTCGCGCAGTTCGCGCCAGGTCGTGAACCGGTACCGGTAGAGCCGGGCCCGCACGTACCTCGGCGGAGCGTCCGGGAAGGGGTTGTGGGCGAGCAGCCTCAGCGTGTCCCGGTCGCCGTCGAGCAGCCGCTCCACGAACGGCCCGAACCAGTCCCGCGCGTAGCCGGGGGAGAGCGCCGCGAACCACATCAGCCAGTCGAGCCGCAGGTGGTACGGGGCGAACTGGCGCGGCAGCCGGCGGGGGTCGCCCGGCTTGCCCTTGAAGCCGTACTCCCGCCACACCGTCCCCTCGTGCGGCGGCTCGGCCCCGTCGGTGCCCTCGACCACGATCTCGTCCCGGATCCGCCCGACCGTCCCGAACGCCCCGTACGTGTTGACCAGGTGGTACGGGTCGTACGAGCGGTTCATGGCCTGGTGCCGCGACAGCAGGTTCCGCACCGGGCGGTGGCTCCGTACGAGGACGAAGGCGGTGAGCGCGGCGACCACGGCCACGTACCAGAGCGGCGGGTCCGGCCGCGGGTGCTCCCCGGTGAGCGGGGAGAGGTCCACGACGGAGACGGCGAGGACGACGGTGATCCAGTTGAGCCAGGCGAAGTTGCCGGAGAGCACCAGCCACAGCTGGGTCGCGATCATCAGGCAGGCGGCGACCGTGGCCACGGGCTGCGGGGTGAAGAGCAGGAACGGGACGAAGAGCTGGACGACGTGGTTCGCGCCCGCCTCGACCCGGTGCAGCGGGCGCGGGAGGTGGTGGAAGAACCAGCTCAGCGGTCCGGGCATCGGCTGCGTCTCGTGGTGGTGGTAGAGGCAGGTGAGCCTGCGCCAGCACTCGTCGCCGCGGATCTTGATCAGCCCGGCGCCGAACTCGACGCGGAACAGCAGCCACCGCAGGAGGAGGAGCACGAGGACGGGCGGCCCGGTGTCGTCGTTGCCCAGGAAGACGGCCAGGAAGCCCGTTTCCAGGAGCAGGGACTCCCAGCCGAAGGAGTACCAGGTCTGGCCGACGTTCACGATCGACAGGTAGAGCCCCCAGAGCACCAGCCACAGCAGCATCGACACCGGCAGCGGTACGGCGTCCCCGGCGCCCGCCACCATGGCCAGGGCGACCGCGAAGCCGGTCCAGGAGACGGTGGCGAAGAGGGCGTCGGAGTAGCGCCAGTGGAAGAGCGAGGGCGCGTGGCGGGGCCGCGTCCGGCGGACGTACTCCGGTACGGGGAGCATGCCGCGCTCGCCGATCAGCGCCCTGAACTGGAGGGCGGCCGACAGGAACGCCACGCAGTACAGCCCGGCGAGGCCCCGCTGGAACAGGGTCCGGCTCAGCCAGAGGTCGGGCGCGGTGAACCACTCCATCGCCTCCAGTATCGGCCCGGGGGCGGCCCGGGGTCACGCCCTGACGAGGCGCCGGAGCGTCCGGCCGAGGACGTGGGCGTACGCCCGCTGGAGCACCGGGACCACGGGGCCGGCCAGGCGCGTGTACCAGGTGGCGGGGCGGCTGAAGGCGGTGACCGTGAAGAGGACCGTGCCGTCGGGGGCGAGCGTCACGAGGAAGGACTCCTCGCCGAGTTCCGGGTGGCCGGTGAGGGTGCCGTACGCGAAGCCGACGCGGTCCTCCTCGTACGCCGTCCAGATCACCTCGCAGGGCGCGCCGATCCGGAGGCGGCCGAGGCCCGCCGACACCTCCAGGTGGACGCCGGGTTCCGCGCGGGTGGCGGTGCTGCGGACGGTGGCGCCCGTGGCGCGGTGGGCCCGCCAGGTGGTGACGGCGGTGCCCGCGGCCTCGAAGGCGGCGCGGCCGTGGCCGACGACGGTGGTCACGCGCAGGTGGTTGTACCCCTGGGGGAGGCGCTCGGGGGTGCGGGTGGCGCCGACGTCCGGGTAGGTGAGGCGGGGGCGGCGGCGGTCGCCGGGGGTGACGTCGTGCGTGATGCGGGTCATGCGGGGAGCTCCGTTCGGAGGGGGCGGAGAGGGACGGGGGTGCGGTCGGAGCGGAGGCGGCGCCGCGCGAGGAGGGCGCAGACGGCGAAGCCGAGGGCGTTGCCGAGGCCGTGGGTCCCGGCCGTCCACGCCAGGCCGAGGTGGGGGAGCCCGGTGGCCTCGCCGAGGGCCCAGCTCAGGGCGAGCAGCATCGTGACGGCGAGGACGAGGGCCGAGACGGCGAGCAGGCCGCGGGTGAGCGGGTCGGCCGCGAGGTCGCGGCGCTCGCGCAGGGTCAGGACGGCGACGGCCGTCATGCCGGCGGTGAGGACGACCGCGCCGACGAGCTCGGCCCAGTCGTCGACGAAGTAGCCGAGGAGCACGAGCAGCGTGCCGGCGGGGACGCTGAGCGCGGCGAAGCGGGCGGTGGGGCCGTCGTCGGCGCGGCAGACGAGCCCGGCGACGAGGGCGGCGGCGAAGCCCGCGAAGTGGAAGTGCGGGACGGTCAGCGCGAGCAGGTCGAGGTCGAAGCCGAAGAGCGGGTACGAGGCCCGCTCGGCGACCAGCGCGACTCCGGCGACGGAGGGCGCGACGAGCGCGGTGAGGACGGCGGTCTCGCGGGGGTGGAGGGAGCGGGTGAGCACCAGGCGGCCCGGGGCCTGGAGCGCGAGGGCGACGGTGGCCAGGGCGTAGACGGCGGCGAGAGCGGTCGCGAGGCCGGAGCGCGGGAGCCAGAGGGCGAGCGCTCCGGGAACGGCGAGGAAGGGCCAGGCCCGCCGGAGCGGGTCCCACCCCGGTGGCCGGGGGCCGTCGAGGAGTGCGAGGCCCGTGGGCACGACCCAGAACATCCCGATCATCACGACCGGGTTCACGATCAACGACAGTGCGGACACGCGACACCCCCGACCCAGGAAACCTTCGACTTGAACGTGTTCAACTGGCACGCCGAGCGTAGAGGCTTTCTTGAACGCGTTCAAGTGGGGCGTCCGGTCGGCCGTTCCACCGGCCGGGTGGCCGTCGCCCCGGTCGGACTTCCCCCGCTTGCGGGCGCCCCGGCGCTGCGACAGACATGGAGGACTGCCCGGCAGAGAACTCAGGAGAACCAGGTGCGCTCCTCACCCCTGCTCACCGCGATCGGTGCGCTCACCTCGGCCCTCGTCGTCGCCGGCTGCTCCTCCGGCGAGGAGGGCGGCAACCACGGCGAGCAGCCCGACGCCCCCGCCCAGGAGGTCCTGCTCCAGTCCGTCACCTCCCGGGGCCCCGACCCCTTCACCGAGTCCTCCGCCCGGATCAGCGCCCTGACCCCCGCCGTCGCCCGGAACCCGGCGGCCGCATCCGTCCAGCGGGTCCGCGAGGTCACCGGCTCCACCCCCGGCCTGTACGGCGGCACGCGCGCGGAGGCCAGCTGCGACGTCGAACAGCAGGCCGGCTTCCTCGCCGCAGACCCGGCCAGGACGCGCGCCTTCGCCGAGGCCGCCGGCATCCCCGAGTCGGGCGTCTCCGCCTGGCTGCGCGGCCTGACCCCCGTCGTCCTGCGCGCCGACGCGCGCGTCACCAACCACGGCTACCGCGGCGGCCGGGCCACCGCCTTCCAGTCCGTCCTCCAGACCGGTACGGCGGTCCTCGTCGACCAGTACGGGTCCCCGCGCGTCCGCTGCGCCTGCGGCAACCCGCTCCGCGCCCCCGTCGACGTCCAGAGCGGCGTCCACCAGGGCGACGCCTGGGACGGCTTCGACCCCGAGCACGTCGTCGTGGTCCGGCCGACCACCTCCGTCGTCACCAGCCTCGTCATCGTGAACGCCGCCGACCGCAGCTGGATCGAGCGGCGCACCGGCAGCGACGGGGCCGAGGACCGGAAGCCGGCCGTGGAGCCGGAGTGCGACCCGGACGCCTGCCGGCTGGCGGAGGCGGCGACGCCGCGGGCCGAGAGCCCGTCGCCCGCCACGCCCGACG
Organism: Streptomyces sp. NPDC020807; assembly: GCF_040641575.1. NCBI lineage: Bacteria > Bacillati > Actinomycetota > Actinomycetes > Kitasatosporales > Streptomycetaceae > Streptomyces > Streptomyces sp. NPDC020807. The sequence goes on from NZ_JBFADU010000006.1 coordinate 179,367, forward strand.
CCCCGACCCCGGACGCCCCGGCCCCTGACCGGGGGAAGCACGAGCCCGCCCGGCCCGAGACGGTGGCGCCCGCCCCGGTCACCCCCGAGGCGCCGGCCCCCGAGCCCGTCACGCCGGACACGGTCGCGCCCGAGACCGCGGCGCCGGAGCCCGTCGTGCCCGAACCCGTGGAGCCGTACACCGAGCAGCCGTACCGGGAGGAGCCGTACCCGGAGCAGCCGTATCCGGAGCAGCCCTTCCCCGACGGGCCGGTCCCCGACGAGCCCTACCGGGAGGAGCCCGCGTACCCCGACGCGCCCCTCCCGGACCAGCCCTTCCCCGACCAGCCGTACCCCGACCAGCCCCGGCAGGAGGATCCGTACGCCGTCCCTTACCCCGACCAGCCCGAAACCTTCGAAGGATGAAACGGATCTTCATGGTGCGCACGGGCAGGGCTGCGCCTAGCGTGGCCCCATGAACGCGGGCAGAGGGGGCGGGGAGGCGGCCGAGCGGCTCCACCGTGCACCGGGACATCCAGAACAGCAGCCGGGTGAGCACCCGGAGCAGCACCCGGAAGGGCGCCCGGAAGAGCGCGACGCGCCGGCGGCTGTCGGGACGACGCCCGGCGGTGCCCGGATCCTCCACGAGTACGGGTCCGCCTTCCGCATGGGCGGCTTCGACTGGGATCTGCTCACCGGCGAGATGCTCATGGACGACGCCGCCCTGGAGGTCTTCGACCTGGACCGCGCGGACTACCACGGCCGCCCCGAGGACCTCTCGCCCCGCGTCCTGCCCGACGAGGGCACCCGCCTCGACACGATGGTGGCCCAGGCCCTCAAGGAGGGCAGCGACCAGTACGGGGCGTACTTCCGCATCCGCCGCCGCGACGGCACCCACCAGTGGACCCACACCCAGGGCCTCGTCCACCGCGACGGGACCGGCCGCCCGGTCCGCATCGTCGGCGTGCTGCGCGACGCCACCCACGAGCTGACCGAGTCGGCCGCGCGGCTCGGCCTCGACGAGGGACGCCGCCAGCGCGCCGGCGTCGTCGAGGGCACGACGGCGGCCCTCGCGTACGCCCGGACCGTCCAGGACGTCATCGACCTCCTCAACGACTCGCACGCGCTCGAACACTTCGGCGCGGCGAGCCTCGTCATGGGCCTCCTCGAAGCCGGCCGCATCCATCTGGTCGCCGAGGGGCCCGACGGCGCCTTCGTGCCGGGCACCCGGTTCACCCGGGTGGACGAGCCGTACCCGATGAGCGAGGTGATCCGCACCCTGCGGCCCCGGTTCATCGACACCGCACGGGACTTCTCGGACTCGTACCCGATCCTCTGGCCGCACATCAGCGGCCTCGGCATCACCGCCGCCGCCTACCTCCCGCTCATCGCCCAGGCCAGGCCGATCGGCGCGCTCGGCCTGCTCTACAGCGACAAGACCGGCTTCAGCGAGGACGAGCGGACCCTCCTCGTCGCGCTCGGCAGCAGCATCGCGCAGAGCCTCCAGCGGGCCATGCTGTACGAGCAGGAGCACGACCTCGCCGAAGGGCTCCAGCAGGCGATGCTGCCGCGCCGCATCCCCGAGGTGCCCGGCGCGCAGACCGCCGTCCGCTACCGCTCCGCACGCCTCGGCCGGGACATCGGCGGGGACTGGTACGACATCATCCCGCTGCCCGGCGGGCGGGTCGGCGCCGTCATCGGCGACGTCCAGGGCCACGACACCCACGCGGCGGCCGTCATGGGCCAGCTGCGGATCGTGCTGCGCGCGTACGCCGCCGAGGGGCACACCCCGGCCACGGTCATGGCCCGCGCCTCCGTCTTCCTCCACGAGCTCGACACGGAACGTTTCGCCACCTGCACGTACGCCGAGGTCGACCTCGGCACGGGCGTCGTCCAGGTCGTCCGCGCCGGCCACGTCGACCCGCTGATCAGGGACGTCGACGGCGGCTGCCGCCGGGTCCCGGTGGAGGGCGGCCTCCCGCTCGGCCTCTCCGCCGAGTTCGGCCGCCTCGACTACCCGGTGACCACCCTGGAGCTGGACCCCGGGCAGACCCTGATGCTGTACACCGACGGCCTCGTGGAGAAGCCGGGCGCCGACCTCGACGAGGGCTTCCAGTGGCTCACCTCGCTCGTCCGGCGCGGCCCCGGCGACCTCCAGGTGCTCGCCGACCACCTCTGCGACGTCGTCGCCGACCGGGGCGGCGAGGACGACGTCGCCATCCTCCTGCTCCGGCGGGACGAGGCCCTCGCCGCCCAGGCGGCGGGCCGGTTCCGTCAGCACGTGGCCCAGAGCGACCCCGAGGCGCTCAGCTCGGCCCGGCACATGATCAGGGCGGCGGTACGGGCCTGGGGCGCGGGGGAGCGGGCGGACGAGATCGAGCTGGTCGCCGACGAGATGATGACCAACGCCCTCATGCACACCGACGGCGGGGCGATCGTCACCCTGCGGGTCCTGGGCGGCCTCGAACGACGGCTCCGCGTCGAGGTCGAGGACCGGTCGAGCGCCCTGCCCCGGCGCCGCGAGGCGGGCGAGGCGGGGGTCTCGGGCCGTGGACTGCTCCTCGTCGAGCAGATCTCGGACGCGTGGGGCGTGGAGTCGCGGGGCGGCGGCAAGTGCGTGTGGTGCGAGTTCAACGTGGCGAACTGAGCGGCGGGGAGCAGCGCCGCCGTCGTCAGGGCTCGCAGGTCGTCCCGGGGGCCACCGGCGTGAGGTCCGTCAGGTAGGCCTCGACCTTCCGGTCGACGCAGGCGTTCCTGCCGTACCCGGTGTGGCCGTCGGCCTCGAAGGAGAGCAGCATCCCTCCGGGGAACTGCCCTGCCAGGCCCACCGCTTCGGCGTACGGCGTCGCCGGGTCGCCGGCCGTGCCCACGACGAGCACCGGCGGGACACCGGGCGCGTGGACCCGGTGCGGGCGCTCGGGTCCTGACGGCCAGTCCTCGCAGACGAGCTCGCTCGCCACGCTGGACGTGCCGTAGACGCCCGCGGCCTTCTCGGCGGGTGCGAGCGCGTCCCAGTAGGCCTGCGGGTCGCGCGGGTGGGGGACGTCCAGGCAGTTGACGGCGATGAGGGCGGCCTCGCTGTTGTCCTCGGGAACGGCGGGGACAGCGGGGGCGTCGGAGCCGGCCGGAGCTTCGTCGTCGGTGTCGTCGGTGTCGTCGGTGTCGTCGGTGTCGTCGGTGTCCTGGGTGTCCTGGGTGTCCTGGGCGTCCTGGGTGTCCTCCGTGTCCTCCTCCGTGCTCTCCTCCCCGAGCGCCGCCAGCTTCGTCCCGTCCCCCTCGTCCGCCGCGCGCAGCGCCTCCGAGAGGCCCTCCCACTGCGCCTCCGGCGTGTACATCGCCATGCTCAGCGCGCCCACCACGCCGGCCGCGTCCAGCCCCTCGTCGGATTCGTCGACGGGCAGCGGCTCGCGCCGCGTCCGCTCGACGAGCCGGTCGATCAGCGCCCGTATCTCCTCGGGCGTCCCGCCGGGGCAGCTCTCGCCGATCGTGTCCGCGCACGACTCGGCGTACGCGTCGACGGCGTCCCGGAAACCGGCCGACTGCCCGAGCATGCGCTGCCGCCAGTCGAGCGACGGGTCGACGGCCCCGTCCAGGACCATCGCCCGCACGCGGCCGGGGAACTGCTCGGCGTACGAGGTGCCCAGGCTCGTGCCGTACGACCAGCCGACGTACGTCAGCTTCCTGTCGCCCAGCACGGCCCGCAGCACGTCCAGGTCCCTGGCCGCGTCCACGGTCCCGACGTGCGGGAGCAGCGGCCCGCTGGCCCTGCGGCAGGCGTCGGCGGTCGCCCGTGCGTCGGCGAGGACGGCGGCACGGTCCGCGGCGGTACGGGGATGGAGCGCCGCCTCGGCCGACGCGCGGGCCTCGCCCTCGTCGTCCGGGTCCGCGCACGTCAGGGCGGGCTTGCTCCCGCCCACTCCGCGGGGGTCGAAGGAGACGACGTCGAACCGCTCGCGCACGCCCCGGCCCAGGGTGTCGGCGACGCCGTCCTTCACGAGCTGGGCGCCGGGCTCGCCCGGGCCGCCGGGATTGAGGACGACCGAGCCCTTCCGCTCGGCCGGGAGCGCGGTCGCCGCCCTCGCCACGGGGAGGACGAAGGTCCTGCCGTCGCCGGGGTGCGCGTAGTCCCGGGGGACGGTGAGCGAGGCGCACTGGACGGTGTCCTGGTCGCCGCAGGGGCGCCACACGAGCTTCTGGCCGTAGAAGCGGCGCAGGTCGGGGCGGGCGGCGGGGTCGGCGGCCGAGGCCTTCCCGCTGTGCGCGGGCCGGGCCGGGGCGGTGCCGGAGCAGGCGGACAGCGAGCTCGTGCCGATGACGGCGAGGGCGAGCACGGCGAGCGCGGGTCGGCGGCGCTCGGCGGGACGGCGGCGGTGAACGGGGCGGCGGTTGGCGAGGCGGTACACGAGAAACTCCCCTGGACGGTCGTTCCAGGAAGGATCACGCGGCGATGCTGAGGTTTTCCTGAGGACGGACGGGCCACGAATCCGCCTCCGCCTCCGCCGACGGCCCAGCCCTCCACCGACGGCCCCGCCCTCCGTCGACGCCCAGCCCTCCGCCTACGCCTCCGTCGGCAGGCGCAGGACGAACCTGGCCCCGCCCCGCTCGCTCCGCCCCGCCGTCAGCGTCCCCCCGTGCGCGTGCGCGACCCACGCGGCGATCGACAGGCCGAGCCCCGTCGACCCTGACCGGGACCCCGACCCGCTGCGGAACCGCTCGAACAGCGAACCCGCCACCTCCGGCGGCAGGCCGGGGCCCGCGTCCGCGACGGTCACGGTCCCGTCCCGCTCCACCGTGACCAGGACGTCCGCCGGGACGTCCGGCGCGTGGCCGTGCAGCAGTGCGTTGCCGAGCAGGTTGCCGACGGCACGCCGTACGAGGTCGGGATCGGCGACGACCACCGTGTCCTCGGCCTCCACCCGCACCCGGTGGCCGCCCGCGGCGTCCTCGACCGCCTCCTCGGCCACCGCCTCCACCAGCTGGTCCAGGCGCAGGGGCTGCCGGGCCACCGCGGCCGTACCGGACACGAGCCGGGCCCGGGTCAGGAGCCCGTCGACGAGTCGGCCCATGCCCTCGGCCAGGCGCAGGGTGCGCCGGTGGACCTCGGCGCTGTCCGTCTCGCCGCGCAGCGCCGTCTCGGCGAGCGTGCGGAGGGAGGCGGCGGGCGTCCGCAGGTCGTGGGCGGCGTCGGCGAGGAAGGCCTCCTGCCGGTCGAGCGCCGCGAGCGCGGGCCGGACCGCGCGCCCCGACAGGAGGTGGCCGACGGCCGCCGACAGCAGGACGAGCACCGCGCAGCCGGCGGTCGTCAGCCCGACGAGCCGCCGGTGGTCGTCGCGCTGCGCGGTCGCGTCGGACGCCGTGACGAGCACGCCCTGCGGCCCGGCGTCGTCGGGGGCCTCGGGCGCGTAGAAGGGCTGCGCGAACATCCGTACCGGCTCGCCCTCCGTCGTCCGCCCGTCGAAGGCCCGCACCGCGTCGGCCCGCACCGCCGCACGCCCCGCCTCCTCGACGAGCGCCGGGTCCACGGTCAGGCAGGGCTTTCCCGGCGCGTGTTCGACGGTCAGCCGGCCCGGGGCCTCCGCGTCCACCAGGAGCACGGTCAGCGGCGGGCAGGCCGTGTCGACCGACTCGGCGAGGACGTCCGTGACGAGCCGCCCGTCCTCGTCGGTCTCCAGGAGCCCGAGGGCCCAGCTGGTGTCCGCGTCCATGGTGTGGTCGAGCTGCTCCCGCCACCGGCCGCCGTCGGCGCGCACCGCGAACACCGCCATCGCGACCAGGCCGACGGCGCTGGTCAGCGCGAACAGCAGGCTGATCCGGCGGCGCAGCCGGAGGATCCGGGCCGTCGGCGTCAGCGTCCGGGGAGCCCCGAGCCCGGCACGGACGCGGGCACGGACGCGTGCGCGGCTCACCGCGGGCCGTCGGGCGGCGCGAGCCGGTAGCCGAGGCCGCGCACGGTGTGGATCAGCGGCGGATCGCCGAGCTTGCGGCGGAGCTGGGAGACGAGGACCTCCAGAACGTTGGACTGCGGCTCGGCCATCTCGTCCCAGCAGCTCTCGATCAGCTCGGCGCGGGAGACCGCCTGGTCGGCGCGGGCGGCGAGGACCTCCAGGACCGCGAACTCCCGGCCGGTGAGCGTGAGGAGGACCCCGCCCCTGCGGACGAGCCGCCGGGCCGTGTCGACCTCCAGGTCGCCGACGCGGTGCACCGGCGGGCGCACGACGGCGGAGCGGCGGCACAGGCTGCGCACGCGGGCGACGAGCTCGGGCACGGCGAACGGTTTCACCAGGTAGTCGTCACCACCGCTCGCGAACCCCTCCACCCGGTCCGCCACGGTGTCCCGCGCCGTCAGGAACAGCACCGGCACCCCGCGCCCGGCCCGGCGCAGCCCCTCGACGTAGGCGGCGGCGTCGCCGGACGGCAGCATGCGGTCGAAGACCGCGCAGTCGTACGCGGTGACGAACAGCGCCTCGTCCGCCCGCGGCAGATCCTCGGCCTCGTCCACGGCGAGCCCGGCGGCCCGCAGCGCGGCAGCCACCCCGAACCGGAGGTTGTCGTCGTCCTCGACCAGCAGTACTCGCACCTCGGCCACCTTAGGGGGTCTCCTCCGGCGAGCGTCCGGGACCCGCGTGCGGCAGGGTGGTGCCATGCCCGAACTGCCCGAGGTGGAAGCGCTCCGCGAGTTCCTCGTCGCCCACCTCGTGGGCAAGGAGATCGCCCGCGTCCTGCCCGTGGCGATCAGCGTCCTCAAGACGTACGAGCCGCCCGTCACCGCGATCGAGGGCGCCGAGGTCACCGCCGTCGGCCGGCACGGCAAGTTCCTCGACGTCACCACGAGCGGTCCGGCGGGGGAGCTGCACCTCCTGGTCCACCTCGCGCGCGCGGGCTGGCTCCGCTGGCAGGACCCGCTGCCCTCGGGACCGCCCAAGCCCGGGGGGCGGAACCCGCTCGCCCTGCGCGTCGCCCTCACCGGGGGCGACGGCTTCGACCTCACCGAGGCCGGGACCACGAAACGCCTCGCCGTCCACCTCGTCCACGACCCGACGGAGGTCCCCGGCGTCGCCCGCCTCGGCCCCGACCCGCTCGCCGAGGACTTCGACCGCGACGCCCTCGCCGCGCTCCTCGCGGGCGAACGGCGGCAGATCAAGGGCGCCCTGCGCGACCAGAGCCTCGTCGCGGGGATCGGCAACGCCTACAGCGACGAGATCCTCCACGTCGCCCGCATGTCCCCGTTCAAGCCCACCCAGAACCTCACCCCGGACGAGGTCACCACGCTGCACACCGCGATCAGGACCACCCTCGGCGAGGCCGTCGAACGCTCCCACGGACTCGCCGCGGGCAGTCTGAAGGCCGAGAAGAAGAGCGGCCTGCGCGTCCACGGCCGGGCCGGGCAGCCCTGTCCGGTCTGCGGGGACACCGTCCGGGAGGTCAGCTTCAGCGACTCCTCCCTCCAGTACTGCCCCACCTGCCAGACCGGCGGGAGGATCCTCGCCGACCGCCGGCTGTCCAGACTGCTCAAGTAGCCCCGGCATAGACTCCCGCGCATGCTGCGCGTACTGGCCGTCGACGACGAGGAACCCGCCCTCGGAGAGCTGCTCTACCTGCTCCGGGCCGACCCCCGGGTCCGTACCGCCGATGGCGCGGGCGACGCGACCGCCGCGCTGCGCAGGATCGGGCGCGCCCTGGAGACGGGACCCGACGGCGGGGACGGCATCGACGTCGTCTTCCTCGACATCCACATGCCGGGCCTCACCGGACTCGACGTCGCCCGGCTCCTCGCCGGCTTCGCCCGGCCGCCGCTCGTCGTCTTCGTCACCGCCCACGAGGGCTTCGCCCTCCAGGCCTTCGACCTCAAGGCCGTCGACTACGTGCTCAAGCCGGTCCGCCGCGAGCGCCTCGCCGAGGCCGTGCGCCGCGTCCACGAACTCGTCCACGCCACCGCCGTCCCCGCCCCGGCACCGGCGCCCGCCCCCGAGCAGATCCCCGTGGAACTCGGCGGCGTCACCCGTTTCCTGGACGTCGACGACATCGCGTACGTGGAGGCCCACGGCGACTACGCGCGCCTCCACACCGACACGGGCAGCCACCTCGTCCGCATCCCGCTCTCCACCCTGGAGGAGCGCTGGGCGGCCCGGGGCTTCGTCCGGATCCACCGCAGCCATCTCGTCGCCCTCGCCCGCATCGACGAACTCCGGCTCGACGGCGGCGCGACCTCGGTCCGGGTCGGCGCCACCGACCTCGCCGTGAGCCGCCGCCACGCCCGCCACCTGCGCGACCTCCTGATGCGCAGGGCCGGCGGCTGAGCCCGGCGGCTCCTCTTCCGGCGGCGGTCCCCGTGTGCCTACACTCCACGGGCCCCACAGCCAGCCTGCCAGCAGAAACGGGACGCCGATGCCGGAGATCCACCCGCCGCGCAGGCCCCGGCGCGAGACCGTCACCCATGCCTCGGCCTTCCACGGCCACCCCGGCTCCCGTCCCGGAGCCCACCCGGGCCTCCGGACGCGCCCCAGGGGCCCGCACCCGACCGTCCGTTCCGAGATCGACGAGCAGACCACCCTCGGCCACACCTACGTCCGGTCCCTGATGCGCAGCCAGCTGCGGGCCGCGCTCACCGCCCTCGGCGCGCTCGCCCTCCTCGTCGGCACGCTTCCGCTGCTCCTCGCGCTGCCCGCCCCCGAGGCCCTCGTCTGGGCCGCCCTCGGCTTCGGCGTGTACCCGGTGGTGTGGGCCATCGCCCACTGGTACGTCCGCCGGGCCGAACGCAACGAGCGCGCCTTCACCGGCCTCGTCGAGCACTGAGGCCGCCGGCTCCGTGAACCAGGCCCACGCGGTCGTCGCCGTCGCCGCCGTCGTCCTCGCGACCGTCCTCATCGGCGCCCTCGGCCTGCGGGTCTCCCGCACCACCTCGGACTTCTACGTCGCCTCCCGGACCGTCGGCCCCGGCCTGAACGCGGCCGCCATCAGCGGCGAGTACCTCTCTGCCGCCTCCTTCCTCGGCATCGCCGGGCTCGTCCTCGTCCAGGGCCCCGCCATGCTCTGGTACCCGGTCGGCTACACCGCCGGCTACCTCGTCCTGCTCGTCCTCGTCGCCGCCCCGCTCCGCCGCTCCGGCGCGTACACGCTCTCCGACTTCGCCGAGGCCCGGCTCGCGTCCCGCCGCGCCCGCCGCCTCGCCAGCCTCTTCGTCGTCGGCATCGGCTGGCTCTACCTGCTGCCCCAACTCCAGGGCGCCGGGCTCACCCTGGAGATCCTCACCGGCGCCCCCGACTGGGTCGGCGGGCTGCTCGTCGCGCTCGTCGTCACCGGCACCGTCGCCGCCGGAGGGATGCGCAGCATCACCTTCGTGCAGGCCTTCCAGTACTGGCTGAAACTCACCGCCCTCCTCGTCCCCGCCCTCTTCCTCCTCGCCGCCTGGTACGGCGACGGGGCGCCCCGGGCCCGCTTCGACGCCCCCGCCGTCCTGCGCGAGCACACCGTCGTCCGCGTCGCCGACACCGTACGCATCGGCCTCGACGCCCCCCTCACGCTCACCGTCACCGGGACCGTCGACGCCGTCCCGTACGACCACGGGACCGTCACCCTCGCCGCCGGCACCCACCACGTCCGGGCCGGCACCGAGCTCGGCTTCGCGCCGGGCACGGTCCTGCCCGAACGGGCCGCGAGCGGTGCCGACCCGCTCGGCTGGTCCCAGCCGCTCGCCGGGGGCCGCGACGGACACCAGCTGTACGCCACGTACGGACTGATCCTCGCGACCTTCCTCGGCACCATGGGCCTGCCCCACGTCGCCGTCCGCTTCTACACCAGCCCCCACGGCCGCGCAGCCCGCCGCACCACCCTCGTCGTCCTCGGCCTCGTCGGCGCCTTCTACCTCCTGCCGCCGCTGTACGGAGCCCTCGGCCGGATCTACGCCCCCGAACTCGCGCTCACCGGATCCGCCGACGCGGCCGTCCTCGTCCTGCCCGAGCGGATCCTCGGCGGCTTCGCGGGGGAGCTGCTCGGCGCGCTCCTCGCGGGCGGGGCGTTCGCGGCGTTCCTCTCCACCGCCTCCGGCCTGACCATGTCCGTCGCCGGGGTCCTCACCCAGGACGTCCTGCCGAGCCGCAGCGCCCCGACGACCCGGGGCGTCCGCCACTTCCGGCTCGCGACGCTCCTCGCCACCGCCGTCCCGCTCGGCGTCGGCGTCGTCGCCTCCGAGGTGCCGGTGGCCGACGCCGTCGGGCTCGCCTTCGCGGTCTCCGCCTCCTCCTTCTGCCCGCTGCTCGTCCTCGGCATCTGGTGGCGGCGGCTCACCCCGCCCGGCGCGATGGCCGGGCTGCTGCTCGGCGGCGGGTCCGCGCTCGTCGCCGTCATGGCGACACGGGCCGGACTCGCCCCCGAGGGCTGGCCGCACACGCTCATGGCCTGGCCGGCCGTCTGGTCGGTGCCGCTCGGCTTCCTCACCATGGTCCTCGTCTCGCTCGCCACCCCCGACCGCGTCCCGCCGGGCACGCCCGCGCTGCTCGCCCGGCTGCACCTGCCCGAGGAGATAGCCGAATCCCTGACGGAGGTACGCCGATGAGCGGGGCCCTTTCCCTCGTGGAGGTACGCCGATGACCGGCATCGCCCTCGCCGCCGCCGGTGCCGTCGGGGCCGTGCTGCTCGCCGTCGGATTCGCCCTCGGCCGGCTCACCGCCCGGCGTGCGGGCCGCGCCGCCGACCCCGACCTCGGCACGCCCGTCGAACGCGCCACCTTCCACACCCTCCACACCGCCTCCCTCGCGGCCCCGCCGCTGCGTGCCGGGCTCACCGAGGACACCGCCCGCAAGGCGGCGCACACCCTCCGCTCGCTGCTCGGCACCGAGGCGCTCTGCCTCACCGACCGGGACGCCGTCCTCGCCTGGGACGGCCCCGGCGGGGACCACCACCGCGCGCACGTCCCCCAACTCGCGGCCGACACCCTGGAGTCGGGCCGCAGCCGCTCCGCGCACACCGGCTGCACCGACCCCGCCTGCCCGCTGCGCTGGGCGGTGATCGCCCCGCTCACCGGCGAGGACGGCGTCCTCGGCGCGCTCGTCGCCTACGGCTCGCGCGAGTCGGCGGTCCTCGTGCGGGCCGCGACGGAGGTGGCCCGCTGGGCCTCCGTCCAGCTGGAGCTGGCCGAGCTCGACCGCTCGCGGACGCGGATGGTGGAGGCCGAGATCAAGGCGCTGCGCGCGCAGATCTCCCCGCACTTCATCTTCAACTCCCTCGCCGCCATCGCCTCGTTCGTCCGCACCGACCCCGAGCGGGCCAGGGAGCTCCTCCTGGAGTTCGCCGACTTCACCCGCTACTCCTTCCGCAGGCACGGCGAGTTCGCGCAGCTGGCCGACGAACTCCGCGCGGTCGAGCAGTACTTGGCCCTCGCCGGTGCGCGCTTCGGCAGCCGGCTCAAGGTGACGCTGCAGATCGCCCCCGAGGTCCTCCCCGTCACCCTGCCCTTCCTCTGCCTCCAGCCGCTCGTGGAGAACGCGGTCAAGCACGGCCTCCAGGAGCGGGAGCGCGGCTGCCGGGTGACGATCGCCGCCCGCGACGAGGGCGCCGAGGCCGTGGTGACCGTCGAGGACGACGGCGTCGGCATGGACCCGGAGCTGCTGCGCGCCGTCCTGCGCGGCGAGCATCCCGACGGCTCGGGCATCGGCCTGTGCAACGTGGACGAGCGGCTCCGCCAGGTGTACGGGGCGGAGCGCGGTCTCGTCATCGAGACGGGTGTCGGCGCGGGGATGAAGGTGACGGTACGCGTCCCCAAGTACCGCCCGGGGGTGCATCCTTCGGCACCGTAACCCGTGGCCCGTGGCCCGTGGCCCGTGGCCGTCCGCGCCGGTCAGCGCAGGTGCAGCGACAGGTGCGCGAGCGGCAGGCCGAGCTTCCAGGCGGGCAGCCAGATCTGCTCGGCCTCGTCGACCGGCGTCTCGGCGTCGACCGGTCCGTCCAGGTCGGCGGCGCGGACCCAGGTGTCCCGCAGCCGGTGCCAGGCGGTCCGCGCGAGCGCGAGGTCCGGTCCGTCTCCGTGGGCGGCGAGCCGCCGGGCGAGCCGCTCCTCCACCCAGGGCGGCCAGGGCCGGTCGTAGGCCGTGTGACGGAGCCACTCGTCCGCCTGGAAGAGCGGCCAGGTGTCCCGGCCCCCGTCGGGCGCGTGCGGGCCGTCCGGCTCGTCCGTGAGGTGGACGGTGAGGGCCAGGGCCTGGAGCCCCGACCGGTACTCCAGTGAGCCGGGTGCCACGAGCGCGGCGGCTCGCAGCACCTCGTCGGCGACGTACTCGGCACACAGCCAGGCCATCGGGACGGCGAGTTCCCCGCCGCTCGTCCCACCGGTGCCGTTCGTGCTCTCGGGCAGCAACGCTCCCACCTTCTCCCGGACATGCGGGCCCCCGACGTCGGGGGCCCGGGGGAGAGCCTCCTCCGTCGGGGGCGCCCGCGGGTCCCGCTTTGCTCAACTCGCCCGTGTCCTTTCGGATACGTTTCCCGGCCGGATCGGTACCGGTGGGATTGCGGGATGCGAGTGGGGCAACGGGTCTCGCGTGAGGCTGGTGGGACGGCCGGGACGGAGGGGTCAGCCGAGGAGCGCGTACACCGCCGTGGCGTGTGCGGCGGTCTCCTCCGTCCCGTCGGCGGTCATGACGATGTCGGCGAAGGCCATCCGCTTCCCGGTCTTGGTGAGCCGCGCCCGGACGAGGACGTCGGCGCCGACGACCGGCCGCTGGAAGGTGATGTTCTGCTGGACGGTGGTCATCGGCACGAAGCCGCCCCGGGCGGAGGCGACGGCGATCACCGTGGCGGTGTCGGCGGCGGCCATCAGGGCCTGTCCCGACAGGCCGCCGCCCTCCCGGGCGAGCCGGTCGGACCAGGGGAGCCGGAGCACGGCCTCGGCGCCGTCGACGGAGTCGACGGTGAGCCCGAGATCGAGCACCCAGGGGGCGAAGTTGTCGGCGAGGACCTTTTCGGCGGCGGCGAGAGTGAGCGTCACCGCGTCATTGTGCGGCCGCCGCCCGGGGCCGGGCAATGGGTGACCTGCGCGGCCGGTAGCCGGGGAGGGAGCGGCCGAGCTGCCGCAGGGCGTAGTGCGAGCGGGACTTGACGGTGCCGGCGGGGATCCCGAGGTCCGTGGCGGCCTCGTTGACCGTGAGGCCGTGGAAGTAGAGCCTGACCAGGACCGCCTGGTGCTCGGGGCTGAGCTCGCGGACGGCCGCCCGGACGTCGAGCGCGGCCTCGGCGGACGCGGTGGCGTCCTGCGGGTCGGGGGTGACGGCGAGGACGCCGTCGCCGATCTCGGCGGGCCGGGCGAGGCGCGAGCGGCGGGCGTCGATGGCGAGCCGGCGGGCCACCGTGAAGAGCCAGGGGCGCATGGAGTCGTAGGGACCGTCGAAGGCCTCGGGGTGGAGCCAGGCCCGGACGAGCGTCTCCTGCGCCAGGTCCTCGGCGCGCTGCCGGTCGCCGTAGGTCAGCCCGAGGAGGAACGAGAGGAGCGCGGGGCCGTGGTCCCGCTGCAACCGCTCCAGGTTGCGCTCGTCCGTCGTCGCCGCCGTCGTCGCCGTCATGATCCCGCCTTTCGTCGTCTCGGCGGTATACGAACGCATTCGGAAGGCAAGAGACAGGGAACGGACAGAGGTCTGCGATGAACGGTCGCACCGAGCGGTGAACGGCGCGGCGAACGGTCAGAAGGAATCAGTACGCCCGATTGGTCCAATTTGCGCGTTCGTGTGGCCCCGACCCTTGACTGCGACCATCCCGCGAGATCAATTCATATGACGAACTGAATGAGGAGCGAGTGGAGTGCTGTCCCTGATGCCGAAGTCCATGACCTCACGCACCACCCACTCGACGGTGGCCGCAGTCGCCCTCCTGCTCGCGGCGGGCACGGGCTGCTCCGCCGGGGGCGCCCCCGCTCCGGCGGCCCCCGCGCCGGGGGCCTCGTCCGCCACCTCCGCGCCGAAGCCCCCCGCCGCCCCCGCCGGATTCACCCTCGTCGCCTCCGGCGACGTCCTGCCGCACGACTCGATCATCCGCCGCGCCGCCCAGGACGCGGGCGGCGACGGCTACGACTTCGCCCCCATGCTCTCCGGCGTCAAGAACGTCGTCTCCCGGGCCGACCTCGCCATCTGCCACATGGAGACCGTGTACGGGAAGGCCGGCGGCCCGTACACCGGCTACCCCGCCTTCAAGTCCCCGCCCGAGGTCGCCGCCGCCCTGAAGGCCACCGGCTACGACTCCTGCTCCACCGCCTCCAACCACACCCTCGACGACGGCGCCGCGGGCCTCGCCCGCACCCTCGACGCCCTGGACAAGGCCGGCGTCCGGCACGCCGGCTCCGCCCGTACGGCCCAGGAGGCGGCGAGCCCCACGCTGCTCCGGGCCGGCGGCGCCAAGGTCGCCCAACTCGCCTACACCTACGACACCAACGGCTACCCGCTCCCCGACGGGCAGCCCTGGGCCGTCAACCTGCTCGACGAGCGGAAGGTGATCGCCGACGCACGCGCCGCCCGCGCGGCGGGCGCCGACGTCGTCGTGGTCAGCGTCCACTGGGGCACCGAATGGCAGACGGCCCCCGACGAGCGGCAGCTCTCCCTCGGTCGCGCGCTCACCGCGTCGACGACCGGCGGCCGTCCGGACGTCGACCTCGTCATCGGCACGCACGCCCACGTCCCGCAGGCGTACGAGAAGGTCAACGGGACCTGGGTCGTCTACGGCATGGGCGACCAGATCGCCGGGGACATGATCAACCACGAGGGCTCCTTCGACCCCCGGGGCAACCAGGGGAGCATCGGCCGCTTCACCTTCGCCCCGCCGAAGACGCCCGGGGCCCGCTGGCGGGTCACCAAGGCCGAGTTCATCCCCCAGTGGTTCGACACCGGCCGGGGCCGGGTCGTGAACCTCGGCGCGGCGGATGCCGACGACGCCCGCCTCGCCGCCACCCGCGAGACGATCCGGCAGGTCGTCCTCAGCAGGGGCGCCGACAAGGACGGCCTCACGATGGGCAGGTAGGCCCGCCCGTAGGCCCATCGGGTGCAATCGGGCGGGCGCCCGGTGTGGGTGTTCCGGACCGGCCCCCACGCGGTCGAACCATTGGTCATGAAATCGGATCAGATGCCCCACGGGCGCCGGACCGTGCTGCGCCTCGCCGCCGCCCTCGGCGCCACGGCGACCGTCGGATACCTCGCGGCGGACCTGCTCACCCCGGCGGCCCCGCCCGCGCCCTCGGCGGCGCCCGCGGGACCGGCCCCCGGGGGACCCGCGCCCGCCGGGGGACCGCAGCCCGTGCGGGCCGCCCGGATGCGCCCGTCCTCGTACCGTCTCCAGCCGATGACCGCGTACGCGCCCCCCGCCTTCCGACGAGCGGTGCCGCCGGTCCGGCAGCGGCCCTTCCTGAGCATGTCCGGGGTGGGCCGCTCGATGGTGCTCTCCTTCGACGACGGCCCCGACCCGCGCTACACGCCGGGCATCCTGGAGACCCTCCGCCGCCACGACTGCCGGGCGATGTTCTTCGTCTGCGGCGAGATGGCCGCCGAGAACCCGGACCTGCTGCGGGAGATGGCGGAGGACGGGCACGTCGTCGGCAACCACTCGTGGTCCCACCCGCTCATCCCGAAGCTGCGGCCCTCCCGCATCCGCGACGAGCTCGGCTCCACGAGCGAGATCGTCGAGAAGACCCTCGGGGCGGCCCCGCTCTGGTACCGCGCCCCCTACGGCGCCTGGAACCGGCACTCCTTCGAGATCGGGGCGGAGCTCGGCATGGAGCCGCTCGCCTGGACCGTCGACACCCTCGACTGGAAGGAACCGGGGACCGGGACCATCGTCCGGCGCGTCCTCGACGGCGCCGCCCCGGGCGCCGTCGTCCTCTCCCACGACGCCGGGGGCGACCGCTCGCAGAGCGTCGCCGCGCTCCGCCGCTACCTGCCCGAACTCCTCGACGCGGGCTACCACATCACGGTTCCCAGGCGGTGACGGCCGGCATATCGGTCCGCACGGCGGAGGCGTACGAGAAGGGCCCCGGCACCTGCCAGTGCCGGGGCCCTTCGGTCTTCGTGCGGCTCAGCGCGTGCCGACCAGGCGGGCGTACACGACGACGTTCCCGTCGTAGCCGCGCGCGCGCGTGTAGCCGCCGCCGCAGGTGATCACGCGGAGCTCGGGCTGCCCCGTGTCCGCGTACACCTGGACGCCGGGGAAGTCGTTCTTCGCGTACACCTCGACCCCGTAGATCTCGAAGACGGCCACCCGGCCGTCGTACCGCTCGACCTCGATGTGCTGGCCCTTCTCCAGCGACCCGAGTCCGTAGAAGACCGCGGGGCCCTTCTCGTTGTCGACGTGGCCGACGACGACCGAGGTGCCGCGCTGGCCGGGGGAGATGCCGTTCTGGTACCAGCCGGCGAGGTTGGCGTCCTGCGGCGGCGGGGCCGCGACCCAGCCGTCGGCGTCCAGGCCGACGTCCATGATCGGGGCCGCGACCCGGATCGCCGGGATCCTGATCCGCGAGGCGGGGGCGAAGGCCAGCGGTTCCAGACCCGTGCTCTCCGCGACGGGCGGCGGGGTGACCGGGCGGGCCACGGGCCGTGCGGCCGCGGCGGGTTGGGGAGGTCCGGCGTCGACGTCGACCCCGTTGCGCATCATCGCGAGTCCGGACAGCATGGCGAGGGCCAGGACGCCCCAGGGTTGGCGTCTCCGGCGCTCGGCGACGCGGAAGTCCTTCGGGGGCATGGTTCTCCCTTCGTGGCGTCGACAGAACGGTAAGGGCGCTCCCCGGGGTCGTCGCCCCGGACGGGGCGAACGGGTGGGGGCCGCGGCCGGACGGGTGCCGGCGCGCGGGAAGAGGGCCCGGAGGTCGCCGGAGAAGGGGCCGGAACGAGCCGGGCGCGGGGGCCGGGGGCCCGGGGCGCGGGTGCGGAGGGGTCCTCCGTGGCACCCGGGTGACAGGGGGCTGGACCATCCGAGTATTCGTCAGATAAGCAGCCCACACTGCTCTGACCTGCGGAGACCTCCGCCTCGCGGGCCGGATCCCGGGAGTGTCGGCTCACCGGGGTGGACCAAGGCCGAGGTGCAGCGCCCTGCCTGAGTTGTGATGGTTCGTCATGGAAGGCGTACTCGTCGAACTTCCCGGAGCACCGCTTTGGGGCGTCTTCCTCTGGAGGTTCAACCATGCGTGCTGCACGCACTCTGGCGGTGGCCGCCACCGCGTTCGCGGCGGTCGGGCTCGCGGCCCCTCTCGCCGCCGCCACCAACGGGCCGAGCAACGTTCAGGTCAACCCGTACGACGTCCACGCGGGGTCGACGATCACCATCACCGCCAAGGGTTGCGGCCACGGCGGCAAGGTCACGTCCAACGCGTTCCCCGAGACCAACCTCTCGGTCAACTCCAACGGGCTCTCCAGCGCCATCGCCCGTGTCTACGACAACGCCACCCCGGGCAGCTACAACCTCGCCGTCAAGTGCAGCGACAACTCCGCCGTCGTCACGCACCCGTTCCGCGTGCTCGCGGGCCGCGGCGCCCAGGGCGGTCTCGGCGGCTCGCTGGCTCCCAGCTCCACCGAGATGGCCGTCGGCGGCAGCCTGGTCGCCGCGGCCGCGCTCGGTGGCGGTCTCTTCCTCGCCCACCGTCGCCGCACCGGCGGCGCGGGGGTCTGACCCGACCGGCCGAACCTCCCGGTCGGCCCGCTGTGCCCGGCGCCCCCGAGTCCCTGCCAGGACTCGGGGGCGCCGGGCGTCCGGGGCCGCGAGCCGGGGTTCCTTCCCGGTGCCGACGGGTGTCGTCTCAGTGCCGGCGGGTGTCGCCCGAGCGGCGCCTGGCCACGTACACGGCGCCGGTCGCGGCCGCCAGGACGAGGGCCGTGCCGGCCGCGAGCGCCGTCCCGTCCACCTCGTCCACGGAGCCGCCGAGGCCGCCCTGGACCCCGCGCGGGGTCGTGAGGATCGTGGAACTGATCGTCGCCGGGGCCGTGGTCGCGCCGCTGATCGTCAGGTCGACGGTGTCCTGCACGCCACCGGTGCAGTTGAACGAGACCGTGTACACGGCGCCGCGCTTGGCGTCCCAGTCCACCGTGGCGGTCGCCGCCGAGTTCGGCGCGATGGTGACGGTGTCGAAGATGCCGGCCGAGGCCGTCGCCGTACTGGCACAGCCGGGGGCGCTGAGCGTCACCCGGCCGCCCGGGTCGACGACCCCGGGGGACACGACGAAGTCGCCCGGTGCCTTCGCTCCTGGCGCCTTCGGGCCCGGCGCTCTCGGATGGGCGGCGGGGCCGCCCTCCGCCGCGAGGGCGAGGGTCGTGGGGGCGGCCAGGGCGAGGGCGGCCGCCCCCAGCAGGGCAGTGGACGCGGCACGTATCGCGCGCATGGTGAATCCTCCGGGTCCCGAGGGGCAGCCGCGAAACGGGATTTCCGCGAAGGGCCTGCGTGCACCTCGATGTCCGAAACGCTAGGAGCGCACTACCACGGCCGCGATCCCAGACGTGCGAATGGGGCATCCATGTCCCCCGTGCGGCCCACTGGAGCGGCCCCGCCTACTCGTTGACCTGCGGGAACAGATCGGTGAACGGCGTGGCGGTGGCCGAGATGCCCCGGCCGAAGGGCGCGTCGAAGTCCCAGATGAGGAAGAGGAGGAAGGCGATCAGCACGCTGAAGAGTCCGGCGAGCAGCAACTCCCTTCCCGTCCTGCGGATCTGGAGCGTGAAGATCATGCCGACGGTCACGAGCGCGCCGATGATGAGGCCGAACCACACCACCCCCGGCATGGTGGCCCCCGCGCTCTGCCCGCGCGCGCCGCGGGCGTCGTCGGCCGCGGCGACCTGGTCGACGAGCGGCTGGTAGGCCTGCCCCTCGAAGTCGTTGGCGGGCTGGTAGTCGGTGACGCTCCGGCGCACCTTTTCCAGGAGCGCGGTGCCCTCGTCGCTGAGCTCGCCCTCCTCGGACATGTGGTTCCACTCGTCGTGCACCACGTACGAGACGTACGCGTCGACGTCGGCGCGGATGCGCTCGCGGACGGCCACGGGGTAGACCTCGGCGCGGGCCGAGATCTCGTGCATCGCCTGGGCCTCCTGGCGCACGGTCTCCTGGGCGGCCCCGCGGGCCTCCCAGACGCCGGCGATGGCGAGGCCGAGGACGATCGCGTAGATCACGCCGATCATCATCGTCATGTACTCGATGACGTCGGGGGTCTCACTCGGGTCGTCGTCCACCGGGATGCGGCGGTGGTTGATGACGACGATGGTCAGCACGACGGCGCAGGCTGCGGCCATCGCGAGGGACAGGACAAGCCATTCGGACATGGGAGTTCTCGGATTCTCCGGCGGGATTCGGTGGCGGACTACTTCGAGCGGGGGCGCAGGATCGCGGTCGCGAGCACGGCGGGGGCGGTGATCATCAGCGTCGCGGTGACGACGGAGCTCCCGCTCTTCGGCTCGGTCCGGGCGGTCGGGCGGTAGTGCGGCAGCGTCACGGACCGGGGGGCCGGAGGCCGCGGCTTCACGGTCGGCTCCGGAGTCGGGGCCGGGGGCGGGCTCGGGGTGGGAGCCGGCGGGGGCGGCGGCGGAGGCGGTGGGGGCGCCGGGGCGACGACGGCGGGTTTCGGCGGCGGCGTCGTGGGGGGCGCGGGCTTCGGCGGGGCCGGTCGAGGAGGCGGGGTGGTGGCCGGAGGGGTCGGCTCGGGGGCCGGCGGAGGCGGCGGTGGGGGCGGCGTCGTCGGGACGGGCGTGGGCGCGGGGGTGGGGGTCGGTTTCGGGGTGGGTTTCGGGGTGGGGGTCGGCGTCGGGCACGGGGGAGTGGGCTTCGGCTCGGGCGTGGGCTCGGGCTTGGGCGGGCAGGGGTTCGGGTGGCCGTGGTGCTTGCCGTGCCCCTTGCCCTTGCCCTTCTCGTGCCCCTTGCCCCGGCCCTTGTCGTGGCCCTCGCCCCTGCCGTGCTCACCGCCCTTGTCGTGGCCCTTGCCGTCGTCGCGGCTTCTGCCGTGGCCGTCGTCGCGGCCCTTGTCGCGGCCGCTTCCGGCGTACGCCACGGCGATGGGTGAACCTCCAGGGTCGTCGGTGACATAGGCGCAGGCGTCAGCGGCGGCGGGCACGGGTGCGGCGAGCAGCCACACCAGTCCCAGGGCCGCCAGTGGCCGCGCGAGGAGTGATCCGTACAGAGACACGCCGACGAGCTTGAACAGCGATTCGGCGCGCCGGGGCGGAATCGCGTCGGATTCGCCGGATGGAGGGGATCTTCGGGTACGCGGGTTTGACGTTTCGCCTCGGACAGGAGACGGATTCGGCGCAATGCCCGTATTGCCGCGTACGGTGTTTCCGGACGTGTGGCCGACAGGCCCCTCTCAGGGCCTCGCGCGAAGATCTGTCCGGTTGTCGACCTGCCGTGCCGGGTTCAACGGGACGCCCGCACCCGGTGGCTGCCGTTCCGGAAGCCGCAACGGCCGAGGTACGGACCGGACCTGACGGACTCGTCGCCGTCGGATCCGCGCGCCGCGGAAACCGACGCACGCTCATATGCACGTGAATGTGCACGGCCTGAAGGCGTGAACTCTTCGTTCCTCGCGCACGTGCCATTGACGTGTGACCAAGAACGGACCGCCAATTTCCGTTTCCCCTCGCTCTCTCGGCGGGCGATCAGTAGCCTCACCTCGAACACCGGCCGCGAACACCTGGCCGTGTCCCCCCATGCGACGTGTTGGAGACATTGATGGAGCGTCCCGCCTGGGCTCCGCCGGGTATCGACATTTCGGTGCCGAGCGTGTCCCGTATGTACGACTTCTATTTGGGCGGATCGCACAATTTCGAGGTCGACCGGGAGGCCGCCCGCAAGGCCATGGAGTTCATGCCGGGCCTGCCGAAGATCATGCAGGCGAACCGCGCCTTCATGCGGCGCGCCGTGCGGTACGCCGTTGACAACGAAGTCACCCAGTTCCTGGACATAGGCTCCGGCATCCCCACCTTCGGCAACGTGCACGAGGTCGCCCGCGCCGCCGACCCCGCCTCGCGGGTCGTCTACGTCGACCACGACCCGGTCGCCGTCGCCCACAGCCGCGCCGTCCTGGAGGGTGACGGCACCGCCGCCGTCGTCGCCGCCGACCTGCGCAAGCCCGCCGACATCCTCGGCAGCCCCGAGGTGGCCGGCCTCCTCGACCTGGACCGGCCGGTGGCCCTGCTGCTCGTCGCCGTCCTGCACTTCCTGGAGGACGAGGACCGGCCGGCCGAGGCCGTCGCCGAACTGCTCGACGCGCTCGCCCCCGGCAGCCTCGTCGTCCTCACCCACGCCTCCTACGAGGGCATCCCGCTCAGCCAGGAGCAGTCCGGCGGCGCCGTCGGCGTCTACCGGAACATCCGCAACCCGCTGGTGATGCGCTCGGGCGCGGAGATCACCCGGTTCTTCGAGGGCACCGAGCTGGTCGACCCCGGGCTCGTGCCCATGGCGGCCTGGCGTCCGGAGACCCCGGTCGAGGAGGAGGACCCGTACGCCTTCTCCGGGTTCGCCGGCGTGGGGCGCAAGGCGTGAAGGTCCCTTCGCAGCCGACCGGCGTCGCCGCCGAGGCCGACGGACCGGAGGACAGGCTCCGGAGGTTCGTCACCATCTGGAGCCGCGCGATCTTCCCCGTGACGGCGACCTCGCTCACCCGTGCCGAGTTCGAGGGGCACCTGCTGCCGCTGGCCCGGACCCTGTGCGACGCGCTGCACGCCCGGCCCTTCGACACGGCCCCGGCCCAGCGGGCGGGCGCCGCCCTCGTCGACGCCCACTGCACCGACCCCGACGCGCTCGGCCGCAGCCTCGGCGTGGTCGACTCGTACCTCGTCCTGTACTGCGGTACGGAGTCGGACCTGCCGGCCGAGGAGCTCCGCGCCCGCTGCGCCCGGCTCCAGCACGCCATGGCAGCGGGCTTCGCGCAGGCCCTGCGCGAGCGGACCCGCTCCGAGCAGGAGGCCATCGCCCGCTCGGCGCTCGCCGCCCGCAGCCTCGCCGAGGCCGCGCTCCACGCCACGGAGAGCCGCTTCCGCGCGGTCTTCGACGGCGCGGCGATCGGCATAGGCATCGCCGACCTCGACGGCAACGTCCTGGAGGTCAACGAGACCCTCACCCGCATGTTCGGCGGCGTCGGGGGCCAGGTGCGCAGCCGGAACGTGAGCGAGTGGGTCCACCCGGAGGACGGCCCGCACGTCTGGAAGCTGTACGAGGAGCTCGTCCGCGGGGAGCGCGAGCACTACCGCGTCGAGAAGCCGTACTACCGGGGCGACGGCACCGTCCTGTGGACCAACCTCACCGTCTCGCTGCTGCGCGACGCCGAGGGCCGCCCCCAGTACCAGCTGGCGCTCATGGAGGACACCACCGAGCGGCGGCTGCTCCACCTGCGCCTGCGGTACGAGGCCACCCACGACGCGCTCACCGGCCTGCCCAACCGCACCCTGTTCTTCGAGCGCCTGGAGAAGGCCCTCGCGCCCGACGACAACGCCCGCTTCGGCCTCTGCTACCTCGACCTCGACGGCTTCAAGGTGATCAACGACAGCCTCGGCCACGCCACCGGCGACCGGCTGCTCGTCGAGGTCGCCGACCGGCTCCAGTCCTGCGTCACCGGCCCCGGCGAGATGGTGGCCCGGCTCGGCGGCGACGAGTTCGTCGCCCTCACCACGGCCACGGGCGGCGAGCGGGAGGTCACCGAGCTCGCCGAGCGCATCCTCACCTCGCTCGCCACCCCGATCCGCGTCGACGGCCGCGAACTGCCCGTGCGCGGCAGCCTCGGCGTCGTCGAGGGGCCCGCGGGGGAGCGGACCCCGGCCGAGGTGCTCCGCAGCGCCGACATCACCATGTACCGGGCCAAGTCGGCGGGCGGCAACCGCTTCGAGGTCGCCGACGCCGAGGCGGACGCCCGCGCGATCACCCGCCACGGCCTGACCACCTCCCTGCCGGCGGCCCTCGAACGCGGCGAGTTCTTCATCGAGTACCAGCCGCTCGTCCACCTCGACGACGGCAGCGTGCACGGCGCCGAGGCGCTCGTACGGTGGTGCCACCCGCAGCACGGGGTGCTCGGGCCCGACCGGTTCATCCCGCTCGCCGAGGACACCGGCCTCATCGTGCCGCTCGGCCGCTGGGTGCTCCAGGAGGCCGTGCGCCAGGCCCGCTTCTGGCAGGCGCGGCACTCCGACGGCGGCCCGCTGCGGATCAACGTCAACCTCTCGCCGACCCAGCTGCACCACCCGCGGCTCGTCGCCGAGACCGTCGACGTCCTGGAGCGGTCCGGTCTCGAACCGGGGGCGCTCTGCCTGGAGGTGACCGAGTCGGCCCTGATCGGCGCCGACGAGGACCTGCTCAAGCCGCTGCGCCAGCTCGCCGAGATGGGCGTCGACATCGCGCTCGACGACTTCGGCACCGGCTACTCGAACCTGTCGAACCTGCGGCGGCTTCCGGTCAGCGTCCTCAAGCTCGACCGGTCCTTCACCCGGGGCATGCAGCAGCACCCCGTCGACCCGGTCGACATCAAGATCGTCGAAGGGATCGTCTCGCTCGCGCACAGCCTGGAACTCGCGGTCACCGTCGAGGGCGTGGAGACGGCGGCGCAGGCGCAGCGGCTGCGCGAGCTGGGCTGCGACACGGCCCAGGGCTGGTACTACGCCCGCCCGGGTGCCCCGGACCGCATCCACTCGCTGGTGCTCGCGGACGCGGTCTGAGGCCCGTGGCTCAGAGCGTGGCGAGGGTGAGGACGAGGGTGTTCCCGCTGGAGGCGATCGACACGGAGGTCTTCGCCGAGGTGGCGGTGAAGATCCCCGCGACGTCCACCACCGTGTACCCGGCGCCCTCGAGCGCCTTGCGGTACTCGGCGACGACGGCCTTCGGGTCCTGAGCGGTGTACGTCATGACGTACCCGCCCGTGCTCCCCGTCACGCCGGTCAGCTCGGCGGACGGCAGGGGCAGCCCGGCGGGCAGGTCGTCCGGGGCCTTCACCCCGCCGGTGGCGGGCGCCTCGGAGGTCTCGGCGGGGGCCGTCGTGGCGGGCGCGGGGGCGGAGGTGGTCGCGCTCGGCTTGGCGCCGCCGTCGTCACCCGACCCGGAGTCCGATCCGCAGGCGGTCAGCCCGAGGACGGCGAGGGCGGCGACGGCGGCGAGTGAAGTGGTGCGCTTCCAGGTCATGGTGACGTCCCGTCAGAGAGAGCGCGTGTGATCGCTCGTGTGATCGTTCTCTTGCGACGGGGAGATTGTCACAGGAAAGCCGTTGCTGACGAGAGCCAAGATCACCGACGGGAGGCCATGAGGAGCCGCTGGAGCTCCCGGGCCGCGCGCGGCGGAGCCACGTCGCTGCGGTGGGCCAGGGCGATCGTCCGCCGCAGCCCCGGCCGGGCGAGGGCCGTCACCCGCAGGTCACGGCCCGCCCGGGCCGCCACCATCGCCGGGACGACCGCGAGCCCGAGCCCCGCCCGGACGAAGCCGAGCACCGCGTCGAGCTCCCCGCCCTCCACCGTGAACGTCGGCTCGAAGCCCTCCGCCCGGCAGGCCCCCACCGTCAGTTCCCGCAGGTCGTAGCCGTGCCGGAACATCACGAGCGGTTGGTCCTTCAGGTCCTTGATCCGGACCGGGCGGTTCGGCGCGGGTGCGGCGGCGGCGGAGACCACCACCAGATCCTCCCGGAGCAGTTCCACCGTCGTCAGCGCGGGTGACGGGGTCGGCAGCGGCAGGACCACGAGCGCCAGGTCGAGCGCGCCGCGCGCCAGCTCCCGTACGAGGTCGTGCGAGCCGCCCTCCTCGATGAGGAGCTGGATCCCCGGGTGCAGGTCGTGGAAGGCGCGCAGCACGTCGGGCAGCAGCCCCGTGCAGAGGCTCGGCGTCGCCCCGAGCCGCACCCGGCCCCGCTTCAGCTGCGCGAGCTCCTGGACCTCCAGGCGTGCCGTCTCCGTGTCGGCGAGGATGCGCCGCGCCAGCGGCAGCAGCGCCTCGCCCGCGTCGGTGAGCGTGATGTTCCCCCGCGCCCGGCTGAACAGCTCCGCGCCCAACTCCGCTTCCAGCGCCTTGATCTGCTGCGAGAGCGAGGGCTGCGAGACGTGGACGCGTTCGGCGGCCCGGGTGAAGTGACGGGTCTCGGCGACGGCGACGAAGTAGAGGAGCTGCTGGAACTGCATGGGCCCACCCTAGAACACGTGCATAGGGTCTGCCTATCGAGATCAGCCGGACCATGTCTTGGACCACTCGGGGCCTTCGGCTCTAGCGTCGAGGGCATGGCTCTGGCACCCCCCGGGGAGCGGGCGACGCGCCGCCCGCCGACCCCCGCACCGTCACGCGGATTCCTCTCATCGACCCTCGGCAAGAAGACGGTCATGGCGGTCAGCGGGCTCGTCATGCTCGGCTACCTCGTGGCCCACGTCGCCGGCAACCTCAAGGTCTTCTTCGGCCCCGAGGAGTTCAACGCGTACGCCCACTGGCTGCGGGTCATGGGCGCACCCCTCCTCCACCACGAGTGGGCGCTCTGGCTCGTCCGGATCGTGCTCCTCGCCGCCGTCGCCGCCCACGCCGTCTCCGCGTACCAGCTGACCCGGCGGGACGTGAAGGCCCGGCCCGTCGCCTACGTCCACCGCCGCAAGCGCGCCTCGTACGCCACCCGCACGATGCGCTGGGGCGGGATCATCCTCGCCCTGTTCATCGTCTGGCACATCCTCGACCTCACCACCGGCACCGTCCACCCCGGCGGCTTCGAGGAGGGCAAGCCCTACCAGAACGTCGTGGACACCTTCTCCACCTGGTACGGCAACGTCATCTACATCGTCGCCATGCTCGCCGTCGGCCTCCACGTCCGCCACGGCTTCTGGAGCGCCGCCCAGACCCTCGGCGTCGGCAGCGCCCGCCGCGAGCGCCTCCTCAAGACCCTCGCCAACGCCCTCGCCGTCGCCCTGACGGCGGGCTTCGTCTCCGTCCCCGTCGCCGTCATGACCGGAGTGGTGAGCTGACATGAGCTACCCCGAGTACCAGGTGGGCGAACCCCTCGCCGACACCAAGGCCCCCACCGGGCCCGTCGCCGAACGCTGGGACACCCGCCGCTTCCAGGCCAAGCTGGTCAACCCCGCCAACCGGCGCAAGCACCGGATCATCGTCGTCGGAACCGGCCTCGCCGGCGGATCCGCCGGCGCCACCCTCGCCGAACAGGGCTACCACGTCGTCCAGTTCTGCTTCCAGGACTCCCCGCGGCGCGCCCACTCCATCGCCGCGCAGGGCGGCATCAACGCCGCCAAGAACTACCGCAACGACGGCGACTCCATCCACCGCCTCTTCTACGACACCGTCAAGGGCGGCGACTTCAGGGCCCGCGAGTCCAACGTCCACCGCCTCGCGCAGATCTCCGTCGAGATCATCGACCAGTGCGTCGCCCAGGGAGTCCCCTTCGCCCGCGAGTACGGCGGCCTCCTCGACACCCGCTCCTTCGGCGGCGTCCAGGTCTCCCGCACCTTCTACGCCCGCGGCCAGACCGGACAGCAGCTCCTCCTCGGCGCCTATCAGGCCCTCTCGCGCCAGATCGCCGCCGGAAACGTCGAGATGCACGCCCGTACGGAGATGCTCGACCTGATCGTCGTCGACGGCCGAGCCCGGGGCATCGTCGCCCGCGACCTGATCACCGGCGAGATCACCGCGCACCACGCCGACGCGGTCGTCCTCGCCAGCGGCGGCTACGGCAACGTCTTCTACCTCTCCACCAACGCGATGAACTCCAACGCCACCGCCGTCTGGCGCGCCCACCGGCGCGGTGCCTACTTCGCCAACCCCTGCTTCACCCAGATCCACCCCACCTGCATCCCGCGCACCGGGGACCACCAGTCCAAGCTGACCCTCATGAGCGAGTCGCTCCGCAACGACGGACGCATCTGGGTCCCCAAGGCCCAGGGCGACACCCGCCCCGCCGCCGCGATCCCCGAGGACGAGCGCGACTACTACCTGGAGCGGATCTACCCCTCCTTCGGCAACCTCGTCCCCCGCGACATCGCCTCCCGCGCCGCCAAGAACGTCTGCGACGAAGGACGCGGGGTCGGCCCCGGCGGCCAGGGCGTCTACCTGGACTTCGCCGACGCCATCCGCCGCATGGGCCGGGCCGCCGTCGAGGAGAAGTACGGCAACCTCTTCGACATGTACGAGCGGATCACCGCCGAGAACCCGTACGAGGTCCCCATGCGGATCTACCCCGCCGTGCACTACACGATGGGCGGCCTCTGGGTCGACTACGACCTCCAGACCACCGTCCCCGGCCTCTTCGCCATCGGCGAGGCAAACTTCTCCGACCACGGGGCCAACCGGCTCGGCGCCTCCGCCCTCATGCAGGGGCTGGCCGACGGCTACTTCGTCCTCCCCGCCACCATCAACGACTACCTCGCCCGCCACCCCGCCGCCGAACCCGTCACCGACGACCACCCCGCCGTCCGCGAGGTCATCGCCGAGACCGAGGACCGGCTCAACCTCCTCCTCGCCGTCGACGGCGACCGCACCCCCGACTCCTTCCATCGCGAACTCGGCGAACTCATGTGGGAGTTCTGCGGCATGGCCCGCACGGAGGATGGCCTCCGCAAGGCCCTCGCCCGCATCCCGCAGATCCGCGAGGAGTTCTGGCGGCGCGTCAGGATCCCCGGCACGGGCCAGGAGTTCAACCAGTCCCTGGAGAAGGCCAACCGCATCGTCGACTACCTCGAACTCGCCGAACTCATGTGCCTCGACGCGCTCCACCGCGCCGAGTCCTGCGGCGGCCACTTCCGCGAGGAGTCCCAGACGCCGGACGGCGAGGCCGCCCGACGCGACGAGGAGTTCTCCTACGTGGCGGCCTGGCAGTTCACCGAGCCCGGCGCCGCCCCCGTCCTCCACAAGGAGGACCTCGCCTTCGAGTACGTCCACCCCACCCAGCGGAGCTACGCATGAAGCTCACCCTGCGCGTCTGGCGCCAGCCGAACGCCGACGCCCCCGGCGCCATGTCCACGTACGACGTGGACGGCATCTCCGCCGACATGTCCTTCCTGGAGATGCTCGACACCCTCAACGAAGAGCTCATCCTGCGCGGCGAGGACCCCGTCGCCTTCGACCACGACTGCCGCGAGGGCATCTGCGGCGCGTGCAGCCTCGTCATCAACGGCGACGCGCACGGGCCGGAGCGGACGACCACGTGCCAGCTCCACATGCGGTCCTTCCGCGACGGCGACACCATCGACGTCGAGCCCTGGCGGGCGGCGGCCTTCCCCGTCGTGAAGGACCTCGTCGTCGACCGCTCCGCCTTCGACCGCGTCATCCAGTCCGGCGGCTACATCAGCGCCCCCACGGGCGCGGCCCCCGAGGCCCACGCGACCCCCGTCCCGAAGCCCGACGCCGACACGGCCTTCGAACACGCGGAGTGCATCGGCTGCGGGGCGTGCGTGGCGGCCTGTCCCAACGGCTCCGCGATGCTCTTCACCTCGGCGAAGGTCAACCACCTGAACGTCCTGCCCCAGGGCTCCCCGGAACGCGAGACCCGCGTCCTCGACATGGTCGCCCAGATGGACGCGGAGGGCTTCGGCGGCTGCACGCTGACGGGGGAGTGCGCGACGGCGTGCCCGAAGGGGATCCCGCTGACGTCGATCACGTCGATGAACAGGGAGTGGCTGCGGGCGCGGAGGAAGGTGAAGGGGTAGGCCGGAGGTCACGCCGAGGTGCCGTAGGGATCGACGGAGGTCCATCCCGTCTCGGTCCGTGCGTAGAGGATCCCGGCCCCCGGCCGCGGGACCTGGCGGAACGCCGCCTTGTCCTTCAGGGACCGGAGTTCGAGGCCGTCGGCCGGCGCGTAGGCCCGCAGTCCGCCCGGCGCGGAGACGGCGATCGTCCTTCCCCGGACGGCGGGGGAGTACCCGCGGTCGTCGGGCATGGGAACCGACCACATCGTGCGGCCGGCGGCCGCGTCGATCCGGGCGAGGCGCGAGGTGGAGTCACCTTCGCGGGACGACTGCTCGACGCAGACCAAGGACGCCTCCACGAACACGCACGGCCCGCCGCCCCGGTGCACGCTCCACGCACGCCACCGAGAGCGTACCCGGTCACTGGTTCAGGGCCCTGGCCAGGTACGGAGCCGTCCGGCTTGTGGAGGAAGCGGCCACTTCGGCGGGGGGACCGGAGGCGACCACCCGGCCGCCCTCGTCACCGCCGCCGGGGCCGAGGTCGAGGACCCAGTCGGCGGTGGCGACGACGTCCATGTCGTGTTCGACGACGATGACGGAGTGGCCCGCGTCGACGAGGCCGTGGAGCTGGCGCATGAGGACCTCGACGTCCGCCGGGTGGAGGCCGGTGGTCGGCTCGTCGAGGAGGTAGAGGGTGTGGGCGCGGCGCGGACGCTGGAGTTCGGAGGCGAGCTTGATGCGCTGGGCCTCGCCGCCGGACAGCTCCGTGGCCGGCTGGCCCAGGCGCAGGTAGCCGAGGCCGACGTCGAGGAGGGTGCGCAGGGAGCGGGAGGCAGCGGGCACGGAGGCGAAGAAGTCGGCCGCAGACTCGACCGTCAGGTCCAGGACTTCGGCGATCGTGCGGCCCCGGAGGCGCACCTCAAGGGTCTCCGGGTTGTACCGCGCCCCGTGGCAGTCCGGGCAGGGTGCGTACGTGCTGGGCAGGAACAGCAGCTCCACCGAGACGAAGCCCTCGCCCTGGCAGGTCTCGCACCGCCCGCCGGGGACGTTGAAGGAGAACCGCCCCGCCTTGTAGCCGCGGGCCCTCGCCTCGTCGGTCTCCGTGAAGAGCTTGCGGACGACGTCGAAGAGCCCGGTGTACGTGGCGAGGTTGGAGCGCGGTGTGCGGCCGATCGGCCGCTGATCGACCGTCACTGTCCGCCCCTCGCCCGCCACTTGCTCGGCGAGCGCGCTGACGAGCGTCGACTTGCCCGAACCGGACACGCCCGTCACGGCGGTGAGCACGCCCACCGGGAAGGCAGCGTCGACCTCGCGCAGGTTGTGCCGGGTCACCGGCCCCGTGCGCAGCCAGCCCGCCGGGGCACGGACCTCCCGCGCGGGGGCGGGTGCCCGGTCGAAGAGGAAGCGCCGGGTCGCCGACGCCTCGACCGCCGCCAACTCCTCCGGCGGACCGCTGTGCAGGACCCGGCCTCCGTGCACGCCGGCGCGCGGGCCGACGTCCACGATCCAGTCGGCGTGCCGGACGACGTCGAGGTGGTGCTCGACGACGAAGACCGAGTTCCCGGCCGCCTTGAGCCGGTCGAGGACCACGAGCAGCGCCTCGGTGTCGGCCGGGTGCAGGCCCGCGGACGGCTCGTCGAGGACGTAGACGACGCCGAAGAGACCCGAGCGGAGCTGGGTGGCGAGCCGGAGGCGCTGGAGCTCGCCGTTGGAGAGGGTCGGGGTGGCGCGGTCGAGGCCGAGGTAGCCGAGGCCGAGTTCGGTGACGGTCGCGATCCGCGCGACGAGGTCCTCGGTGAGGACGCGCGCGGTCTCCGCGCCGTCCGTCGGCGCGGCCCGGAGGACGCCCGCGAGGACCGTGAGGGGCAGGGCGGCGAGTTCGGCGATGGTGCGGCCGGCGAAGGTCACGGCGAGCGCCTCCGGGCGGAGCCGGCTGCCGCCGCACACCGGGCAGGGCGCGCTGGTCAGGAAGCGTTCGGCCTTCGCGCGCAGGGTGGTGCTCTTCGAGTCCGCGTACGTGCGGAGCACATGGCGGCGCGCGCTCGTGTACGTGCCCTGGTAGGGGCGTTGGATCCGTCCCGCCTCCCGTACCGGATGGACCGTGACGACCGGCTGCTCCTCGGTGAAGAGGATCCACTCACGGTCCTCGGCGGCGAGCTCGCGCCACGGCCGGTCGACGTCGTACCCGAGCGTGTCGAGCACGTCCCGGAGGTTCTTGCCCTGCCAGGCGCCCGGCCAGGCGGCGATGGCGCCCTCGCGGATCGAGAGGCCGGGGTCGGGGACGAGGAGCTCCTCGCTCGTGTCGTGGACCCGGCCGATCCCGTGGCACGAGGGACAGGCTCCCGCGGCCGTGTTGGGGGAGAAGGCGTCGGAGTCGAGGCGCGGTGCGCCCTCCGGGTACGTCCCGGCGCGCGAGAAGAGCATCCGCAGCGAGTTCGAGAGCGTCGTCACCGTCCCCACGGAGGAGCGGGACTGGGGTGAGGCACGGCGCTGTTCCAAGGAGACCGCCGGCGGCAGCCCGCTGATCTCGCCGACGGCCGGGGCCCCCACCTGGTGGATGAGCCGGCGGGCGTACGGCGCGACCGACTCGAAGTAGCGGCGCTGCGCCTCCGCGTAGATCGTCCCGAAGGCGAGCGAGGACTTCCCGGAGCCGGAGACGCCGGTGAAGGCGACGAGCGCGTCCCGTGGGATGTCGACGTCGACCCCGTCGAGGTTGTGCTCACGGGCACCGCGGACACGGACGTACGGATCGTGGGGGCTGGCGTGCATGGGCCGATTTTAGCCAACCGGACGATGTTTTCCCTGGTGGGAGGCGGGTTGCCGGGCCGTCGGGGTGAGGGTCCTGTGCCGGGGCGGGGGAGCGGTCGGAAAGTTTTTCGTCCCGATGATCGACGAATCTGGCCACAGGCCTTCCAGAACAATGCGACATGTGAAATTTTACACGTCACGTGACCCCTGCGCGTGTGTCCCAGCACGTGGCAACCCACAACGGCCCCGGAGGCCCCCACAGATGCATCCCCACCGGATATCGAGAAGCGCGCGGAGACTGCCCGTGCTCGGCGCCGCGGTCGTCATGACCCTCGGCCTGTTCGCACCGCAGAGCCAGGCCTTCGCCGGCGCCGCCGCGGGCGACCCGGCCCAGGCCGCCGCCCCCGGCACCACGGCCTCGCGGGCGATCCCCGTGCCGAAGTCGCCGCACGCCATCAGCGCCAACCCGCGCTTCCGGCTCTCCTCGCAGGACACCGACGAGGAGACCGGCCCGCGCCCCGCGCCGGCCACCGCGGCGGCCAAGACGAGCAAGTCGGGCAAACTGCTCGCCGGTGCCGCCGGGGACGCGTGCAGCGACCTCTCCGGCGTCATCAACAACACGGGCACCGCCCTCGTCACGGCGCTCAAGACGCTCCCGCAGATCACCTGTACGTACCCCCTGTTCGGCCTCACCGGACAGGACGCGCGGAACACCTTCCGCGAGGACAAGATGGTGACCGTCGCCAACGCCCTGCGCGACGCGTCCGCCGCGTACAACGGCACCAACGGCAACCAGATCGGGCAGCTCGTCCTCTTCCTGCGCGCCGGCTACTACGTGCAGGACAACAACGCCGCCACCGTCGGCGACTACGGCACCGCCCTCGACGGCGCCGCCAAGGGCGCCCTCGACGCCTTCTTCGCCGCCCCGCGCAGCAAGGACGTCACCGACGCGAACGGCGCGATCCTCAACGAGGTCGTCACGCTGATCGACAGCACCCAGACGGCCGGCCGGTACGCGAGCGTCCTGAAGTGGCTCCTCGGCAGCTACGTCTCCTCGTGGCCCGGCCAGATGAACCTCTCCATGCAGCACGTCGAGTGGGTCGTCGACAACGCCTTCGCCGCCAAGGACGACGGCCGCGGGTTCCGCGCCGCCCTCAAGGC
This sequence comes from Streptomyces sp. NPDC020807, assembly GCF_040641575.1. Taxonomy (NCBI): domain Bacteria; kingdom Bacillati; phylum Actinomycetota; class Actinomycetes; order Kitasatosporales; family Streptomycetaceae; genus Streptomyces; species Streptomyces sp. NPDC020807. The sequence goes on from NZ_JBFADU010000006.1 coordinate 211,825, forward strand.
CGACCCCACCATCCTCGACACCTGGGCCGGCTTCATCACCCGCAACGGCGCCTCGCTCAACCGCGACGACGTCGTCAGCAACGTGGGCCGCTTCCTCGGTCACGCCCTCGACGTCCCCGAGCTGAAGGAGCGCCTGCGCCCCCTGCTCAAGGACATCATCAACCGGTACCCGAACGTCGGCCCCACCGCGCCGATCACCATGAACCTCGGCTGGGCCACCCGCCAGTTCGACCGGGGCAACTGCGCCGCCTACGCGATCTGCGACCTCGGCGACCGCGTCCTCCCGCTGGTGCTGCCGACCCAGCACGTCTGCAACGACGGCATCAAGATCCGCGCCCAGGACATGTCCCCCGACCAGCTGGCGACCACCTGCACCAGCCTGATCAACCAGGACGCCTACTTCCACCGGATCATCGGTGACAAGGGCGCCATCGCGGGCGACGTGAACACCAACCTGGAGGTCGTCGCCTTCGACGACTACACCCAGTACGCGCTCTACGCCTGGGCCATCTACAACATCGACGTCGACAACGGCGGCATGTACGAGGAGGGCAACCCCGCCGTCCCCGGCAACCAGGCCCGCTTCATCGCGCACGAGGCCAGCTGGATCCGCCCGACGTTCGAGATCTGGAACCTCAACCACGAGTACACCCACTACCTCGACGGCCGCTACAACATGTACGGCGACTTCGAGGCCGGCATGGTCACCCCCACCATCTGGTGGGTCGAGGGCATCGCCGAGAACATCTCGTACGGCTACAAGGGCGAGCGTAACGCCGACGCCATCGCCGAGGCCGCGAAGAACACCTACAAGCTCAGCGACCTGTTCGACACGGTCTACGGCCAGGAGGCGGACCCCGAGGTCAACTCGAACCGCGTCTACCGCTGGGGCTGGCTCGCGGTCCGCTACATGCTCCAGAAGCACCCCTCGGACGTCCAGGCCGTCCTCGGCAAGTACCGCGCCGGTGACTGGACCGGGGCCCGCACGCTCCTGAAGCAGACCATCGGCACCCGCTACGACGCGGACTTCGCGACCTGGCTGGCGACCGACTGCGCGACGAACGACTGCGGCACCCTGCCGGACGCCCCCGCGGGCCCGTCCGAGACCGCGCCGCTCTGCACGGCCGCCGACACGCGCCAGTTCGACCAGAACTGCCGCCGGGACGGCCTCGCCGCCACCACCGGCAACTACAGCTACCACTTCGTGTACCTGCCGGCCGGCGTCAAGCAGCTGACGCTGACCGCGACCGGCGGCACCGGCAACGCCGACCTGTACTACGGCGGCGCCACCTGGGCCACCACCTCCGCCTACCAGGCGAAGTCCACCAACGCCGGCAACGGCGAGACGCTGACGATCGACAACCCGCCCGCCGGCTGGGTCTTCTTCAGCCTCGCCGCCGCGCAGGACTTCAGCGGAGTGAGCCTCTCGACCCAGGTCAAGTAGGCGACGACCCCACCCCGGGGGTCAGCCCTGGCGGCGAGCGGCCGCCAGGGCTTCCTTCACCCGCAGGGCCACGCGGGCCGCGTCCTCGGGGTTGTTCACGACGTCCGTGTTGTTCATGTCCACGACGAGGACCTCGCTGGCCGAGTAGTGCTTGTGCACCCAGTCGTCGTAGCCGGACCACAGCGTCCGGTAGTACGCGACCAGGTTCTCGTCCTGCTCGAAGTCACGGCCCCGGAGCCCGATCCGGTACATCACCGTCTCGAAGTCCGCCTTGAGGTAGACCATGAGGTCGGGCGCCTTGCGGTACGGCAGGCCCTCGATCTCGCGCATCATCTCGTCGAGCAGACCCTCGTACACCTGCATCTCGAGGGAGCTGATCCGGCCGAGGTCGTGGTTGACCTTCGCGAAGTACCAGTCCTCGTAGATGGACCGGTCGAGGACGTTGTCACCCTGCTTGTACGCCTCCTTGATCGCGGCGAAGCGCGTCTGGAGGAAGTACAGCTGGAGGAGGAACGGGTAGCGCTTGGCCTCGATCTCCTCGGGGCTCGCCGAGTAGAAGAGCGGGAGGATCGGGTTGTCGTCGACGCTCTCGTAGAAGACGTCGCTGCCGAGCTCCTTCGCGAGGAGCTCCGCCACGCTCGTCTTGCCGATCCCGATCATGCCTCCGACGCAGATCACCGGCATACCTCACTTCTCCCTGGGGGTCTTCTGTTCGCGAGCGGTGGTCACGCGATCCCCGGGGATGGGGGTGGCCGGCCGTTCCGCACCCGCCGGTCGTGGCGGGTCGCAGCCCGAGGCCGCAGTGCATTTTAGATGAGGATTCGCCCGGTCTTGTCGGTGCCTTCTCCTAGGCTGACGCGGTGACGCGAGACCACCGGCCACTGGCCGTCTTCGACCTGGACAACACCCTCGCCGGGACCGCCCACCGGCAGCACTTCCTGGAGGGGAAGCCCCGCGACTGGGACTCCTTCTTCGCCGCGGCGCCCGCCGACCCGCCCCTCGCCGAGGGCGTCGAGCTGTGCCGCGAGGCGGCGGAGGAGTGCCGGATCGTCTACCTCACCGGGCGGCCGGAGCGCTGCCGCCGGGACACGGTGGCCTGGCTCGCCGCCCAGGGGCTGCCGGACGGCACGGTCCACATGCGGGGGCACCGGGACTTCCGCCCCGCGCGGGTGACCAAGGTGGAGGTCCTGAGACGGCTCGGGGCCGACCACGAGATCCGGATGCTCGTGGACGACGACGTGCTCGTCTGCGACGCGGCCGAGGCGGCCGGGTTCCGCGTCGTACGGGCCCACTGGGCGACGCCGTCGGAGACGCTGCGGGACGCCCAGGAGAAGGAGGGTCGGACCTGACCGGACGGGGGCCGGATCCGACCCGCCCCCGGTGCTCCTCCGCGGTCAGCCCTCGTCCTCCAGGCGGAAGCCGACCTTCAGTCCGACCTGGTAGTGCTCGACGGCGCCGTCGACGATGTGGCCGCGCACCTGCGTGACCTCGAACCAGTCGAGTCCGCGCAGGGTCTGCGCGGCGCGGGCGATGCCGTTGCGAATGGCCTGGTCGACGCCTTCGTGGGACGTGCCGACGATCTCGGTGACGCGATAGGTGTGGTTCGACATGGGGGCCGGACTCCTCTCGGTACGTCCTTCCACCGTGCCCCAGGGCGTGCCGGCGCGCGACAGGACGGACGGCCGCGGGTGACCCAACGGTGACAGAGCGCTGATCCTGCCCGATCTCGGGTCGAAACGGAGTGGTCAAGGACTTGACCACTTCGTTGGTCCAGACCAAAATTCAGGCCACATACCCGCGCGAACACCCCGTTCGGTCCCCCCACGTCGGGTCAGCCCACCCAAGGCGCACGATAGCTCTGTGCTGAACCGCAGAAGGTGACCCACGTGAAGAACCGCCATCTGGCCTGCCCGCTGGCAGCCGCCCTCGCCCTCGCCCTGGCCGGGTGCGGCATGCTGCCGGGCGTGAGTCAGACGAAGACCGTCAGCATCTGGCTCATGCGGGACAGCGTCAGCGAGGACTTCCTCACGCGGTTCACGGAGGAGTACGAGCAGGAGCACGACGTCGAGCTGGACGTGACCATCCAGGACTGGACGGGCATCGGGAAGAAGGTCACCGAGGCCATCACCGGCTCCGGCGGGCCCGACCTCATCGAGGTCGGCAACACCCAGGTCGCCCAGTACGCCGACACCGGCACGCTCTTCGACCTCACCCTGGAGTCCGTCCGCGACCTCGGCAGCGAGGACTGGCTGCCCGGCCTCGCCGAGCCCGGCAGCATCAACGGCTCCCAGTACGGCATCCCCTGGTACGCGGCCAACCGCATCGTCATCTACAACAAGGACCTCTTCCGCGACGCCGGCATCGACAAGCCCCCGGCCACCCGCGCCGAGTGGCTCGCCGACACCGAGAAGCTGAACCGGGGCAGCTCCCAGGGCATCTACCTCGCGGGCCAGGACTGGTACACCCTCGCCGGCTTCATCTGGGACGAGGGCGGCGAGCTCGCCGACGACAAGGCCGGCCAGTGGACGGGTGCGCTCGACAGCCCGGCCGCCCTGCGCGGCATGGCCTTCTACAAGGAGCTCCAGTCCCTCGGGGCCGGACCGAAGGACGCCGACGAGCAGAACCCGCCGCAGTCCGACGTCTTCGCCAAGGGCGACGTCGCCCAGCTGATCGCCACGCCCAGCGCCGTCGCCGCGATCCTCAAGGCCAACCCCGAACTCGAGGGCAAGCTCGGCTACTTCGCGATACCGGGCAAGAAGGCCGGACAGCCCTGCACCGTCTTCACCGGCGGCTCCGACCTCATCATCCCGGAGAACGCGCCCGAACGCGCCGCCGCGCTCGACGTCGTCAAGGCGCTCGCGGGCGAGAAGTGGCAGACCGAACTGGCCCGCACCATGGGGTACGTGCCGAACAAGAAGTCCCTCGCCTCCGTCGTCGGCGGCCAGGAGGCCACCGCCGTCATGGCGACGGCGGCGGCGCGCGGCAAGGCGACCCCCAACTCCCCGCAGTGGGCGGACGTCGAGGGGAACAACCCGATCAAGCCGTACATGACGGCGGTCCTCCAGGGCGGGGACCCGGCGAAGGCGGCGAAGGCGGCGTCGGAGGAGATCACGGACACGCTCGCGGAATAGCATTCAGCGGGTCCACACCCGCGGGTCCCCGGCCGGTCATGTCGAATCCAGCCGGTGACGGGAGAAGTAGGGAGAGCCGGGCCGCCACCGCTCACGCGGCCCGGCGTCCCGTTCCCCTTCCGTCCCGCCGGAGGTACCGCATGACCGTCGCACCGTCGTCGCCCGCGCTCGCCGCCGTTCCCGCCCAGCCCACGGCACAGGACCGGGCCGGGCGGTCCGCGACCGCCGAGCAGCCCCGGTACGTCGTCGGCCTCGCCCGCGACCAGGAGGACGTGCGGGCCGCCCAGCGGCTGCGTCACCAGGTCTTCGCCGGAGAGATGGGGGCGATCCTCGACGGAGCCGAACCCGGCCTCGACAGCGACGCCTTCGACGCGTACTGCGACCACCTGCTCGTCCGGGACGAGGCCACCGGCGAGGTCGTCGGCACCTACCGGATCCTGCCCCCCGAGCGGGCCGCCGTCGCCGGACGCCTCTATGCCGAGAGCGAGTTCGACCTCAACCGGCTCGCCCCCATCCGCCACGACCTCGTCGAGGTCGGCCGCTCCTGCGTCCACCCCGCCCACCGCAACGGCGCCGTCATCTCCCTCATCTGGGCCGGACTCGCCCGCTACATGACCGAGACCGGGCACAACTGGCTCGCCGGCTGCTGTTCGATCCCCCTCGCCGACGGCGGCGCCCTCGCCGCCGCCACCTGGGACAATGTGAAGACCAAGCACCTCGCCCCCGAGGAGTACTGGGTGACCCCGCACCGCCTCTGGAGCCCCGACGGCATCGCCCGCCCCGCGGGCCGTACGGAGCTGCCGCCGCTCCTGCGCGGCTACCTCCGCCTCGGCGCCCAGGTCTGCGGCGCCCCCGCCCACGACCCGGAGTTCGGCGTCGCCGACCTCTACGTCCTCCTCTCCCTCCGCCGCACGAACCCGCGCTACCTCAACCACTTCCTGTCCCTGGTCCCGGCACGGTGAGCACCACCACGGCAGCCTCGCCGTGGCTCCCCACGGCGCCGTGCACCCCGGGCCACGACTGCGCCGCGCACCCGGAGACGTACGGGCCGGTCGACACCGTCGGGCACGCCCGCGCGGTGGTCCGGCTCGCCGCCGGCGTGAGCACCGTCCTCGTCGGCCTGCTCGCGGCACCCGCCGCCGCGCTCCTCCCGGGCACCGTCCGCCTGAGCCTGGTCCGCTCCTGGGCGCGGGCGGTCGTCCGCGCCTTCGGCGTCCGCGCGCGGTACGCGTCCCCCGCGAGCCCCGCCGCCGGCGTCCCCCTCCTCGTCGTCGCCAACCACGTCTCCTGGCTCGACATCCCGCTCGTCGCCGCCGTCCTCCCCGGCCGGATGGTCGCGAAGAAGGAGGTGCGCGGCTGGCCCGTCCTCGGCACGGCCGCCGCCCTCGGCGGCACCCTCTTCATCGACCGCGACGGCCTCAGGGCCCTGCCCGGCACGGTCCGGGAGATGGCGGGAGTCCTCGCCGCCGGCGGCCGGGTGGTCGTCTTTCCCGAGGGCTCGACCTGGTGCGGCCGCGCCGTCGGCCGTTTCCGCCGCGCCGCCTTCCAGGCCGCCCTGGACGCCGGCGCCGACGTACAGCCCGTGCGCCTCGACTTCCGTCCGACGGGCGCCGCCGCCTACGTCGGTCCGGACCCGCTCGGCACGTCCCTGTGGCGGGTGGTCACCGCCCGCAGCCTCACCGCGGAGGTCGGCCTCCTGCCCCGGATCCCGGCGGCCAGGCACCCCGAGCGGCGTGCCCTGGCGGCCGCCGCCGAACGTGCGGTGACGGGCCTTGCCTCCGAGGACGTCGGCTCCTATCGTCCGGAACCGTGAGGACTTCGACGGCGTGCGTGGGGGCCCTGGCCGTGGTCGGGACGACGCTGTTCGCCACCGCGTGCCAGCTCGAAGGCAAGGCGTGCACGACGGCCGGTGCGGACTCCGGGGCGAGCGTCATGTGGCGGCCCGCCGACTTCCCGAGCTCGGCGCGCTCTCGTCTGTGCGTGGGCGAGGAGTGTCGGGACCGTGCGTCGGTGCCCCGGGGCGAGCCTCGCGCCTTCCTCACGGTGCCCCTCCCGGAGGCGAAGGGCCCGGAGAAGGTGACGGTGAGTTTCCGGGTCACGGACCCGGAAACCGGCCGCACCGTCTTCGACCGCACCGTCGAGACCACCCTGGTGAAGGTGACCCCGAACGGCGAGGGCTGCGACCCCACCGCCTGGCAGGCCGGGTTCCGCGCCGACCTCGAGCGGGGGCTCGTCAAGGACTGACAGCGGCCGTGGGGACCGTCACCGCGCCGTCGACAGCGACAGCGCGAACCGGCCCTTCTCGTCCGTCCACCAGTGGGCCAGGTCGAACCCGGCCGCCGCCAGCTCCTCCCGTACGCCCTCCTCGCGGAACTTCGCCGACACCTCCGTCCGCAGCTCCTCGCCCGCGGCGAAGGGCACCACGAGGTTCAGCTCCGGGATCTTGACGCTGAGGGCGTGGCGGGCCCGGAGGCGCATCTCGATCCACTCCCGCTCGGCGTCCCACAGGGCCACGTGGTCGAAGGCGTCGAGGTCGGCGTCGGCGCCGAGCTCGCGGTCGATCACGGAGAGGACGTTCTTGTTGAAGGCCGCCGTCACCCCGTCCGCGTCGTCATAGGCGGCGACGAGGGTCGCCTCGTCCTTGACCAGGTCCGTACCGAGGAGCAGCGCGTCGCCGGGGGCGAGCATCGCCCGTACCGAACGGAGGAAGGCGCGCCGTTCGTCGGGGAGCAGGTTGCCGATCGTGCCGCCGAGGAAGGCGACGAGGTGCGGTCCCGGCGCGCCGGGAAGGGCGAGGCCCCGGGTGAAGTCCGCCAGGAGCGCGTGGACCTTGAGCGCGGGCCGCTCGGCGAGCAGCGCCGTCGCGGCACCCGTGAGGGCGGACTCGCTGACGTCGACGGGGACGTACGTGTCGAGGTCCGGCAGCAGCGCGTCGATCAGGTAGCGGGTCTTCTCCGAGGAGCCCGAGCCCAGTTCGATCAGGGTGCGGGCGCCGGTCGCCGCGGCGATCTCGGCGGCCCGGGCGATGATGATCTCCCGCTCGGCCCGCGTCGGGTAGTACTCGGGCAGCCGGGTGATCTCCTCGAACAGTCCGCTGCCCTTGGCGTCGTAGAACCACTTCGGCGGCAGCGTCTTGGGGGAGCGGGTCAGCCCGTCGAGGACGTCGGCGCGCAGGTCGGCGTCGGCCGCGTCGGGGGCGAGGGTGCGGGTCAGCTGGAACGGGCTCACGCGGACGGCTCCTTGAGCGGGGTGAGGGTGACGTCGGCGCGGTCGGCGGTCACGAGCGTGTGCCCGGGAACCTCCCGCCACCGCGGGTCGTCGTCGTACGGTTCGGAGGCCACGACCACGCGGTCGGGGCCGGTCAGGTACCAGAGGCTGTTCCCCCAGGCGGTGGCGGCGACGGTGGTGCCGTCGGTGAGCAGCAGGTTCAGGGAGGCGCCGGGGGCCGCCTCGGCGACCTCCCGCACGGTGTCGGCGAGCGCCGTGCCCGGCGCGTCCCCGGCCCGGAGCCGGTGCAGGACCAGGGCCCACACGAGCGCCGAGTCGGTGCGCGCCTCCAGACGGAGCAGTTCCCCGGCGGACAGCGTGGCGGCGGGCGGGGTGAGGGAGCCGGGCCAGCCGGGGACCGCGCCGTTGTGGCTGAACAGCCAGGGTCCGGCCGCGAAGGGGGAAGCGGCCGCCTCCCCGTCGGCGCCGGGGACCGTCGCGCCCCGGACCGCGCCGAGGAAGGCGCCGGTACGGACCACCCGCGCGAGGTCGTGGAAGGACAGGTCGGCCCAGATCGGCCCCGTGCGGCGGTAGCGGGCGGGCACGGGGTCTCCCTCGGCGTACCAGCCGACGCCGAAACCGTCGGCGTTGACGACCCCGCTCGTCTGCGTACGGGGTTCCCAGGACTGCCGCAGGAGGGCGTGCGGCGGCCGGACCAGGAGCTCCCCGAGCGCCACGGGCTCTCCCACGTAGGCGACATGACGGCACATCAGTCGAGCTCCGCGGAGCGGGCCGTGCGGAAGCCGGAGAAGATCTGGCGCCGCACCGGGAGGTCCCAGTTGCGGAACGTGCCCCGGCAGGCGACCGGGTCCACCGCGAACGAGCCGCCGCGCAGCACCTTGTGGGCGGGGCCGAAGAAGACCTCCGAGTACTCCTTGTACGGGAAGGCGGTGAAGCCCGGGTACGGCAGGAAGTCGCTCGCCGTCCACTCCCACACGTCCCCGATCAGCTGCCGTACGCCGAGCGGCGAGGCACCCGCCGGGTAGCTGCCCGCGGGGGCCGGCCGCAGGTGGCGCTGGCCGAGGTTGGCGTGCTCGGGGCCCGGGTCGGCGTCGCCCCACGGGTAGCGGCGCGAACGCCCGGACGCCGGGTCGTGCCGGGCAGCCTTCTCCCACTCCGCCTCGGTGGGCAGCCGCCGTCCGGCCCAGCGGGCGTAGGCGTCGGCCTCGTACCAGCTCACGTGCAGCACCGGCTCCTCCTCCGGTACGGGTTCGGTCACCCCGAAACGGCGGCGCAGCCACTGCCCGCCGTCCCGGTGCCAGAACAGCGGCGCGACGATGCCGTGCTCGCGGATCTGCGCCCAGCCCTCGGGTCGCCACCAGCGTCGTTCGGTGTATCCGCCGTCCGCGAGGAAGGCCATGTAGGAGCCGTTGGTGACGGGAACGGTGTCGATGCAGAACGCCGGGACGAGGGTGGTGTGGGCCGGCCGCTCGTTGTCGAGGGCCCACGGCTCGTCCGACGTCCCCATCGTGAACGGGCCGCCCGGCACGAGCACTTCGGTCGGCAGCGGACCGCCGGTGTGGGTGGCGGGGGGCGGGGGAGCGGTGAGCGCGGCCGGTCCCCGCCGAAGCTGATGCGTGATCAGCATCGTCTCGTCGTGCTGCTGTTCGTGCTGCGCGATCATCCCGAAGGCGAACCCCTCGTCCAGCAGCGGCCGTCCGGTCAGCGGGGTGCTCGCGAGCACGTCGAGGACCCGGGTCCGTACGTCCGCCGCGTACGCGCGGGCCTCGTCCGGCGGCAGCAGCGGCAGCGTGGGACGGGTGGCGCGCGGGTGCTCGAAGGCGTCGTAGAGCGAGTCGATCTCCGGGCGGAGCGCCTCCTGCCCGGCGACGGCCCGCCACAGCCACTGCTCCTCCTGGTTGCCGATGTGGGCCAGGTCCCAGACGAGCGGGGACATCAAGGGGGAGTGCTGGGCGGTGAGTTCGCCGTCGTCGACGCAGGAGGTGAGCAGCGCGGTGCGCTCGCGCGCCACGGTCAGGGCGTCGAGGGCCCGGTCGCGCAGGGACTCGCGACCGTCGGCCGTCGTCGGTTCGCCGGCGTTCATGACGTCACCACCTGGAGCTCGTCGGCCGGGCATCCCCCGGGAATCACGTGCCGTTCCTGGAAGTCGGCGACCGCCCGCCGCACCTCCTCGCCCGCCCCGATCCGGGGCAGCGCGTCGAGGGCCGTCGCGAAGACCGTGCGGGCCGCCTCGTGCAGGCCGGGATCGCCGAGACCGGCGCGCGCGGCGTCCCGCCACAGCGGGTTGCGCGGCGCGGGACCGTCGCCCGCCCGCTCCGCCAGCGGCTCCACCGCCCGGTACACGGTCTCGGCCGCCTCCGCGTCCTCGAAGACCGCCGTCGTCACCGCCACCGGCACCATCCAGCCGTCGTGTCCCGGCTGCGCGTCGATCATCCTCAGCTCCAGATGGCCCCGGGGCCGTACCGGCGGGAAGAGCGTCGTCACGTGGTAGCGGAGGTCGTCGGCGTCGGCGGGCCGCGGCAGGCCCGAGCGCAGCCAGTCGCGGAAGGTCAGCCCCTCCGGGACGTCCCAGGGCCCCTCCGGGCGCCGCACGCACATCACCGGCGTGTCCAGGACGTGCGCCGTCCACTCCTCGCGCGGTCTGCCGTCCGGCCGGGGCGCGAGCGCCCGGTACGGGTCGAGGTCCGTCCACAGCGCCTGCCGCGTCGAGAGCCAGCCGGTCCGGCGGCCGCCGTAGACCGATGAGTTGGCGAACGCGGCGACGAGCACGGGGCCGAGCAGGTGCGCGAGACGCCACCGCCGGTCGTAACCGAGCGGTCCCGGCTCGTCGAGCCCGGCGTCGAGACAGACCTGCACCGAGGCCGAGTCGCACATCATCGCCCGCCCGGCGGGACCCGTCCGGTCGAGGACGGTCTCCATGGCGTCGTACCGCGGATCGTGCAGGACCCGGCCGCGCGGCGCGTGCCAGGGGTCCACCCCGTAACCGCTGAGGGTGAGCCCGGCGGCCCCGAGGGCCCGCCGGACCACGCGCAGGTCGGCGGCGAGCTGGTCCAGGCACTCCATGAGCGACCCGGCGGGCCGCGAACTGAGCTCCAGCTGCCCGCCGGGCTCGAAGGTGAGCGCCGAGACCAGCGGCAGGGACCGTACGGCGTCGAGCGCGGCGGCCAGCCTCGGCGGCCGTACGGGCAGGCGCGGGTCGCGCAGGTCGTGCACGAGCCATTCCAGCTCCGCCCCCACCGTGCGGGGCGGGCCGGTCTTGAAACAGATGCCGTGCAGCAGCTCCTCCGCCGCCGCCTCGGTGAGCGGGGGATCGCCACGCGGTGCACCGCTCGGCGCCATCCGTACACCTCCTGAGTCTCGGTGAACACTCCGGAAAGTCGCTGATTCCACCTAAAGCCACCACCGACCGGCGTGCAAGAGCGCCCCTCCGCCACCCGCCACTCCGCCACGGGCCGCCGAAAATCCGTTGTCCCGCGTGGGCGCGGCGGCGAGGATCGGTGCCATGAGCGCACGACTGCGGGAGATCGCCCGGCGCACCGAGGAGATCGTCGCGGCCGGGGCTTACCGGGCGCGGGACGGCCGGACCGTCTCGATCGCCGCCGAGGTGGCCGCCGCTTCGGCCGGAACCGGGCTCCACGGCCCCGAGCCCGTCCCCGTCACCCCCGACACCGACCGGACCGCCACCCTCGACGTCACCGGCGAGAGCAGCCTCGACGCCGCTCGCCGCATGGTCGCCGCCGACGGCGCGCGCCCCGTCGCGGTCCTGAACTTCGCCTCGGCCCGCAACCCCGGCGGCGGCTACCTCAACGGCGCCCAGGCGCAGGAGGAGGCGCTCTGCCGGGCCTCCGCCCTCCACGCCACCCTCCTCCGCGCCCCCGCGTACTACGCCCATCACCGCGCGGAACGGGACCCCCTCTACACCGATCGGGTCATCCACTCGCCCGGCGTCCCGGTCTTCCGCGACGAGCGCGGCGGCCTGCTCGACGAGCCCTTCACCGTCGGCTTCCTCACCTCACCCGCGCCCAACGCGGGCGTCGTCCGCCGCCTCGCCCCCGACCGCGCCCACCTGCTGCCCGGCGCCCTCGCCGCCCGCGCCGAACGCGTCCTGGAGACGGCCGCCGCGCACGGCTACCGGCGCCTCGTCCTCGGCGCCTGGGGCTGCGGGGTCTTCCAGAACGACCCGGCCGAGGTCGCCGGCGCCTTCAAGGCCCTCCTCACCGGGGACGGCCGGTTCGCCGGCCACTTCGACGAGCTCGTCTTCGCCGTCCTGGACCGTGCCGGCGGCACGCCCACCCTCGCCGCCTTCGCCCGGGTCCTGGGGGCTCCCGACCGCCCGCTCTGACATGCGGCTCCCGCACCCCCGTGCCACGCTGAAGGCATACGGACCAGCGTCCGAATCCCCTCTTGGGAGGCACGATCGTGGGCAAGAAACAGACCCGGACCAACCGAGGCGCCCGTACCGGAGGCCATGAACACCGCACGGACGCGGCGGCCAGGGAGAAGAGCGCGCCGACCCCCACGAGAGAGCCGCAGATGCCCGTCGTGGAGCACTCGTCCCACCGCAAGGAACGCAAGTTCGGGCACAACTGAGCCACAAGCGAGCACGGTCGCTTGAGCGGTCGCGGGGCCGTCGCGAGGAGAACACCTCCTGGCGTCACCACCTGACGGCGGGGCGCATCCGGGCACGGTCCCGGATGCGCCCCGCCGAGCCGTTGCCGTGGAGCTGGGACGGAGCGGGAGGCGCGTGCCCTGGCACGGCCGGCGTCGTTGACTCCGGCATGACGACCTTCCACCGCCGCGCCCTCGCCTCCGCCGCCCTCGCGACGACCGCCGTCCTCGCCGCCGCCGGGGCGGCCTCCGCCGACAGCGTCGGCAACAGCGTCCCGGGCCTCGGGCTCCTCTCGCCGAGCTTCGGCAAGGGCGAGCACCAGGCCGCCCAGCCCCACCAGGCCACCCAGACCCACCAGGGCTCGCAGGCCCGCGATGCCCTGCCCACGCACGACGCCCTCAACAACGTCACGCTTCCCTGACCACCACGTCACCCCGGTACGGGAAAGGGGCCCGGCGCTGTGACGGCGCCGGGCCCCTTCGCGTGCCCGTCCTCGTACGGCTACTCGCCGTCGCCGACCGTGATCCGTACGCTCTCGACCGCCGGCGGGTCCTCCGGCGACCTCGGGGCGGGCGTCACCGCCACACCCAGCTTCTCCTGCGCCGCCGGGCTCATCGTCGCGAGCAGCTGCCGGGCGAGTCCGAGCCCCGTCCCGCCCATGGTCAGCGCCTTGGCGAAGACGTCCGCCATGCCGTCGGCGCCGTTGAGCAGCACCATCTGGTCGACGTTGCCGAAGGCGGACGCGCCGGCCGAGACGATCTCCGGCCACTTCTCCGCCAGCTGCTGGGCGACCACGGCCTCCTGGTTCTCGGCGAGCGCCGCCGCACGGGCCTTGATCGCCTCCGCCTCCGCGAGGCCCTTCGCCCGGGTGGCCTCGGCGACCGCGAGACCCTTCGCGTGCGCCGCCGCCGCCTCGGCCTCACCGGTGAGCCGGGTCGCCGTCGCCTTGGCCGCGCTCGCGAGCTCGGTCTCCTTCGCCTCGGCCTCGGCCGCCGAGATGCGGGCGTCACGCTCGGCCGCGGCCAGCGTCCGCGTCTCGTACGCCATGGCGTCGGCCGGTTTGCGGACCTCCGCCTGGAGCTGCTGCTCCTTGCGGTGGCCCTCCAGCTCGGCCACCCGGGTCTCCTGCACGACGACCTCCTGGCGGGAGGCGGCGTCGGCCAGGGGTCCGGCCTGCCGGGCCCTGGCCGAGGCCTGGTCCCGTTCGGCCTGGTAGCCGGCCTGCAGGATCTCGCTGTCGCGGGTCGCCTCCGACATGCGCGCCGCGGCCTGCTGCTCCGCCTCGGTGGCCCGCCGGTTCGCCTCCGCCTGCGCGATCCGCGCGTCCCGCTGGACGGCGGCGGCGTGCGGGGCCGCGAGGTTCTTGATGTAGCCCGTCGGGTCCTCGATCTCGTGGATCTGGAGCGAGTCGACGATCAGACCGAGCTTCTCCATCTCCGTGCCACAGGCCGAACGGGCCTGCCCGGTCAGCTTCTCCCGGTCACGGATCATGTCCTCCACGGTCAACCCGCCGACGATGGCGCGGAGATGACCGGCGAAGACGATGTGAACCCGCTCCGACATGAGCTTCTGCTGGTCGAGGAAGCGGCGGGCGGCGTTGGCGATGGACACGAAGTCGTCGCCGACCTTGAAGATGACGACACCGCGGACCTTGAGCGGGATGCCCTGGTGGGTGACGCACTCGACGGACAGCTGCGTCTCGTTGAGGTCGAGCGAGAGTTTGCGGACCGCCTGGACGCCGGGCATGACGAGGGTGCCGCGCCCGGTCACGATGCGGAACCCCATCCCCGCGCCGAGGCCCTCGTTCTTGTGGTTGGAACCGGAGATGATGAGCGCCTCGTTGGGCTCCGCGACGCGCCACATCATCTTGAAGACAGCGATCAGAACGGCGAAGGCGCCGACGACGACCCCCGCCAGAATGCCGATGCCCATGGGAAGTTCCCCCTTCACCGGGGCCGTGCGGACCCGGTGAAGCGAGTGTGCGCCCGTGACGGGCGCACACTCAACGGTTCTTTCAACCGCCGTACGCGGCTGTGACATAGACGGTGCGTGGAGGGAGATGTTCCACGACCGTCACCACCGTGCCGACCTCGATCCGCTCCTTCGGCGACGCCGGATGGGCGAGGAAGTGCTCGGCGCCGCCGCGGATCCGTACGATCACCTCGCCCACGAGTCCGGGCCCGACCGTACCGGTCACCCGGCCGAGCATGCCCACCATCGAGGGGTCGTCCGACGCTTCGTCCATGGCCAGGTCCATGGACGAACGGTACGTCAACTCCCTTGCCTGGCGGTCGGTTTAGGGCCTGCCCGACGGATCGGGGTCGGACAGGCGCTAGCGCACCCCGCGGATCGGGCGCACGGCGAGCGCGCCGAGCACCGAGAGGGCGGCGCCCACGACGAAGAGGGCCGTGTAGCCACCGCCGCTCAGCGAGACGACGAGAGAGGCGACGAACGGGGCGATGATCTGCGGACCGGCGTTGGCGACGTTGAGGACGCCCATGTCGCGGGCCGCGTCCTCGGCCTTGGGGAGCACCATGGTGACGAGGGCGGTGTCGACGGCCATGTAGCAGCCGAAACCGATGCCGTTGATGATCGTGAACGCCGTCATCGCGGCCCAGCTCGTGGAGACGGCGGGGATGACGAGGGAGAGCGCGGTGATCGCGGCCGAGGCGCCGACGAACAGCTTGCGGCGGTCGAAGCGGTCGGACAGCCAGCCGCCGAGGACGGTGGCGATCACCATGGCGACCGAGCCGATCGGGGTGAGGATGGCGATCGCGCCCTCGGGGGAGAGGCCCTCGGGGAGCTTCGTGTGGTCCTGCAGGATGTAGATCTGGAAGACGGCGATGGCGAAGTAGCCGAGCATCAGCAGGGCCCGGCCGATGAACGCCCAGAGGAAGTCGCGGTTCTTGAGGGCGCTGCCGAACGCGGTGATCTGCTGCTTGACCGGAACCGGCGCCTTCGGAGGCATCCGCTCCTCGCGGGCGCAGGTGGTGAAGAGCACGGCGGCGGCCGCGACGACGGCGCCGAAGACGAGGTAACCGGTGCGGTAGTCCTCGGAGAAGGCCGCGCCGACGAGGGCGCCGACGGTGGAACCGATGGGCAGGCCGAGGCCGACGGCGGCGGAGGCCTTGCCGCGGGCGCTCACCGGGATGCGGTCGGGCACGACCGAGGTGATGGCCGCCTGGTAGACGTTCATGACGGCCTGGCCGAGACACCACATGATCGTCACGAGCAGGATCGTGTGGACGCTGCCGAGCAGGAACATCACGGGCAGGGCGAGCAGGCCGCCGCCCAGGATCCACGGGTTGCGGCGGCCCGAGCGGTCGGAGAGCGCGCCGGCGACCGGGTTGAAGACCGTCGCGAAGATCGCGGAGACACCGGCGACGAGGCCGAAGTTGGAGACCTTGTTCGCCGGGTCGACGTCCTCGATCTGGAGGGCGAGGAGGACGCCGGCGACGCCGATGTACAGGGCGTACATGGCGGTGTTCCCGACGAGGAGCAGGGTCATGAGGCCCCGCGTCGGCCGGGGGGTCACGGGGGAGTCGGAGCCGGCCGGGCCGGTGGCGGAGCCGACGGTGGCACCGACGGAGGCGCCGGTCTCGGAGCCGGTTCCGTGGGAGGAAAGGGCCACGTTGCCCTCCTGGGGAGATCGCCCGACGAGGGGGCGAGGAGCGGACTGAAGAAGTGATTTACACGTGTCACTGACTCGTGTCAGCATTGTGTAGCACCCATTTCCGGCCAACCGCCAGACCTGAAGCCGGATTGTTCTGGAAAGATGCCGGATCGATGAGCGAGCAAAGCGAACAGTCCCCCACGGCCACGGCCGGGCGACCCGTCCCCACCAGCGCCGATGTGGCCCGCCTCGCGGGCGTCTCCCGCGCCACCGTCTCGTACGTGCTGAACAACACGGCGGCGGTCCGGATCAGCGAGCCCACCCGCAGGAAGGTCCGCGAGGCCGCCGAGGAACTGGGGTACGTGCCCCACGCCGCGGCCCGCAGCCTGCGCGCGGGCCACACCCGCATGGTGCTGCTGCCCAGCGCCCACGTCCCCATCGGCCCGCTCTACGGCCGGTTCCTCAGCGACCTCCAGCGCGAGCTGCGCCGGCTCGACTACACGGTCGTGCAGTACGGCAGCGAGGGCCTCAGCGGCGACGAGGCGGCCCGCGCCTGGGCCGAGCTGCGGCCGGTCACCGTCGTCGCCGTCGGCGACATCGCGCTCACGGCGCAGGGCGTCGAACTCCTCAAGCGCTCCGGCGCCCGTGCGGTGATCACCCTCGGTACGCGCGAGGTGGCCGGCGCCCACGCGCTCGGCCTCGACCAGGCCCAGGTCGGCCGGGTCGCGGGCGCGCACCTCGTCGAGCGCGGCCGCCGCCGGATCGGCGTCGTCGTCCCGGAGGAACCGGGCCTGGAGATGTTCTCGGGCCCCCGCCTCGAAGGCGTCCGCCGCGCCGTGGACGGCACCGGCGCCACCGTCGTACCCCTGCCGCTGCGGTACGAGGAGGACGCGGCCGACGCGCTGGCGGCGCGCTGGCCGGAGCTGGGCCTCGACGCCGTCTTCGCGTACAACGACGAGTACGCGATGCTCCTCATGCGCGCCCTCCAGGACGCCGGCGTCTCGGTCCCCGAGGACACGGCCCTCGTCGGCGCCGACGACCTCCTCCTGGGCCGTCTGCTCCGTCCCCGCCTGAGCACGGTCCGGCTCGACATGGTCCTCGGCGGCGAACTGGCGGAACTCATCGACCAGGCGGTCCGCGAACCGGAAGCCCCCCTGCGGTCGAGACGGCTCCTCGACTCCCGGGTCATCCCCCGCGACTCGAGCTGACGGACGACTGGAGCCGCGGGACCCCCCACCCCGACGGCCGAGACGCGCCGCGCCGACGGCCCGCATCGCCGGGACGGACGACTGCGAGATCGGAGTCGTACGCCGTGATCGGGCCCGGTCGGGGCCCGGCGCCCCGCCCCCCAAGGCCCGGGGCCCGGCGCCCCGCCTCACTCGGCACGAGCCCCCCGCAGCGCTTAGCGTCGTCGCATGAATACTGTTCCGCAGCGTTTCGAGATCCTGCTGGTGCCCGAGCACGTCGAGGACAGGGGTGGGGCCTCCGTGGAGGACACCGCCGTGCGGTCGGCCGTCGTCGAGGCCACCGGGCGGCGGGGGGAGTCCGGGTACCCCATCTACGAGGGGCACGGCATGCGCGCCGACCTCGATCCGGAGACGCGCACCGTCGAGGCCCTGCTCGTCGACGGTCGCGAGCTCGACTACGGGCTCACGGCGCTCGTCCGCCCGGCGGCCCGCGGCTGACCTGCGCTCCCCCCCTCGGCTGTCCCCCCCGCTGTCCCCCGCTGTTCCCCCGCCGTCCCGCCCGCTCTGCCCCGCCCTCCCCTCGTGAGGCGACCGTTGACAGGGTCCGTGCACCAGGCACAGACTCGGCGGCGCACGGGGGGAGGGCCAGACCCTCCCCACCAGGCGGACAGAGTCGTTCCGAAGGTCACGTGGGAGAGAACCGATGAGCATCCGCGACGTCTACATCGTCGACGCCGTCCGCACACCGATCGGGAAGTTCGGGGGCGCGCTCTCCTCGGTCCGCCCCGACGACCTCGCCGCCCACGTCGTCAAGGCGCTCGTCGACCGCACGCCCGCGCTCGACCCCGCCCGCGTCGACGACGTGTACTTCGGTGACGCCAACGGTGCCGGCGAGGACAACCGCGACGTCGCCCGGATGGCCGTCCTGCTCGCCGGACTCCCCGTCACCGTCCCCGGCGTGACCGTCAACCGCCTCTGCGGCTCCGGCCTGGAGGCCGTCATCCAGGCGGCCCGCGCCGTCGCCCTCGGCGACGCGTCCGTCGCCATCGCGGGCGGCGTCGAGTCGATGTCCCGCGCCCCCTGGGTCCTCCAGAAGCCCGAGCGCGCCTTCCCCGCCGGGCACCAGCAGCTCCACTCGACGACCCTCGGCTGGCGGATGACCAACCCGCGCATGCCCGCCGAGTGGACCGTCGCCCTCGGCGAGGGCGCGGAGCTCGTCGCCGACAAGCACGGCCTCACCCGCGACCAGCAGGACGCCTTCGCCCTCGCCAGCCACCAGAAGGCCGCCGAGGCCTGGGCCAAGGGTCTGTACGACGGTGAGGTCGTCCCGTACGAGGGCGTGGACCTGCTCCGCGACGAGTGCATCCGGGACGCGACGTCACTGGAGGCCCTCGCCAAGCTGAAGCCCTCCTTCCGCCCCACCGGCGGCACGGTCACGGCCGGCAACGCCTCGCCGCTCAACGACGGCGCCGCCGCCCTCCTCATCGTCGACGAGGAGGGGCTGCGCGAGACCGGCCGCGAGCCGCTCGCCCGCATCCGCACGTCGGCGGTGACCGGCATCGAGCCGCAGCTCTTCGGCCTCGGCCCGGTCGCCGCGGTCCGCCGCGCCCTGGAGAAGGCGGACCGTTCCTTCGCCGACCTGACGACCTTCGAGCTCAACGAGGCCTTCGCCGCCCAGGCCCTCGGCTGCCTCGCCGAGTGGCCCGAGCTCGACCCCTCGGTCGTCAACCCGCGTGGCGGCGCGATCGCCATCGGCCACCCCCTCGGCGCCTCCGGGGCCCGCCTCGCCGGCTCCGTCGCCCACCAGCTCGCGGCCGCCGGGTCCGGCACGGGCCTCGCCGCCCTCTGCATCGGCGTCGGCCAGGGCCTCGCACTCGTCCTGGAGCGCTGACCCCGGAGACGTACGGGGGAGGAAGACGTACAAGCGAAAGGGAGGGGTACGGGGAGATCCCCGTACCCCTCCCCTCTCGCGTCAGACCGTCACTCGCCCTGCTGCTGCGCCGCCTCGACCGACTTCCGCACCTCGTCCATGTCCAGGTTCCGCGCCTGACCGATGACGTCCTCGAGGGCCGCCTCCGGCAGCGCGCCCGGCTGCGCGAACACGGCCACGTTGTCCCGGACGATCATCAGCGTCGGGATGGAGCGGATCTCGAACGCGGCGGCCAGCTCCTGCTGCGCCTCGGTGTCCACCTTCGCGAAGACCAGGTCCTGGTGGCGCTCCGACGCGGCCTCGAAGATCGGGCCGAACTGGCGGCACGGGCCGCACCACTCCGCCCAGAAGTCGATGAGCACGAACCCGTTCCCGCTCACGACCTCGTCGAAGTTGTCCTTGGTGAGCTCTACGGTGCTCATGCTGCTTCCTGTCTGTCGGGGGGCGGGGGGACTCGCCCGGCACAACGGCGTAGCGAGCCGCGCTATTCCGCACCCTTCCCCGCACACTGGTGCCCATGACACGAATGGTGGAAGACGCCTTTGACGTGGTGGTCCTCGGGGCCGGACCGGTCGGCGAGAACCTGGCGGACCGGGTCCGCGCGGCCGGCCTCAGCGCCGCGATCGTCGAGAGCGAGCTGATCGGCGGCGAATGCTCGTACTGGGCCTGCATGCCCAGCAAGGCCCTGCTGCGCCCCGCCATCGCCCGCTCCGACGCCCGCAAGGTCGCCGGACTGCGCGAGTCGGTCTACGGGCCGCTCGACGCCCTGGAGGTCCTCCGCCACCGGAACTCGGTCGTCGGCGACTGGAAGGACGACGGCCAGGTCGACTGGCTCGACTCGATCGGCGCCCGCCTCTACCGCGGCCACGGCCGCCTCGTCGGCCCCCGCCGGGTCGCCGTCACGGGCCCCGAGGGCGACGAGCACCTGCTGACCGCCCGCCACGCCGTCGCCGTCTGCACCGGCAGCCGCGCCGTCCTCCCCGACCTGCCGGGCCTCCCCGGCGCCCACCCGTGGACGAGCCGCGAGGCCACCAGCTCCGGCCGCGTGCCCGAGCGGCTCGTCGTGGTCGGCGGCGGAGTCGTCGGTACGGAGATGGCCACGGCCTGGCAGGCCCTGGGCGCGAAGGTCACCCTGCTCGTACGGGGCGGGGGCCTGCTCCCGCGCATGGAGCCGTTCGTGGGGGAGTACGTCGCCGAGGCCCTGGCCACGCGCGGCGCCGACATCCGTACGGGCGTCGACGTCACCGCGGTCGTACGGGACGGGGGCACCGGGCCGGTGACGGTCGTCCTGGACGGCGGCGACCACGTCGAGGCCGACGAGGTCCTCTTCGCGACGGGCCGCGCCCCGCGCACGGAGGACATCGGCCTGGAGACCGTCGGTCTGAGGCCCGGCTCCTGGCTGGACGTGGACGA
Organism: Streptomyces sp. NPDC020807; assembly: GCF_040641575.1. Taxonomy (NCBI): domain Bacteria; kingdom Bacillati; phylum Actinomycetota; class Actinomycetes; order Kitasatosporales; family Streptomycetaceae; genus Streptomyces; species Streptomyces sp. NPDC020807. Next base: position 232,380 of record NZ_JBFADU010000006.1, read on the forward strand.
CAGCCTCCGGGTCACGGGGACCGACTGGCTGTACGCGGTCGGCGACGTGAACCACCGCGCGCTCCTGACCCACCAGGGCAAGTACCAGGCACGGATCGCGGGGGCGGCGATCGGGGCGCGCGCGAAGGGGGACGCCGAGCCGGCGCCCTGGGGCCCGTACGCCGCGACCGCCGACCACGCGGCCGTCCCGCAGGTCGTCTTCAGTGACCCCGAGGCCGCCGCCGTCGGCCTCGGTCTCGCCGAGGCCGAGCGGGCCGGGCGCCGGGTCCGCGCCGTCGACGTGGAGATGGACCAGGTCGCGGGCGCCGGGCTCTACGCCCAGGGCTACAGGGGCCGCGCCCGGATCGTCGTCGACCTCGACCGGGAGGTGGTCGTCGGTGCCACCTTCGTCGGCCCCGGCATCGGCGAACTCGTCCACTCGGCGACGGTCGCCGTCGTCGGCGAGGTCCCGATCGCGCGCCTCTGGCACGCGGTCCCCTCCTACCCGACCCTCAGCGAGGCGTGGCTCCGTCTCCTGGAGGCGTACCGGGGCTGACGGTCAGTCAACCACCGGTGGGACGAGGAGCCGTGCCGCCGCCCGTGCCGCCTCCAGCGCGGGGCGGGCGTCCCGGCCGGACTCCTGGCCGAGGACGACTCGGGTGCTCAATCCGTCGAGAAGGGCCAGGAGTTCGGAGGCGCGGGCGGGCGCGTCGAGCGGCGCGAAGCGGCGCCGGGTGACGCCCGCGGTCAGCACCTCCTCCAGGTCCTCCTGCCATCCGCGATCCAACTCTGCCTGTGCTGTGCGCAGTTCGGCGTTGCCCGGCGTGCGGGCCCAGAGCTCGATCCAGAGCGTCCAGCGCGGGTCGCGCGGCCCGCGGGGGAGGTAGAGGCGGAGGAAGAGGTCGAGTTTGCGCTCGGCCGTGATCCGGCGGGCGAGCAGGGCGCGCCGCTCCTCGGCGAGCGCGGTCTCGCTCCACCGGAGGGCGGCGAGCAGGAGCAGGTCCTTGCTGCCGAAGTAGTACAGGATGTGGCCGCCGCTGGTGCCGAGCCGCTCGGCGAGCGCCGACATGGTGAGCGCGGCGAGCCCGTCCTCGGCGATGGCCGCCATGGCCTCTTCGAGCATCCGCTCCTGGGTGACGCTGCCGTCCCGCCGTCGTGCCGCCCCTGCCACCGCCGTGCTCCCCGTTCCGTCGTCCTGTGTACGGAACCGACCCTAACCGCAACCTCCGGAGGTCTTGACGTGCCCCGAACCCGTCGCGCATCTTGAATGCCGTTCAAGAAGATAGAACGGCATTCAAGACAGGAGCGCGGAGTGGTCGCACACGAGACGGCGACGGGGGCGGCGGCCGTCACCACGGGCCGGGACGAGGTCTTCCAGGTCGAGGAGCACGGCATCGACCGCATCCCCGACGCCGAGAGACACGGCGGAGCCAAGGACGTCTTCTGGCTCTGGTTCGGCTCGAACCTCACCTTCACCTACGTCATCAACGGCGCCCTCGCCGTCGCCTTCGGACTCTCCTTCTGGCAGGCCGCCGCCGTCGTCGTCCTCGGCGGCCTCTCCTTCCTCGCCATCGGCGCCGCCGGACTCAGCGGCGTCCGCACCGGCACCGCGACCCTCGTCATCTCCCGCGCCGCCTTCGGCGTCCGCGGCAACTGGCCCGCCGGACTCCTCAACTGGATCGTCAGCATCGGCTACACCGTCGTGAACACGGTCGTCGGCACCCTCGCCCTCGAAGCCTTCTTCGCCGACCTCGGCTGGCACGGCGGCCACGCCCCCCGCGCCGCCGCCCTCGCCGTCACCCTCGCGCTGACCTTCGCCGTCGCCCTCTGGGGCCACGCCACCGTCCAGTTCGCCGAACGCTGGATGGCGTACGTCCTCGCCGTCGGCTTCGCCGTCCTGCTCGCCCTCGTGCTGCCCGGCGCCGACACCTCGGCCCCCGCTGCCGCGCCCGGTGCCTCCGGCTGGAGCCTCGCCTTCGTCGTCGTGCTCGCGGGCCCGTTCTCGTACCTCCCGATGCCCGCCGACTACACCCGCTACCTGCCCCGCACGACCTCCCTCAAGGCCGTCACCGTCAGCGGCGCGCTCGGCGGCTTCCTCTCCTCCGTCGCCCTCGGCGTGGCCGGCGTGGCCGCCGCGACCCAGGTCGATATGACGGACGCCGTCGCGGGCACCGAGAGCCTGCTCCCCGGCTGGTTCCAGCCGCTCTTCCTCGCCCTCGTCCTGGGCGGCTCCGTCACCAACTCCATCATCACGCTCTACTCGTCGAGCCTGAACCTCCAGGTCCTCGGCATCCCGTGGAGCCGCGCCCGGGCGATCGTCATCAGCGCCGCCGTCACCGCCCTCGGCTCCCTCGGCGCGCTCTTCCTCACCGACTTCACCACCTCGCTCCTCTCCTTCCTCTCCCTCCTGATCATCGTCTTCGCCCCCTGGGGCGGCGTCTTCCTCGCCGACATGGTGCTCCGGCGCTGCCGGTACGACTCCGGCGCCCTGCACCGCACAGGACCCGGCGGCGGCTACTGGTACCGCGCGGGCTGGCACCCCGCCGGCATGACGGCCCTCCTCGCCGGACTCCTCTTCTCCGGCCTCACCTGCGACTCGGCCCTCTGGACCGGCCCCCTCGTCGCCCCGCTCGGCGGCGCCGACCTCACGCTCCTCGGCTCGGTCGTCTCGGCGCTGGTGTACGTGCTCCTCGCCCGCGGGCGCGCGATCCCGCACCCGGCCGACTCCTGACCCCCCGGCCCCGCACCCTGCCTCCGCCCAACTCCTCCTGTACGACACGGAGTCACACCCTCATGAACAGCGCGACCCCCGCCGACCACGCACGTCCGGCCGACCGGCCCGGCCCCGCCGACCACCCCGGCCCCGCCGACCACCCCGGCCCCGCCGACCTCCTCCTCACCGGCGCCCGCATCCACACCGTCGACCCGGACCTTCCGGAGGCCGAGGCCATGGCCGTACGGGACGGCCGCATCGTCTGGATCGGCGCCGACGCCGACGCGGGCCCCTGGGCCGGGCCCGGAACCCGGGTCGTCGACGCCGCGGGGCGGCTCGTCCTGCCCGGCTTCGTCGACGCCCACAACCACGTCCGGCTCGGCTCGGACGACGCCTGCGTGCAGCTCGCGGGAGCCCGTACGCTCGACGCGGTCCACGAGCGCGTACGGGAATGGCGCACCGCCCACCCCGACGCCGAGTGGATCGAGGCCGAGGCCTTCGACTACTCGGCGCTCGACGGCGGACGCATGCCGACCGCCGCCGACCTCGACCCCGCCACCGGCGACGTCCCGGCGATCGTCCTCAGCTACGACGTCCACACGGCGTGGCTCAACACCGCCGCCCTGCGCCGTCTCGGCGTCGACCGCGACCACACCGACCTGCCCTTCGGCCGCGCCGTCGTCGACCCGGGAACCGGCGAACCCACCGGATTCGTCAAGGACTTCGCCATCAAGGGACTCTCCCGGGAAGGCCACCGCGCCCTGCGCGAGCTCGGCGTCCCCTGGGCCTCGCCCGACCGCCAGTACGGGCGACTGGCCAAGAGCCTGGACGACGCGATCGGTTACGGCATCACCACCGTCGTCGAGCCGCAGAACTCCCTCGACGACCTCGCCCTCTTCCAGCGCGCCCGCGCCGAAGGCCGCCTGCGCTCACGCGTCGTCGCCGCCCTCTTCCACCCGCGCGGCACGACGGACGCGGACCTCGACGCGTTCACCTCGGCGGCAGGGGAGTTCTCGGACGACCGGCTCCGCGTGGGACCGCTCAAGCTCTACATCGACGACGTCGTCGAACCGCGGACGGCCGCGCTTCTCGAACCGTACGCGGGCTGCTCCCACCACCGCGGCGACACCTTCTACCCGCCGGAGGAGTTCGCGGAGCTCCTCACCCGACTCGACGCGCGCGGCTTCCAGTGCTTCGTCCACGCCACGGGCGACCGGGGCATCCGGACCGTCCTCGACGCCGTCGCCGCCGCCCGCGCCGTCAACGGCCCGCGCGACGCCCGGCACCAGGTCGTGCACGTCGAGTGCCTCGACCCGGCGGACACCCCCCGCTTCGCCGAGCTCGGCGTCGTCGCCTGCATGCAGCCCCGCCACGCGGCCCCCGACATCGCGGGACCGGGCCAGGCGTGGGCCGAGAACGTCGGCCCCGCCCGCTGGCACAAGGCGTGGCCGCTCCGCAGCCTGCGCGAGGCCGGTGCCGTCCTCGCCCTCTCCAGCGACTGGAACGTCGCCGAGATGGACCCCATGGTCGGGATCCACGCTGCCGTCACCCGCCGACCCCTCGGCGGGGGCGAGCCCTGGACGGCGGAGGAGACGATCGACGTGGCCACCGCCGTCGAGGGCTACACGATGGGCTCCGCCTACGCCAACTTCCTGGAGGACGAACGGGGTTCGCTGACGGTCGGCAAGCTCGCCGACTTCGTCGTCCTCTCCCGTGACATCTTCCGCGTCGCGCCCGGGGAGATCCCGGGCACGGTGGCGGAGACGGTCGTGGTGGGCGGAGAGGTGGTCGTCGACCGTGCTCAGTGAGCGCCGCCCCCCGATGTCACCTCCATCCGCCGCTCGAAGGAGCGGCCGGCGTCCCGGGACTCGTACACCCCGTCCCGGGTCGCGACGAGGAGGCGGCGGGCGTCGACGACGGTGAGCGCCTGAGGGGCGCCGCCGGGGACGGTGGCGACGCGGCTCCAGGCCGCGCCCGCCTCCGCCCCCGTGCCCCGGAAGAGGACGCCGTTCGAGTCGATGCCGAAGAGGGCGTCGGGGGCGCCCCAGTCCACGTACGCGAGGACCTGCCCCGCACCGGGCGCGAACGTCTTCCCTCCGTCGGTGCTGCGGGCGACTCCGGTCTCCGTGGTGGCGAGCACGGTGTCACGGGAGGCGGGGGAGACGGCGATGTCGAGGGCGCGCAGCGCGGCCCCGTCCTGCCAGGTGACGCCGTCGCGGCTGATCCGCAGGCGGCCGTTCGCGCTGTCGTAGCCGTAGACCGTCGAGTCGGCGGCGGTGTCGAGGGAGTGGAAGTCGACCTCGCCGCCGAGCGACCTCTCGCGCCAGGTGAGGCCGGAGTCCGTCGACTCGATCAGACCGAGATCGGCGGGTCCGTCCGGGCCGGGGGCCGGATGCCCGCTGGCGAGGAAGGCGCCCGTGGGGGTGACGGTGAAGCCCATGAAGTCGTCCCGGCGGTCGCCGACCGGGACCGGCCGGCCGGCGGGGCCGGGGGAGTGGACGCCTCCGTGCGTGGCGACGTAGAGCGTGTCGCCGCGGGCGCCGAGCCCGTGGATGTGGCTGAGGGCGGCGGGGGCGTCGCCCGCCGGCCGGTCCCGGGAGCAGCTGGTCAGGGTCAGGGTCAGGGCCAGGGTCAGGGCAAGGCCAAGGGTGGTGGCGGCGGCACCGGCCGTGGTGCCGCGAAAGGACTTCTTCATCGTTCTTTCGCCGGGGGAGCGGGCGTACGGGGGAGGGCGGCCGGCCGCCGGGAGACGGGGACCTGCCGGGGAAGGGCGGCCGGCCGCCGGGAGACGGGGACCGGCCGCGAGGGTCGGCGATCAGATCCGGTCGAGGATCTTCCGCAGCTCGGCGATCTCGGCGGACTGGGTCCGCACGACGTCGTCGGCGAGCTTCCTGGCTCCGGTGTCGAGGCCGTCCTTCCGCTCGTCCTCGGCCATGGCGACCGCGCCCTCGTGGTGCGCGATCATCAGCTCGGCGAACTTCCGGTCGAAGGCCTTGCCCTTGGCCGCCGAGAGGTCCTTCATGTCCTGCTCGGACATCATCCCGGCCATGCCGTGGCCGCTCCCGGAACCACCCTCGACGGCGTCGGGCTTCCCCCAGCCCTTGAGCCAGGACCTCATCTTCCGGATCTCCGGGTCCTGGGCCTTCTCGATCGCGGCGACGATCTTCCTGACCTCGGGGTCCTCGGCGCGGCCGTCGGCGAGCTTCGCCATCTCCAGGGCCTGCTGGTGGTGGGGGATCATCATCTGGGCGAACATCACGTCGGCGTCGTTGAAGCCGGCCGCGGACGCGGACGCCGATGCCGACGTCGACGTACCGCCGTGGTCCATCCCGCTCATGCCGCCGTCCGAACCGTCGTTCCCGCCGCAGGCGGAGAGCAGGAGCCCGGCGGCGACGACGGCCCCGGTGAGGGTGAGCTTCTTGGTGCTGAGACTGCGCATGGGAGTGCTACCTCGTGTGTGCTGTCCGTACGGCGCACAGGTGCCCGTACGAGCGGAAAGGGCGGGTCGATGCGTTTGCGGGCAGCGCGAGGCGCCCGCGGCGGCGTGACGGCCTAGATCCGCAGGATCGACAGCTGGGCGAGGTCGGGAGGTCTCGGCGGGGGCGCGTGGGGTCCGAGCGCGGGGGTGAGCCGCGCGAGGAGGACGGCGAGCCAGTCGGGGCGGCGGGCCAGGGCGGCCCGGACGAGCCCCGCGAGCAGCCAGACGCCGAGGACGGCCACGCAGAGCGTGGTCATGTCCATCCCGGAACCGGGTTCGTGGCGGGTGTCGGAGCCGCCACCGTCGCCGGTGTGGTGCGCGGCGGTGGTGACGGTGGCCGTCCCGGAGGGCCTCGTGTCACCGGCCCCCTCGGGATGCCCCACGGCGTGCATGAGGAACACGCCGAGCGCGAGCACGCCGACGAGCAGGAGGTGCGCGAGGGCACCTCCTGCTCGCATACGGCGGCCGGCACGGCGTGGACGCAAGATCAGGACCTCCTGACCGAGACCATACCGTGCGGGGGTATCAGAACCGCGTGAAGGCCGGTCCTCAGACGGGCAGCTCGCCGGACATCGCCGCCGCCATCCGCAGATGCGGCGCCGCCTCGTCCGGGCGCCCCTGGCGCTCAAGGGTGCGCCCCAGCATCAGCCGCGCGTAGTGTTCGACCGGGTCGCGCTCCAGGATCGTCCGGAGCTCCGTCTCGGCGCGGGAGAGCTGGGCGGAGTGGTAGTAGGCGCGGGCGAGGAGCAGCCGCTGGGCCGTCTGGTCGGGGTGCTCGGCGACGAGGCCGCTCAGGATGCGGACGGCGGTCCGGTACTCCTTCGCGTCGAAGAACAGGCGCGCGCGATCCCAGCGCTCCGCGGCCGTTCCGAACTCGTAGTACGTGTCGCTCACTTGCTCTTCCTCTCCGGCTGGCCGGATCTGCCACTCTTTGTGGCGGTCGACCACGTCAACAAGACCCGATGGTTGAACATTCCACTAAGGTAGGTTGAGTGTCATGAGCAATCTTGATCGCCAGGCCGCGATGACGGTGTGCGGCGGCCGGGGCTTCGTCGTCGCCGAGCCGGTACGGGAGCTTCTCAGCCCGCGGAAGGTCCGCCTCGGGGAGTCGACGGAGGTCCGCCGACTGCTCCCGAACCTGGGTCGGAGGATGGTCGGCGCCTGGGCCTTCGTCGACCACTACGGCCCCGACGACATCGCGGACGAGCCGGGCATGCAGGTCCCGCCCCACCCCCACATGGGCCTCCAGACGGTGAGCTGGCTCCATGAGGGCGAGGTCCTGCACCGCGACTCGACCGGCAGCCTCGAGACGATCCGCCCGCGCGAGCTGGGCCTCATGACCTCGGGCCGGGCGATCTCCCACTCGGAGGAGAGCCCCCGGCAGCACGCCCGCTTCCTCCACGGCGCCCAGCTCTGGGTCGCGCTTCCGGACGAGCACCGGCACGTGGAGCCCCACTTCCAGCACCACGCCGACCTCCCGCAGGTCACGGCTCCGGGCCTGACGGCCACGGTGATCCTCGGCAGCCTCGACGGCGCCGCGTCGCCCGGCACGACGTACACCCCGATCGTCGGCGCCGACCTCGCCCTCGCGGCGGGCACCGAGACGAGCCTCCCGCTGGAACCGGACTTCGAGTACGCGGTCCTGTCGATGTCCGGCGAGGCCCACGTCGACGGCGTCCCGGTCCTCCCCGGCTCCATGCTCTACCTCGGCTGCGGCCGCACCGAACTCCCCCTCCGCGCACTCTCCGACGCGGGCCTGATGCTCCTCGGCGGCGAGCCCTTCGAGGAGGAGCTGGTCATGTGGTGGAACTTCATCGGCCGCTCGAACGAGGAGATCGCTCAGGCCCGTTCGGACTGGATGGGCGGCGGCCGCTTCGGCGAGGTGAAGGGCTACGACGGCGCTCCGCTTCCGGCCCCCGAACTGCCCCCGGTTCCGCTGAAGCCGCGCGGCCGGGTGCGCTGACGTGGGGTGAGCCGCTGGTGCCGCCGGGCTTCCTCCAGGCGTGTCCGGGCGTGACGGTAAGCGCCGGGGGACCGGCCTGGGCCCACGGGGAAGTCCTTGGCGCGGCCGTCACACTCACGCGGCCGGCCCCCTTCCGCGCTCTGACGGAAGGGGGCCGGGGAAGCGGTGGTACGGCTGGTGGTGACTACTCGGGCACGATGGTGTGCGCGGAGACGTGCTGGGCGCCGCCGGTGACGTTCGCGGCGGCGGTCAGGCCGAGCGCGAGCAGGGACAGCGCGCCGAGCGCGAGGGCGAACGTGCGGATCATGGTGGTCCCCTGGTGTTACGGGCGGTTGGTGATGGTGCCGGCCTGGACGCTGGTGTCGGAGGCCGACGGCAGCGTGACGGCGCCGGCCGCGAACCCGAAGGCCGCCACCGCCGCGGCGACGACGCACAGGAAACGGGTCTTGACGCTCATGGTTCCCCTGCCTTACGGGTGGTTGTGGACGGTTCCGGCCGTGACGGCGGTGTCGGAGTCCGACGGGAGTGCGGTGGCGCCGAGGGCCAGGCCGAAAGCGGCCACGGCCGTCGCGAGGAGCGCGGCGACGCGGGTCTTGATGCTCATCGGGGCTCCTGCGCTCACGGCATGTTGACGACGTTGCCGGCCTGGACCGTGAACTGCGGGCCCTGCTCCCCGAACGAGGACGCCGTGCCGAGCGTCAGGAAGGCGGCGGCGAACGCCGTGGCGACGACCGCGACGATGCGCTTCTGCAGAGTGGTCATGGTGGTTCTCTCCCCCAGGTGTCGGCTCCGGGCCGACAGCCTTTGATCAATCGATGATCGAATTCGATCATCCTGGCATACATCCGGTCGCATGGCAGAGGGTTTTCGGCGTTCTCGGCCGCAGTCGGAGCAGAGGGGTCGTCAGGGGGTCGTCAGGGGGGGGCGAATATCGTGCGGTGGCCGCCGGTCACGGCGTGGACCCCGCCCGCCGGCGGTGACGTCCGACCGGGCCGTGGCCCGGATCGCGGGCCACCAGCCGGCCGGCGCTCAACTCGCGTCACCGGTACGGCTGGTGGCGGCATCGCCAGGCGACGTCTCGCCGCAGCCGGGGCCCAACGGCCTTCGCGTGTCGACCGCCCGGCGCGGGCGGCCTACAACCAGCCGCGGCGCGCCGCCTTGAGCCCCGCCTCGAACCGGCTCGTGGCGTTGAGCCGTTCCATCAGCCCGGCCATCTGGCGACGCACGGTCCGGACCGAGATGCCCAGCCGCTTCCCCGCGCCTTCGTCCGTCAGCCCCGAGGCGAGCAGCCGCAGCAGCTCGCGGTCGCTGCTGCTGATGCCGTCCTCGGACGGCTGCCGGTGGTCGGCGCCGAGCGGTACAGCCGTCTCCCAGGTCTGCTCGAACAGGGACAGGAGCGAGGCGACGATCCCGGGCGACGAGGTGCACAGCGCCCCGAGCTTCGAGTTCTCGGGGTCGATCGGCACGAGCGCGGTCCGGCGGTCGAAGACCACCATGCGCGGCGGCAGCACGGGACTCGTACGGACCAGGCCGCCCAGCTCCGTCGTCCACTGGGCGTACGCCAGCGTCGGCCCGTCGTTGCGGGCGCTGTCCTGGTACACCGCCCGGATGTGCACACCGCGCCGCAGCGCCGCCTCGTCGAGCGGGCGCGACGCGTCCAGGCTGCGCTGCGACTGGGCGCCGCCCGGCATGATCGACATCAGCTCGTCGGAGAGGTCGCGCGTGAGGGCCTCCAGCCGGGACTGGATCGCGTCGAGGCCGACGAGCCGTTCGGCCTGCTCCGTCTCCGTGTTGGGCCGCAGGTGGGCGTAGGCCGCGACCGCCCTCGCCACCGCGGCCTTGCTGCGCGCGAGCTCCTCCTGCCGACGGGCCAGCTCCTCCTCCTGCCGCCGGATCATCACCTCGAGGCCCACGTCGGGCGAGACCGCCCGCAGGCCCTTCCCGGAGTCCTGCGACGGCGCCAGCAGGTCGAGGGCGACCAGCTGGTCGAGGGCGTCCCTGACGCGGGCCTCCGTCATGCCCAGACGCGCGGCCAGCTCCTCCACTCCACCCGCCGAGGTCACCAGCATCTCCTGGTAGACGGACTCCTCGTCGATGCCTAGTCCCAGTGCTTCGAGCACCTCAATCCCCCCTGCTTGCCATATGGCTGACGGGCCGAAAATACCTGATGACGGGCGGATGAAGACCAGTCGGAAGGGGTGCGGTGGCAGCAAGCTGCCTGACAGCTTGGCGACAGTCGGCGTCCCTTCCGGGGGCTGTCGACGGGCGGCAGAGTGGTGATCACGAGGACGGCGGCGGCAAAACCCGCCCCACCGCCCCGTCGGACAGGAAACCTTTCGTCATCCGGTCCGCGCAGTTCCCCTCCGTACCGCTCCGCCCCGTCGACCGAAGGAATGTCATGTCGCGCGTCTCCGCACTTCTCGCTGCCGCCGGCCTCGCCGCCCTGCTCTCCACCGGAGCCGCCGTCACCACGGTGCAGGCCGCCGATGTCCCCGGTGCGATCGGCTGGGACTCGGTCCAGGACGGTGACGGTTCGGGGGCGATCAGCTGGGACTCGGTCCAGGCCGCCGATGTCCCCGGTGCGATCAGCTGGGACTCGGTCCAGGCCGCCGATGTCCCCGGTGCGATCAGCTGGGACTCGGTCCAGGACGGCGACGGCTCGGGTGCGATCAGCTGGGACTCGGTGGAGCTGTCCGCAGCCACCGCCCAGCAGAACGCCATCGGCTGGGACTGACCCGCCGTGCGTCTCGTCCTGGCCTCCCTCACGGCACCGTCGGGAGACCCCCCTCGCCAGGAGACCCTCGCCGTCCTCACCGATCTCCTCTGGGCCCACGCCGTACCCGCCGACGGGCTGGAGCACGTGAAGGCCCGTTACACCCACGACGGCCTCGACCTCTACCTCTTCGTGCGCGCCCCCACCGACGACGTCGCCCTGCCGCGCATGCGCCGCCTTCTCGACCGGGTGTCCCACGCCATCGCGGCGCAGGGCTACGTGCTCACCGGCGCCCGCTGAACCTCCCGGGGCCCTCGGCCCCGACCGCCCGCCCGTCTCCCGGGCCAGGCCCTTCCACTTCCCCGCGCGTCCCTGCTCAGGGCACCGCCATGTCACCGTCAGGAGTACTTCCGTGTCCCGTGCCGTCCTGCCCCGTCCGATCCGCGTCGGCCTCGCCTCCTTCGTGGCCGCCGCCGCCCTCTCGGGCCTCGCCGCGACCCCCGTCCACGCCTCCGAGCTCACCGAGATGGCGACGCTTGCCAAGAGCCAGACGGGCAACGGCCCCTGCGCCAACGGCGGTTACCACAACGACCTGAACCAGAGGAACAGCTGCAACGGCAGCGGCGGCGCCGCCCACGCCTGGTGTGCCGATTTCGTCGGCTGGGTCTGGTCGAAGTACAACGTGATGGGCCAGGCCGTGCTCACCGACGCCGCCTCCAGTTTCTGGACCTACGGCAAGAAGTACGGGACCCTCCACACCAGCCCCACCTACACGCCCAGCGTCGGTGACGCCGTCGTGTACGAGTACGCCAACGGCTGGGCCCAGCACGTGGCCATGGTGACCGGCGTCGCGGACGGCAAGGTCACCATCACCGGCGGAAACGAGAGCAACAGCGTCAGGACGAACACGTCGTCCAACTGGCACGTGGGCCAGGCGCCGTTCGGCAGCCAGCGCATCAGCGGGTACATCTCGCCGAAGATGCAGCAGGCCACCCCGCCGCGGGTCGCGCTCAGCGGCGCCACCGGCACGGTCTCGGGCGTCGCCAACCTGACGGCCTCCACCACCGCCGGAACCTACGGCGTGGCCTCGGTCCAGTACTACGTCGACGGCGAGCCGGTCAGCGGAAAGCTCACCCAGGCCCCGTACTCCTTCGCCCTGGACTCCAGCCGCTTCCCCGACGGCAAGCACATCGTGGCCGCCGAGGTCACCGACACGAACGGCAACACCGGCGCCTCCCGCGCCCAGATCATCACCTCCAACGGCGAGGCCACCTCCACCTTCCACGCCGACTTCAACGGCGACGGCAAGGCCGACGTCGGCGTCCTGTACGACTACGGCAGGCAGACGGACGGCTCGTACGAGACCGGCCTGTGGACGTACCTGAGCAACGGCGCCGGCTTCAACCAGCCCGTGAAGGTCTGGGACTCCTCGAGCTTCGGCTCCTGGAACTGGGACCGCTCGAAGGTCACCACCGGTGACTTCAACGGCGACGGAAAGTCCGACATCGGCGTCCTGTACAACAACGGCCAGCAGACGGACGGCACCAACAAGACCGCCCTGTGGACCTTCACCTCCACCGGCACCGGCTTCGCCGACCCCGTCCTCAAGTGGGACAACGTCTCCGCCGGCACCGGCTCGTGGAACTGGAACCGGTCGAAGGTCACCACCGGTGACTTCAACGCGGACGGCAAGGACGACGTCGGCGTCCTGTACAACAACGGCCAGCAGACGGACGGCACCAACGTGACCGCCCTGTGGACGCTCACCTCCACCGGCACGGGCTTCACCAACCCGTCGAAGAAGTGGGACAACGTCTCCACGGGCACCGGCTCCTGGAACTGGGACCGCTCCAAGATGGTCTCCGGCGACTTCACCGGCGACGGGAAGGCCGACGTCGGCATCCTGTACGACAACGGCCAGCAGACGGACGGCACCAACGTGACCGCCCTGTGGACCCTCGCCTCCACCGGCACGGACTTCACCAACCCGTCGAAGAAGTGGGACAACGTCTCCACGGGCACCGGCTCCTGGAACTGGGACCGCTCCAAGGTCACCACCGGTGACTTCAACGGCGACGGCAAGGCCGACGTCGGCGTCCTCTACGACAACGGCCAGACCGAGGACAGCCGCAACCTGTCGGCGCTGTGGACCTTCACCTCCACGGGCAGCGACTTCACCAACCCGTCCAAGAAGTGGGACTCGGGCACCGGTAGCTGGAACTCCGACGCCAGCAAGCTGACCGCCGGTGACTTCGACGGCGACGGCAAGACCGACATCGGTGTCCTGTACGGCTACGGCGTCCAGGACGACGGCACCAACCGCACGGGCCTGTGGAAGTTCACCAGTACCGGCACCGACTTCGCCAACCCGGCCATGAGCTGGGACAGCGCCGGCCAGACCAGCTGGAACTGGAAGGCCAGCAAGCTCGGCTGACGCCCCCGCGGGGCCCGGCCGGCCGGACACCCTCCGGCCGGCCGGGCCCCGTCACCCCGCCTGACGCCGTCCCCTCGTCCCAGGAGCCCCGACACACCATGTCCCGCCGCCCCCGCACGCTCACCACCGCCACCGCGCTCGCCGTCACGGCCGGCCTCGCCGGCACCCTCCTCTCCGCCGGAACGGCCTCCGCGGCCTCCGTCGAGACCTGGGACAAGGTCGCCCAGTGCGAGAGCGGCGGCGACTGGACCGCCGTCAGCACGAACGGCCTCTACTTCGGCGGCCTGCAGTTCTCGGCCTCCACCTGGAACGGGTTCGGCGGTACCGCCTACGCCGCCCGCGCCGACCTCGCCACCAAGAAGGAACAGATCCTCGTCGCCGAGAAGGTCCTCAAGGCGCAGGGCGAGGGTGCGTGGCCGCACTGCGGCCCGCTCGCGAACCTCGGCTCCGACCACGCGGTCCCCTACCCCGACCCCGTACCGCCGGTCTCGAAGGTGACCGGCCTCGCCTCCGGCTCGGTGGCCACCGGCACGATCACCCTCACGGCCTCCGTGACCGACGCCGTCGGCACCCCGACGCAGGCGACGTTCTACGTCGACGGCCGGGCCGTCGGCACGGACACCGGCTCGGGCCCCGCCTACTCCGTCTCCCTCGACACGACGACGCTCACCGACGGCGCGCACACGGTCACGGTGCGGGCCGTCAACGACGCCGGACAGACCGGCCCGCTGTCGGACGGGGTCTCCTTCCTCACCGCGAACCGGGCCACCACCGCCCGGACCACCGGTGACTTCAACGGCGACGGCAAGGACGACGTGGCCGTCCTGTACGACAACGGCCAGGGGACGGACGGCCTCTACCGGACGGCCGTCTGGACCTTCACGTCCACCGGGACCGGCTTCGGCCCGCCCGTGAAGAAGTGGGACAACGTCTCCACCGCCTTCGGCTCGTGGAACTGGGACCGATCCAAGGTCACCGCCGGTGACTTCAACGGCGACGGCAAGGACGACCTCGGCGTCCTCTACGACAACGGCCAGCAGACGGACGGCACCCACAGGACCGCCCTGTGGACCTTCACCAGCACGGGCACCGACTTCGCCGACCCGGTCAAGCGGTGGGACAGCACCGCCGCGGCCGGCTCCTGGAGCTGGGACCGCTCCAAGGTGACCTCCGGCGACTTCACCGGTGACGGGAAGGACGACGTCGGCATCCTGTACGACAACGGGCGCGACACGGACGGCACCTACCGGACGGCCCTGTGGTCCCTCACCTCGACCGGCAGCGGCTTCACCGCGGCCAGGAAGTGGGACAACGTCTCGGCGGGCACCGGCTCGTGGAACTGGGACCGCTCCAAGCTCCTCGCCGGCGACTTCGACGGCGACGGGAAGAGCGACGTCGGCGTTCTCTACAACAACGGCCGGCAGACGGACGGCAGCAACGCGACCGCCCTGTGGACGCTGACCTCCACCGGCGCCGGCTTCGCCAACCCCTCGAAGAAGTGGGACAACGTCTCCACCGCCTTCGGCTCGTGGAACTGGGACCGATCCAAGGTCACCGCCGCCGACTTCAACGGCGACGGCAAGGCCGACGTCGGCATCCTCTACGACAACGGCCAAGCGGAGGACGGCCGCAACAAGTCGGCGCTGTGGACCCTCACCTCCACGGGCTCCGACTTCACCAACCCGTCGAGGAAGTGGGACTCGGGCACCGGCAGCTGGAACGCCGAGGCCAGCAAGCTGACCGCCGGCGACTTCAACGGCGACGGCAAGGCCGACGTCGGCGTCCTCTACCACTACGGCCGCCAGACCGACGGCACCAACCGCACCGGTCTGTGGACCTTCACCTCCACCGGCGCCGGCTTCGCCAACCCGGCCATGACCTGGGACAGCGTGAGCTCCGGCAGCTGGAACTGGATATCCAGCGACCTCGCCTGAGCCGCCTCCCCAAGGCCCGCCCCGCGCCTCGCGCCCACCGGAAGCCGCCCGCACCACCATCCGCCCTGCGCCCACCGGAACCCGCCCGCACCACCATCCGCCCCGCGCCCACCGGAACCCGCCCACACCACCACCCGCCCACAGGACCCGTAGGACACACGATGAGACTCACCCGCATCCCGACCGTGCTCCTCGCCGGTGGCATGACCCTCCTGGGTCTGGCCGCCCCGGGGGCCCAGGCCGCCACCACGACGGCCGTGACCTCCCCCATGACCGTCGTGTCGTGGAACATCTGCGGCGAGGCCGGCGGCAGCAGAGGCTCCGAAGGCTTCTGCCCCTCCCGGCTGACGACGGCCGACAACGAGGCCAAGGTCCAGGAGATCGTCGCGCTGCTCCAGGAGCAGCGAGCCGACGCGATCGTGATGCAGGAGGTGTGCGGCGCCCCGGACGGCGTCCCGGCGGTCGTCGACGGCGTCACGCAGGCGGAGGGGTACCACCAGCGGCGCCTGAAGGAGATCCTCGGCCCGTCGGGCTGGAGCTTCGACTTCGCCCCCGTCCGGCGCTGGGACGACGACTCGGCGAACTCCGCCACCTACGGCAGCCCCTGCCGCGGCGTCCTCAAGGGCGGCAGGCTCGGCAACCTGATCGCGGTCAAGGGCGGGATCAGTGCGCGGGGCCACGTGAACGCGGTGCCGAAGTCGGCGTCCGTCAGTGACTACCGTTCGCTGCCCGTACAGTGCGTCGCCGTGACCGGCAAGTCCACGGCCGTCTGCAACACCCACATCATCCCCGGCTCCACCGATCCCCGGATCGCGCAGCAGATCACGAACGTGAAGAACTTCGTGGACGACTTCACCGCCCAGCACGCCCTGGGGCGGAGCGCGGTCGGCGGCGACTTCAACCGCGAGGCGGACAATGCGCTGATGGCGCCGCTGACAGGGGCGTACGAGCACTGCGTCACCGGCACCACCCACCACGGCTGGACGGGCACGAGCCACACCTGGCACGAGTTCGACCACGTCTTCGTGAGCGCACCGGGGACCAGCCGGGCCATCGCCTCCTGCGACATCGACGAGGACCGCATGGACACGACCGCGAACGTCGAGGGCGTGACGCCCAACGGCTTCTCGGACCACGCCCCCGTCGTCGTCCGGGCCGGGGACCAGCCCGCCCCCGTCCACGTCCCCGGTGACCTGCGCGGCTCCGGCGGCACACCGGACCTGGTCGCCGTCGACACCGCGGGCGCCCTGTACGTCTATCCGGGCGACGGCCGCGGCGGGGTCACCTCGCGCCACCAGCTCGGCAACGGCGGCTGGCTCGGCGCCTCGGTCAGCCACCGGGGCGACTGGACCGGCGACGGCTTCGAGGACCTCGTCGCCCGGATCGGCACCCAGCTGCGCGTGTACCCGGGCGGCATGGACGGTCGGCTGAGGCCCCCGGTCGCCCTGGGATCGGTGGCGGCCGACGCACAGGTGGTCAGCGTCGGCGACATGACCGGCGACGGTCGTACGGACCTGGTCGTCGCGGCGGAGAACAAGCTGTGGCTGTACGAGAACAACCTGGCGGCGACCGGAGCCCCCGCGGTGAAGGGCGCCCGTGAGATCGGCAGCGGCGGCTGGGACCCGATGACCCTCGCCGCCCCCGGCGACGTCACCGGCGACGGCCTCCCCGACCTCCTCGCGCGGGACACCCGGGACGGCGTCCTGTACCTCTACCGCGGCCGTGCCGACGGCACGTTCGGCAGCCGCACCACCTACGGCACCAACTACACGACCGCCAACCGCCCGCTGATCGCCGGCGGCGCCGACGCCGACCGCGACGGCACCGCCGACATGTGGACGACCACCGCGGACGGCACCGGCACCCTGCGGTTCTACGAGGGCGGAACGTCCGGTACGACCCCGGTCGACGGCCCGAGCACCGTGGTGGGTGCCAGCGGCTGGAACACCATCACCACCATGAGCTGACCCGGAGACTCCGCCTCCACGGTCTCCTCGTCCTGCCGGACCCCCGGTCCCCGCCCTGATTCGCACTCAGGGCGTGGGGCCGGGGGTCCGTTCTTTTCCGTGCCGGAGGCGCCGTGGAATCGCGGGGCGTCCTCCCCGCCTCGCCCTGTGCGTCGCCGGAGTGCCGAACATCAGGCCAACCTGCGCCATTTCCCCGAATTCCTGTTATCCGGCAGGGGGGTAAATCGCCGCAGACGCGATCCGTCGAGAAGCGTTGACGGGCCCCGGTGCCAAATCTATCTTCTGGTCGAACTGCCGCACGGCGTTCGCGATTTCGAACAGTCAGGCCTTCAACCCGCCTACCCGAGGACGTGAGAAGTCACCATGCGCAGACGCCGACTCCAGCGCGGAACCCCCGTCCTGGCGCTCCCCACCGTCCTCGCGACCCTGGTCTCGCTGGCCGTGGTCCTCGTCGCCGGGCCGGCCGAGGCGGCCACCAGCGGAGCCCTGCGCGGTGTCGCTTCCGGCCGGTGCCTCGACGTGCCGGGCGCCGACCGGACCGAGGGCACGAGCCTGCAGGTCTGGGACTGCCACGGCGGGGCCAACCAGCGGTGGACCCTCACGGACGACAACCGGCTGACCGTGTACGGCGACAAGTGCCTGGACGTGCCGGGCCACGCCACCACGGCCGGGACGCGCCCGGTGATCTGGAGCTGCAACGGCGGTACGAACCAGCAGTGGCGGGTCACCGCCGACGGCACGGTCGTAGCCGTGGAGTCCGGACTGTGTCTGGACGTCTCGGGTGCCGGCACGGCCAACGGCACGGCGGTGCAGCTGTGGGCGTGCAACGGCGGCGGCAACCAGAAGTGGACCGGCCTGTCCGCGCCGGGCACCACGTGCTCCCTGCCGTCGACGTACCGCTGGAGCTCCACCGGTCCGCTGGCGGAGCCGGCGAACGGATGGGTCGCGCTGAAGGACTTCACCACCGTTCCGTACAACGGCCGGAACCTCGTCTACGCGACCACGTCCGACGGTTCGTCGTGGGGCACGATGGCGTTCCGTCCCTTCACGGACTGGTCGGACATGGCGACGGCCACCCAGACCGCGATGGGCCCGGGACTGGCGGTGGCGCCCAAGCTGTTCTACTTCGCGCCCAAGGACATCTGGGTGCTGGCCTCGAACGGCTGGGGCACCGCCTGGCCCTTCTCCTACCGGACGTCCAGCGACCCCGCCAACCCCCAGGGCTGGTCCGCACCGCAGCCCTTGTTCACCGGCAGCCTCCCCGAGGGCGGCCCGATCGACCCGACGCTGATCGGCGACGACCAGAACATGTACCTGTTCTTCGGCGACGACAACGGAAAGATCTACAAGTCGACCCTGCCGATCGGGAACTTCCCGGGCAGCTTCGGCTCGTCGTACACGACCGTCATGAGCGACACGGCGAAGAACCTGTTCGAGGCGCCGGAGGTCTACAAGGTCCAGGGCCGGAACCAGTACCTCATGATCGTCGAGGCCCGCGGCGTGAACGAGCACCGCTTCTTCCGATCGTTCACCGCGTCCAGCCTGAACGGCCCGTGGACGGTCCAGGCCGGCAGCGAGAGCAGCCCCTTCGCGGGCAAGGCCAACAGCGGCGCCACCTGGACCAACGACATCAGCCACGGCGACCTGATCCGCGTCAACGCCGACCAGACCATGACCGTCGACCCCTGCGACCTGCGCTTCCTCTACCAGGGTCACGACCCCGACACGCCGCAGGGCACCCCGTACCAGCGGCTGCCGTACCGCCCTGGCGTGCTCACCCTGCAGCGCTGATCCGACGCGCCCCCTCCACGGCCCGTCGCCTCCGCCCCTCCGGTCCGCACGGCGGCCCCGCCGTGCGGACCCGAAAGGAACCCCATGACGTCCCCGCCCCGACGATTGACCCGCCTCCTCGCGGCCGCCGCGCTGACGCTCACGGCCTGTCTCACCGCCTCCGCCCCCACGACCGCCCAGGCCGCGCCCGGCAGCCCCGCGCTCACCCCGCCGATGGGCTGGAACAGCTGGAACAGCTTCGGATGCGGGATCACCGAGGCACAGGTCCGCCAGGCCGCCGACACGATGGTGACCTCCGGCATGAAGGACGCGGGCTACCAGTACGTCGTCGTCGACGACTGCTGGTTCGACCCGCAGCGCGACGGAGCGGGCAACCTCCGGGCCAACCCGACCACCTTCCCGAGCGGCATGAAGGCGCTCGGGGACTACATCCACGCCAAGGGCCTGAAGTTCGGCATCTACCAGGCGCCGGGCGAGCGCACCTGCGCCCAGGGCGTGGGCACCTACCCCGGCTCCACCGGCAGCAAGGGCCACGAGACCCAGGACGCCGCCGCCTTCGCCTCCTGGGGCGTGGACTACCTGAAGTACGACTGGTGCTCCGGCAGCGGCACCCTCGCCGAACAGGTCGAACGGTTCACGGTCATGCGCGACGCCCTGCGCGCCACCGGCCGCCCGATCGTCTACAGCATCAACCCCAACAGCTTCCACGCCCCCACCGGGGCCACCTACGACTGGGGCCGGGTCGCCGACCTGTGGCGGACGACCGAGGACCTGCTCGACATCTGGCAGAACACCAACACCAACAGCTACCCGATGGGCGTCGGCAACGTCCTCGACATCACCGCCCCGCTGGCCGCGCAGTCGGGCCCGGGACACTGGAACGACCCCGACATGCTCGTCGTCGGCCGTCCCGGACTGTCCCTGACCGAGTCCCGCACCCACTTCGCCCTCTGGGCGCTGCTCGGCGCCCCGCTCATGGCGGGCAACGACATCCGCACCATGTCCGCCGACGTGAGCGCCGTCCTGCGCAACCCCCGCCTCGTGGCGGTGAACCAGGACCCGCTGGGAGCGGGCGGACGCAGGGTGCGCGACGACGGCGGAACCGAGGTGTTCGCCAAGCCCCTGTCCGACGGCTCGGTCGCCGTGGGCCTGCTCAACAGGGGAGCGAGCGCGACGACCGTCACCACGACGGCCGCGCAGGTCGGCCTCACCGGGCAGTCGTTCACCCTCACCGACCTGTGGACCGGCGGCACGACGAGCACCTCCGGTCAGATCGCCGCGAGCGTGCCCGCGCACGGTGCCGCCGTGTTCAGGGTGACCGGGGGCAGCCCGCAGGCCGCGACCACCGCACGCCTGCGCGGCACCGGATCGGGCCGCTGCCTGGACGTGGACCGCGCCTCCACCGCGGCCGGGGCACGGACGCTGGTCTGGGGATGCCACACCGCCGCCAACCAGCTCTGGACCACGTGGGCCGGCGGCGAGGTCCGCGTCTACGGCGACAAGTGCCTCGACGCCTCCGGGCAGGGCACCGCCAACGGCACGCCGGTCGTCATCTGGCCGTGCAACGGCCAGGACAACCAGAAGTGGACCGCGCGGGCCGACGGGTCGATCCGCAACGTCCACGCCGGTCTGTGCCTCGACGTGAACGAGGCCGGCACCGCCGACGGGACCCCCGTCGTCCTGTGGACCTGCAACGGCCAGAGCAACCAGAAGTGGACCACGCTCCCGTGACGCGCCACCGAGAAAAGGGGAACCCCGTGAGAAGGTCCTGGATCCGCCCCCTCGTCGTGCTCGCCGCCGCCGTGCTCGGAGTGGCGGCGACGGGGGCGGCCCCCGCCTCCGCCGCCTCCGACACGCCCCTGCGGGTCATGCCGCTGGGCGACTCGATCACCTGGGGCGTGGGAAGCAGCACGGGCGACGGCTACCGGGGGCCGTTGTGGGACCGGCTCGCCGCGGACGGCCACCCGCTGGACTTCGTGGGTACGGGCCGGGCCGGATCGATGTCCGACCCCGACAACGAGGGCCACTCCGGATACCTCATCGAGCAGGTCGCCGCACTCTCCGACGCCGCACTGACCCGCCACCGGCCCAACGTCGTGACGCTGCACATCGGCACCAACGACCTCAGCCGCTCCCACCAGGTGTCCACCGCCACCGCCCGGCTGAAGAGCCTGGTCGGCAGGATCACCGCCGCCGCACCCGACGCCACCGTCCTCGTGGCCTCCCTGGTGGTCTCCACCAGCGGGTCCGAGGAGCAGTACCGGGGCGCGTACAACCAGGCGATTCCCCAGATCGTGAGCGAGGCGCGGGCCGCGGGCAAGCGCGTCGCGTTCGTGGACATGAGCGGGGTGACCACGGTCGATCTGGGCGACGCCCTGCATCCCAACGACTCCGGCTACCGGAAGATGGCCGAGGCGTTCCACCACGGTGTCCGTGCCGCGGACGGCGCGGGGTGGCTGAGGAACCCCGCACCGGCCCCCGCGCGCGTGCGGTCCGGGATCTCCGGGAAGTGCCTGGACGTCAGCGGCGCGGGCACCGCCGACGGGACGGCGGTCCAGACGTGGGGCTGCGGCGACGGCGCCAACCAGTACTGGTCCGCGTACACCGACGGCAGCCTGCGCTCCCTGGGCAAGTGCCTCGACGCGGCGGGCTTCGGCACCGCCAACGGCACCAAGGTCCAGCTCTGGGCGTGCCACGGCGGCACCAACCAGGTCTGGCAGCCCTACGACGGCGGCTACCGCAACCCCGCCTCCGGCCGCTGCCTCGACATACCCGGTGCCTCCACCACCGACGGGGCGCGGCTCCAGCTCTGGGACTGCAACGGCGGCCCCCACCAGAAGTGGACCACCCTGGTCGCCGGATGACTCCGGGGTGACTCCGGATGACGTCCCGACGACCGACGGGTCCCGGGGGCGCGGGCGCGAGCCCGTGCCCCTCCGGACTCCCGGTGTAGCGGGAGTGAGCAGGGGGAATACTGTTCTCAACCAGCCTGGTCTGGTGGGAGACCCCGCGCTACCAACCGGTCACTTCGTGGCTGTCGGATGGTACGGGTGGTCTCGCTCGGCTATTCGCGGCCCGGTGCCGCGCGCTTGACGGCCCTCTTCCGCCCGTTCGTGGGAGCCGCGACCGCAATGGGCTCCTCAAAGAACGGCGGAAGACCATGTGTCCCGCCCTGACCGTGCGCGTCCGTACGCACACCGGCACCACCGTGCTGTCCCTCGACGGCGAACTCGACCTCGACACCCGCGCCGGCTTCGCCGAGGCCGTCGACGCCCTCCCGCCCCTGAGCGGGCACGTCGTGGTACTGGACCTGTCTCAGGTGGCCTTCATGGACTCCACCGGCATCAACCTCTTCCTGGCCCTGCGCGCACGGGCCCGGGCCGAGGGCGGCCGCCTCGAGTTCGTCGGCGTGCGCCGTCAGGCGCTCCAGGTGATGGACCTGACCGGCACGCGCCGTCTGTTCACCGTCCGCCCGAGTCGGAGCCCGGTCGCGTACCGCCCCTCCTCGTAGGCCGGGGACCAGCGGTCGGCGGCCGCGTCAGGGCTGTGCGGTGCCGGAACGACGCCGGTCGCTCGCCGTGCGGAGGTCCGCGGTGCGGCGGGCGACGGCGCTGACGCGCTCGGCGAGAGCGGCGGGCAGCGCGGGGCCCGTCGTGTGGGCGTTCGCCAGGGGTTCGAGGAGGCGGGCCGGGTCGTTGTCCGCTAGCGCCCGGCCGAGATCCCGCCGCAGGGCGGCGGGGAGGGCGTCGAGGGCGGTGATCTGTCCGGCGAGCTGCCGCAGGTCGGCCGCGTGGGCGCGGGCCCAGTCGGTGACGCTGCGGTCCGCGGCACGTCGGTCACGGGTGGCCTGGACGCGCTCTTCCCGGGTGGCGCCGGGGCGGCCGGGCCGTACCCGCAGGTAGCGGCGCTCGGCGGCCTGTCTGCTGGTGACGCCGAGCGGCGCGGCGAGCTCGGCCCAGCTGGCGCCGGCGTCGCGGGCCGCCTCGATGAGGCCCGGTTCCCAGTCGGAGAGCTGTTCCCGCAGCTCGCGCAGGAGCAGGAGCGCGGCGAGGGCCTCGTCGGGGGAGGTGCTCGGAGGCGTGTCGGGAGCGCTTGCGGACCGGGCCGCGCGGACGGTCTCGTCCATCGTCGCGAGCGCGACCAGCGCCGCCCGGAAGCTCACGGGATCGCCGCTTGCGGCCATGGGATCACGCTCTCCCTTGTGTCGTCGTTTGGATGACGCCTTAGTTGTCATCCATTCGATGACATGTTACAACGGTGTCAGGTGAAGCGCATTGGCTACCACTGCCTTAACCGTTGGAGGTGTTCCACGATGTTGATGCGCACTGACCCGTTCCGGGAACTCGACCGCCTCACCCAGCAGATGCTGGGCTCGACCGGTACGTGGTCCCGCCCCGCCGCCGTCCCGATGGACGCCTACCGCGAGGGCGACGACTACGTGATCATGATGGATCTGCCCGGTGTCTCCCCCGACGCGATCGACATCGACGTCGAGCGGAACATGCTGACGGTCAAGGCCGAGCGTCGGCCGGTCCACAAGGCCGACGACGTCCAGATGGAGCTGTCCGAGCGGCCCCTCGGCGTCTTCTCCCGCCAGCTGATGCTGGCCGACACCCTGGACACCGAGAGGATCACCGCGGACTGCACGGCAGGGGTGCTCACCCTGCGGATCCCGATCGCCGAGCGCGCGAAGCCCCGCAAGATCGCCATCGGCGGAGGCGGCGACCGCAGAGAGCTCAGCGGCTGAGCCCCGGGCGGGGGAGGGGCGACGACCTCGCCGTCTCCTGGCCCCTTCCCCCGCCCTTCCCCTCCCTTCACCCGCATCCCCCGGACGAACACGAAGGGGTCGCGATGAGACTGCCCTGGCAGACCTTCCTCGACCGCGTGCGGGAACGTGGTGACTACGGCACGCCGCACGAGGCCGAACGGGCGGCACGCGTCGTGCTGGCCCTGCTCGGCGCCCATCTGGTCGGTGACGTGCGGGCCGCGCTCGCCGCTCGCCTGCCGGAGACCTTCGCCCTGGTGCTGCTGAACCCGCTCCAGGCCGCCGAACCCCTCTCCCCGGAGCGTTTCGTGCGGGCGACGGCCGCCTGGATCGACGGAGCCACCGAGCGGACGGCGGCCTGGGACGTCGGCGCCGTCCTCAGCGTCGCCGCCGACGCGGCCGGCGAGGAACTCACCGCCCGGATCCTGCTGCAACTCCCGCCCGGATACGACCTGCTCTTCGGCCGGCCCCACCCTCCTCGGTGAGCCCGGTCCTCCTCCACGTACCCGTACCGGTACCCGTACCCGCCCGCTCGCCCGGCCGGCCGTGACGACCGGCCGGGCGCCGAGAGAACGGCCACCCACACCACCATGACCCTCCAGACCGTCACCCATACCAGCACCGACAGCAGTGCCACCACCGCCGGCGCCGAGACCCGGAACCCGGCCGACCCGACGGGGGGTGCGTACGTCCAACTCCTCGAGCGCGTCCGGTACGAGGGCGCCTACCCGACGCGTGAGCGCGCCGAAGAGGCGGTCCGGTCCGTACTCGCGGCGCTGGGGCGGCAGCTCGTGGGCGACGAGCGCGTCGAGCTCGCCGCACGCCTGCCGTTCGAAGCCGCGCTGACCCTCACCGCCCAGGTCCCCGCCATCGAACCCCTCACGGGCTGGGAATTCGTCAAGGACCTCGCCCGCCGCACCGGCAGCACCCCGGCCCGCACCCGCTGGGACGTCGGCGCGGTCCTCATCCCGGTCGCCCGACTGGCCGGCAGTGATCTGACCGACCGCGTCATCGGGCAACTGCCCGGCGGCTACGCCCTCCTCTTCGGAAAGGCCCAACTGGCCCCGGCCGCGACGACGTGAGCGTGGTCGACGGGTTGGCCGTTCGCCGGGTCAACGGCGCTGCCACCAGGGTTCAGTGAGTGCCCGTCAGGAAATCGCCGCGAGCCGCCGTGCCTCCGCCAGTGCCTCGTCGACCGCCGCCGGGATGTCCGTCACCGGGAAGCGCGCGTGTCGCACCACGCGGTGGCGGTCCACCACGAGCACGGCCCGCTTCAGCCGGAGCAGCTGACCGGCGCGGAAGGTGGGCAGCCGGAGAGCGGCGGCGAGGCGCAGGTCGACGTCCGACAGGAGGGTGAAGGGGAGCCCCTCCTCGACCGCGAACACCCGCTGTTCGTCGGGGCGTTGGGTGCTGACGCCGCGTACCTCCGCGCCCGCCGCCCGGAAGTCCTCGTACGCGTCCCGGAACAGCCGGTTCTCCAGGGTGCAGCCGACGGTGCCGGGGATGCCCGCCCAGCCCTCCGGCAGGGGGCTGGGCGAGCCGGTCGCCGGGTAGCAGAACAGGACGGTGGTCGCCGCGTCGCCGGTCACCGGGTCCACCGGCTCGCCGTCCCGGTGGCCCGGCAGTTCCAGGCGCGGCAGCCGCTCGCCGGTCAGGCCCGCGACGCGCCGCGCCTCCGCGCTCGCCTCGTCGGCGGTGCCGCTGAGCGAGCCGTCGCCGAATACCCAGCGGTCCGCCCAGTCCTGCATGGACAGCAGGACCGGCAGGAGCCCCCGGCCGCTCTCCGTCAGCCGGTACTCGTGCCGAACGGGCCTCTCCTGGTACGGGACCTTCTCCAGGACCCCCGTCTCCACCAGGTGCGCCAGGCGCTCGGTGAGCACCTTCCGCGAGATGCCCAGTTCCTCCTGGAGCGCGTCGAACCGATGGTGCCCGCGCGCGGTCTCCCGGACCAGGAGCAGGCTCCACCAGTCGCCGACGACCGCGGCGGCCTGCGCGATCGCGCAGGCGGCGTCCCGTTCGGGCACCGACTTCATCACGGCGTCTCCACTCCTCCAGGCCGCCACTCCTCGGGACCATCTTGCGTCATGAGGTGAGTTCCCGATAGAAACTCACCTGGAACCAGTGAGTTCCCAAAAGAGACTAACTCTGCAGACCCAGGGGGTGGGCGCCGTATGGGCGGGACGCGCGTGGTTCCGGAGCACGACCGGACGAGCGACGGGAAGGAGACCTCGCCGCCGGGCGTCTTCTGGCGCTACTGGGCCGCCGCCACCGTCAGCGGCACGGGCACCGCCGTCAGCGCCCTCGCCCTGCCCCTCGTCGCCCTCACCGTCCTCGACGCCTCCGCCTTCGAGGTCGCCCTGCTCGCCGCCGCCGGACAGGTCTCCTGGCTGCTGCTCAGCCTCCCCGCCGGCGTCGTCGCGCAGCGCGTACCGCTGCGCAGGCTCCAGGTCACGCTCGACCTCGTACGGTTCGCGGCGCTCGGGTCGCTGCCGCTCGCCTGGTGGCTGGGCACGCTCACCTACCCCCACCTGCTCTGCGCGGCGCTGGTCACCGGCGCGGCGACGGTGCTGTTCGACATCGGGAACTCGACCTTCCTGCCCGCCGTCGTCCCCGCCCGGCAGCTCGCCGCCCGCAACAGCGTCATGTCCGGCACGCACGCCGTGACCGACACCGGAGGTCCCTCCCTCGGCGGCGTCCTGATCGGCGCGACCGGCCCGGTCGGCGCGCTCGTCGTCGACGCCCTCAGCTACCTGACCTCCGCCGCGCTCCTGCGCACCCTCCCCGAGAGCCGCCCCGTGCCCCGCACCGGCGAGAGCGCGCTCCGCCTCATGCGTGAGGGCTGGCGGTACGTCACCGGGCACCCGGTCATGCGCCCCTGCATGATCTGGGCGACCGCCGCCAACTTCCTCAACGCGGCCCTCCTCGCCCTCACCCCCCTCTACCTGGTCCGCGAGGCCGGCCTCGACGCCGTACAGCTCGGTCTCGTCCTCGCCATGGACGGGGTCGGCGCGCTCGCGGGCGCCGCCGTCGCGGTCCGGGTGACGACCCGCCTCGGCACCGCCCGGGGCATCATCGCGGCAGACCTGGCGGGCGGGGCGCTGCTGCTGCTCGCCCCGCTGACCACGTCGGCGGGGGACGCGTACTGGTTCGCCCTGGGCAACGCGGGCTTCGCCTTCGGCACCGTCATCGGCTCGATCACCACCCGCACCTACCGGCAGACCCAGTCGCCCCCGGAGCTGCTGTCCCGCGTGATGGCCACGGTCCGCTTCGTCTCCTGGGGCGCCCTGCCCCTCGGCGCGCTGACCGCGGGCCTCCTCGCCACCTGGACCGGCGCCCACACCGCCCTCTGGGCCGTCTGCGCCGCGGCCTTCGTTCCCCCGCTCTACCTCTTCTCCACCGGCGTGGGCCGCCGGCGCGACCTCGCCTGACGGCGTCAGGAAAGCCGCTGCGCCTGGTTCGCGGCGGCCGACCTGGCGGCCTGGTCGAGCGCCTTCCAGTGGGCCGCGCGGGCCTCCTCGTCGATCGGCTTCTCGTGCTCCGGGCGCATGCCCGTGCGGCCGTCGAGGTTCTCGCGGAGGATGTCGGCGTGCCCGGAGTGACGGAGGGTCTCGCCGAGGACGTGGACCAGGACGCCGAACAGGTTCGTGTCGGCATGCGGCTGCGGCCACCACGGCACGTGGCCCGGCGCGTCGAGCGGGAGCGCGGCGATCGTCGCGTCCGCGTGCTGCCACGTACGCCGGTAGAGGTCGACTATCTGCTCGCGGCTCTCGTCCTCGCCCGCCCACAGGTCGCTGCCGTCTGCCTCCTGCCACGGGGACAGCGGTTCGGGCGACGGGCGGTCGAAGACCTCGCCGAAGTACCGTGCCTCGACGTTCGCGAGGTGCTTGACCAGACCGAGCAGGTTGGTCCCGGTCGGCGTCAACGGGCGGCGGACGTCGTACGCGGACAGGCCGTCGATCTTCCAGAGCAGCGCCTCGCGGTCGCGTCGCAGCCGTCCGTGCAGGGTGTCCTTCGCGAATGCGTCGATCATGTGACGTGAGCCTGCCACGGCGTCGGCCCCATGTCACCCGTGGGGCAGCAGCAGGCGCGCCGGGCTCCCGTCCGTCCAGTCGGGGCCGGGCGCGGCCGGCGCGTCGTCGACCGCGGCGCCGCGCAGGAAGGCGGAGTCGTGTCCCGCGGTGATCCGGCAGCCGTCCCCGGACCACGTGACCGGCACGAGACGGGTGCGGCCCGCGAGGGCGGTGGCCTCGCCGTGCACGGGTACGCGGGGGAGCGCGGGGATCGGGCGGCCGGCGGATAGTCGCGTGCCCGGGCGGGCACTCTCTCTCCCAACCCCCTTACGCTCCGGCAGGTTTGCGCCTAGCCTCAGCCTGCTCGCAAGTTACCTGTCGGTTAACAAAATCATTGATGGGCGCCCTGGGCCCGGAGGTCGGCATGAGTACCGCGCAGTCCCTTCTCGAGAGCCGCCCCGCTTCCGTGGCGCATCTCTTCCTCTCGCGCGTCGCCGCGACGCCCGGCCGCGAGGCGTACCGCTACCCGGTGGCGGACGGCGACGGCGCGTCCGGCGCCGAGGTCTGGCGGTCGCTGACCTGGGCTCAGACCGCCGAGCGCGTCCACGCCATCGCGGCAGGGCTGCTCGCCCTCGGCCTGCGGCCGGAGGAGCGGGTGGCCGTCTCCTCCTCGACGCGGATCGAGTGGATCCTCGCCGACCTCGGCGTGATGTGCGCGGGGGCCGCCGCCACGGCGGTCTACCCGACCACCAACGCCGACGAGACGGCGTACATCCTCGCCGACTCCGACAGCCGCGCGATCTTCGCCGAGGACGTCACCCAGCTCGAGAAGGTCGTCGCGCACAAGGGCGACCTGCCAAGCCTCCGGCACGTCGTCCTCTTCGACGCACCGGCCGAACTCCCGCGGGCCGAAGGCCTGGAGATCCTCACCCTGGCCGAACTGGAGAAGCGCGGGGCCGCGCTCCTCGCGGAGCGTCCCGACGCGGTCGAGGCGGCGGTGCGGGCCATCGGGGCGGACCAGCTCGCCACGCTCATCTACACCTCGGGCACGACCGGCCGCCCGAAGGGCGCGCGGCTCGTGCACGACTGCTGGTCCTACCAGGCCTTCGCCCAGGAGGCGAGCGGGCTGCTGCTCCCCGAGGACGTCCAGTTCCTCTGGCTGCCCCTGTCGCACGTCTTCGGCAACGCCCTGATAGCCGGTCAGGTGCGCACCGGGAGCGTGATCGTCGTGGACGGCCGCATCGACCGGATCGTGACCAACCTGCCCGTCGTCCGCCCCACCGTGATGGCCTCCGCGCCCCGGATCTTCGAGAAGGTCTACAACGGCATCGCGGCCAAGGCGAGGGCCGAGGGCGGAGCCACGTACAGGATCTTCCTCTGGGCGGCGAGGGTCGCCCGCGACTACGCGCGGACCGGCCAGGCGTCGATGGTCGCGACGGGCCGCCGCAAGGTGCCCCTCCTGCTCACCGTGCAGCACGCCGTCGCCGACCGGCTCGTGTACGGGAAGATCCGCGCGGCCTTCGGCGGGGCGCTGCGCGGCAGCGCGTCGGGCAGCGCCGCGCTCGCCGCCGACATCGGCTACTTCTTCGCCGGGGCGGGCGTGCCCGTCCTGGAGGGGTACGGCCTGACGGAGACGAGCGCGGCCGTCACGGTCAACCCGGCCGACGACTGCCGCGTCGGCACGGTCGGCAGGCCCCTGCCCGGTACGGAGGTCCGGATCGCGGAGGACGGCGAGATCCTCCTGCGCGGCCCCGGCGTCATGCGCGGCTACCATAACCTGCCGGAGCAGACCGCCGAAGTACTGGAGAGCGACGGCTGGTTCCACACCGGCGACATCGGCGAGGTGGACAAGGACGGCTACGTCCGGATCACCGACCGCAAGAAGGACCTGTTCAAGACGTCTGGCGGCAAGTACGTGGCGCCCACGGAGATCGAGAGCCGCTTCAAGGCCGTCTGCCCGTTCGTCAGCAACATCCTGGTCATCGGCAACGGCCGTAACTTCTGCACCGCGCTCATCGCGCTCGACGAGAGCGTCGTGCTGCCCTGGGCGGAGGCCAACGGCCTCGCCGGGCGCACGTACGCCGAGGTCGTCGCCTCGCCCGAGGCGCACGCGATGGTCGACGGCTACGTCCGGACCGTCAACGGCGAGCTCCAGCGGTGGCAGACCATCAAGAAGTTCTCGCTGCTTCCGCGCGACCTCGACATCGAACACGGCGAGCTCACGCCCAGCCTGAAGGTGAAGAGGCCGGTGGTGGAGCGGACCTACGCGGAGGCGATCGAGGCGATGTACGAGGGGGCGCGCGAGGCCTGAGCCGGGCGGGGCCTGGGGTCGTCGGGACCTGAGGTCGGCGGGGCCTGTGCGTACGCGGGGCGTACGCGGGAGTGGGGCCCCGCTGGGGCGTGGGCCTTTCGTGAGCATGGGCCCCACGCCGGCGTTACCCGGTGATGGAAGGCGCATGGGGCGGCCGGTGGGCCGGCCGCCCCTAGTCTCACGAGTGCCGTCGGACTACCCCGGCCGAACGGCCTGCCGGTCCCGGATCCCCCGTGGGGCGGGCAACCCGAAGGCCCCCCGTCCCCGCAGACGGGGGGCGCTTCTCCCGGCACCTCACCCCCGCGGATCCGGCGGGAAACCGCTGGTTAGAGTGGTGGCCGGATCCGACCCCTGCCCCGGAAACACCGCACCCATGAGCACCGACGCCTCCGCGCGCCCCGAAACCGTCCCCGTCGCCCGCCGTCGGAGGATCGCCGGCCGCGCGCCGGCCCGACCCGCTCCGGGCGCGGCGGTCCACAACGTGAGCGCCGCGACCGCCGCGCTCCTCGGGCTCGTCGGGATCGGCGCAGTCCTCCACGAACCCGTCCTCATACCGCCGCTGGCGGCCAGCGCGGCGCTCGTGCACTGCGCCCCGGCCCTGCCCCTGGCGCAGCCCCGCAGCGTGGTCGTCGGCCACATGCTCGGCGCGGCCGCCGGGTACGCGATGGCGGCGGTGGGGGGCGGCAGCGCGTGGGTCGCCGCGCTCGCCGCCGGCGTCACGCTCGCCCTCACGACCCTCGCGCGGACCCCGCACTCACCGGCCTGCGCGACCGCCGTCGTCATCGTCCTCCAGGCGCCCGCCCCCGGCCGGTTCGTGCCGCTGCTCCTCGGGGCCACGGTCCTCCTCGTCCTGACGGCCTGGTCCGCCCACCGCGTGCGCCGCGGGGCGCCGAAGTACCCCGTCTACTGGTGGTGACCTGACCCCTTCCCCGACCGTGCCCGCCCGGTGCTGACACGGCTTCAGGGCCCTTCGAGGGGGTCCCGCTGACGACGCGGCAGGGCGTTGTCAGTGGGGGGCGATAGCTTCGTCGTTGTCGCGCCGATCCGGCGTCGACATCCCCTTTGACGTGCAAGGGAGAAGTCTGTTGACGGTCTGGGAGACGTCGGGTGTGGTGCGGGTCGTTCCGCCCGCCCGCCCGCGGAAGCTGGCCAAGGTGCCGTTCGTCGAGCTGGCCGACGGGCGGTTGCAGGGTGTCGTGTCCAGCGGGTCCGACACAGGGCGCGTGTACGTGTCCTCCGTCGCCGCCGGGACGTACGCGTTCGCGTGCAGCACCAACAACAACCGGCCCTGCGGCGGGGCCCGCGGCTCGTTCTGCAACCACATCAGGGCGCTCGTCACCGAGGCGGTCCTCCAGTACGGCGCCGAGCGCGTCGCCCGCTATCTGAAGGCCGACGCCCCGGGCGAAGCCCACGACGCCGGGTCGCTGGTCGTCGCGATGACCTCCACGCGCCCCGAGCAGGGCGACACCTCGGCCGCCGCCCCGGTCTTCAGCCGCTTCCTGCGGCACCTCGCCTACCTGGAGCGGGAGCCCGTGACCACGCCGCTGCCCGAGATGCAGTGGTTCCCGCCGACGAGGGCGGTGGCCTGATGCGTACGGATCTGCTCGCCGACCCCGTCGAGGGGCTCGACGAGGCGCTCGCGGCCGTGGACGCCTTCGACCGCGCCCTCGTCGGAGGACTGCTCCGCCCGCAGCCCGCGCAGGCCGAGGGCCTGGCCGCGCTCACCGACGCCGTCGGCGGGACCCCGCTGGCCGGGCTCGTCGCCGAGGCCGCCGAGAAGGCGGCGGCCGGCGCGGCGGGCGAGGACCACCTCGTCGCCCTCGCCGCCGCCCGCGCGGCGCTGATGGGATCGGTGCACGACGCGCTGACCGACCGCATCGGCGAGATCACCGGCCGGACCCCGGCCGAGGAGAGCGACGCGGAACCCCCGGCGGGGGAGGACCCGCCGGGGAACGTCCTGGCCGCGGCACGGGCCTGGCTCTGCGACCTCGCCCGCGCCGGCTGGCAGGGCATCGACCACGAGCTCGTCGCCGGAGCCGCCCCCGTCGTCTCCGCGATGCTCCCGGACCCGCTGCTGCGCCGGCAGGCGACGCTCCTCGACGGCTTCGCCGCCGAACTCGCCGCCTCGTGCCCGGGCGCCACCCTGGAGCGCGTGCCCGTCCGCCGCTGGGCCGACCTCTGGTCCCGCGCACTCCTCCTCACCCTGCCCGGCGCCACCCGCGCCCCTGCCACGACCACCGCCACCGGCCGTCTGCTGCCGCTCGGCGCCGACGTCCACGAGCACGCGACCGCCGTCCAGGCCCAGATCCACGCCGTGTTCGAGCCGGCCGACGGCACCGCCCCGCGCCTGGTGCGGGCCGCCGTCTCGGCGCCCAAGCCGGACACCGTCGTCGGCGCCGGACTCTGGCAGCTGCTCCGGCCCCGGATGTCGCTGCTCGCCGCCGTCAGCGAGGGGCTGGCCGTCGAGCTCGACGCCATGCCGGTCACCACCGAGGGCGACCTCCTCTGGGACGACGAGCGGGCCCGCGCGGGCGAGCCCGCCGACCCCTTCGCCACCGCCCGCGTCGTCCTCGCCACCGCCGCCGAACCGGTGACCGCGCCGCTGGACCGCCACCCGGTCCGCATCGCCGTCCCCGTGCTCGTCGAGGGGTACGGGGTGGAGCGCGGGGAGGACGACGGCTCGACGGCCTTCGTCTTCGCGGGACACCGGCTGGCCGTCGACACCGACCGCGTACCGGCCGCGGGCCCCCTCACCCCGGAAGCGGTCGCCGCGTCCGGCGCGTGCGTCGGCCTGCTGCGCTGGGACGCCGGGGAGTTCGTCCTCCAGCCGCTCGCCGTCGAGACGACCGTGCGGAAGAAGACCGTCGCCGTCCACGCGGGCGCGTGGGCCGGCGGGACGACCGACAAGGCCGGCGTGCGCGCGGAGAAGGCGGCCACGGACGCGGTCGCCGTCCTGCGGGAGCGAGCGGGAAGGCTGTTGCGGAAATGACCGACGCGAACCCCGCCCCTCCGTCCCCCGCCCTCGCCGCCGCCTCACCTTCCCCTGGGGTGGACGCGCACGACAACCGCCGACAGGTCCTCTACTGGCGCCTGCTCGCCCGGCTCTTCGACCACGAGGAGCAGGCCGCACTGGAGTCCGCGAGCCTCGCCGTCGTCGAGGACGTCGGGCTGCCGTCCGCGCTGCTCGACCCGGGCACGTCCGTCGACTCCGTCGTCCAGCGCCACCCGGAGCTGGCCGAGGAGTTCGACGGCCTGATGACCCCCGGCCCCGAGCCGGAGGAGGACCGCGACCGCGCCGCCGAGGTCCGCCGCGCCGCCCTCGTCTCGAAGGTCCTGCTCAACGTCTTCTCCACCGGCTCCGGCACGGTCTCGGCCGACCGGCTGGCGCGCTGGCAGTCCGACGCGGGCTGGCTGGAGCGCGCGCTCGGCTGCGAGCCCGGCGACCTGCGCGGCGGACGCGGCCCCGGCCGGGGCGCCACCGGCGGCGGCCTCGGTGCCGAACTCGGCGCCGTCGAGGCCGACCTCGTCGGGCGCATGCACCTGCGCGAGGTGCTCGCCGACCCCGCCCTCGCCGCCCGGCTCACCCCGAGCATGTCCCTGATCGAGCAGCTCCTCCGGGACAAGGGCAACCTCTCCGGCATCGCCCTGGCCAACGCCAAGTCGCTCATCAAGCGGTACGTGGACGAGGTCGCCGAGGTCCTGCGCACCCAGGTCGAGAAGGCGACCGTCGGAGAGCTCGACCGCTCCGTCCCGCCCAAGCGGGTCTTCCGCAACCTCGACATCGACCGCACCATCTGGAAGAACCTGACCAACTGGAGCCCGGAGGAGGAGCGGCTCTACGTCGACCGCCTCTACTACCGGCACACGGTCCGCAGGACCACGCCGCAGCGGCTCATCGTCGTCGTCGACCAGTCCGGCTCCATGGTCGACTCGATGGTCAACTGCACCATCCTCGCCTCGATCTTCGCCGGGCTGCCGAAGGTGGACGTCCACCTCATCGCGTACGACACCCGGTCCATCGACCTCACGCCCTGGGTGCACGACCCGTTCGACGTGCTGCTGCGCACCAACCTCGGCGGCGGCAACGACGGACCGGTGGCCATGGCCATGGCCCGGCCGAAGATCGCCGAGCCGAAGAACACCGTCATGGTGTGGATCTCCGACTTCTACGAGTTCGACCGCTCGCAGCCGCTCTTCGAAGGCATCGAGGCGGTCCACCGCTCCGGCGTGAAGTTCATCCCCGTCGGCTCGGTGACCAGCTCGGGCCGCCAGGAGGTCAACCCCTGGTTCCGCGAGCGGTTCAAGGCGCTCGGCACCCCGGTGGTCTCCGGCCACATCGACAAGCTCGTCCACGAACTCAAGACCTTCCTGACCTGAGAGGCCTTCCCATGTCCGATCTGCTCCGTGCCCCCGCCGAGATCAAGTACGCCGAGGAGCTCGACTGGCTCGAGTCCGTCGACGACAACCCCAAGCCGTTCTCCTGGCGGCTCTCCCCGAAGATGGTCCGCCTCTTCATCCTCGGCTCCGAGCGGGCCGACGGCCTGGACCGCGAGGTGTCGCAGAAGTGGTTCGGCGACCGCAGCTTCGTCGAGCGCTCCATCGTCACGCTCGCCTCCGACCGCGGCCTCCTGCTCATCGGCGACCCCGGCACCGGCAAGAGCTGGCTCGCCGAGCTGCTCTCCGCCGCGATCAGCCGCAACTCCACGCTCGTCGTGCAGGGCACGGCCGGCACCACCGAGGACCACATCAAGTACTCGTGGAACGTGTCGATGGTCATCGCCAAGGGCCAGTCCCGCGAGTCGATGATCCCCTCGCCGATCATGACGGCCATGGAGACCGGCGCCATCGGCCGCTTCGAGGAGCTCACCCGCTCCACCAGCGACGTCCAGGACGCGCTGATCTCGATCCTCTCCGAGAAGTACGTCTCCGTCCCCGAGCTGGAGAGCGACGGCGGCGGCGACAACATCGTCTTCGCCAAGCCCGGCTTCTCCATCATCGCCACCGCCAACAGCCGCGACCGCGGCGTCAACGACCTCTCCTCGGCGCTCAAGCGCCGGTTCAACTTCGTCCGCATCCCCGTCGTGACGAACAAGAAGAGCGAGGCCGAGATCGTCCGCTTCCGCACCGAGGAGCTCCTCCGCCGCCACCAGATCGACCTGGACGTCCCGCCGACCCTGCTCGACGTCCTCCTCCAGAGCTTCGCCGACCTGCGCGCCTCCGCCGCGGCGGCCGGCAGCGACGACGAGAAGCTGGAGTCCGCGCTCTCCACCGCCGAGCAGATCGGCGTCCTCGAGGACGCCGTCCTCCACAGCAACTTCTTCGGCGAGCGGGCCCTCACCGCCCGGACGCTCGCGGCCTCCCTGGTCGGCTCCCTCGCCCGCCGAGAACCGGAGGACCTCGCCATCCTCAACAAGTACCTGCACGGCGTGGTCGAACCGCGCGGCAAGGAAGAGGGCGGCGCCTGGCCGGAGTTCCTGGAAGGCGGCCGCGACGCCATCGGCAGGCTCGCGTGAGCGCCCCCGCCGAGACCCCCTTCGCCGCGCTCCGGGGGCAACTGCACGAGGCGGCGGCCGAGTTCGCCGGTGGCGCGGACGCCCTGGAGGGCATCCTGCTCGGCCTCGTCGACGACGTCGACCGGGCGGCGGCCGAGCCGCTGGAGATCTTCCCCGTCTGCCACCACTCGCCCGCCTCGGCGCTCGCCATGGCCCGCCGCCTGCGCGAGAAGCAGCCCAAGGTCGTCTACCTGGAGCTGTGCGAGGACATGGCGCCGCTCCTGACCGAGCTCCGCAACTGCCGACTGCCCGTCGCCGTCCAGGCCTTCGCCAGCGACATCGACGGCTTCCCCGCCGAATGGGCACCGCTCTCCGTCGTCGCCCCGATCACCGAGGCGTCCGCCGAGTACCAGGCCATCGCCTACGCCCTCGACACCCCGGGCGTGGAGCTCGTCCTCGTCGACCGCTCCTCCGACCACGTCTTCCAGTGGGACAGCCGCCACGACGCTGCCCCCGGGGGTGCCCCCGACGGGTCGGCCGGCGGCGAGGCCGGAGCGAAAGCCCCCGAGCCCGAGGCCGCCCTCCACGGCGAGGCCGTCGGCGTCGAGATCGGGGACCTGCGCCCGCGCTTCGCGGAACTGGAGGAGCACCTCCTGCGCCACGGCAAGGTCCGGCACTGGTCGGAGTGGTGGCACCAGTACGTCGAGGTGCCCCTCGGCGACAGCGACCACGACACGTACCGCCAGGTCATGTTCCTCGTCGGCAGCCTCTTCCGCCGGCTCGCCCCCGGGGACGGCGACCGGGTCCGCGTCGACGAGGACCGCGAGCGGTACATGTGGACGCGCATGCGCGAGCACCTCGCCGCGACCGGTGCCGACCCCGCCGACTGCCTGTACGTCTGCGGTGCCTTCCACGCGGCCAGCCGCGTCGAGGAGTTCGGCGTGGCCGGCTCCGACGGCTTCACCATCTCCCCGCGCACGGCCACGACCTGGCAGTACGGACTGATCCCCTCCAGCCACACGGCGATCGAGGCCCAGTTCGGCCTCGCCTCCGGCTCGGTGTCGATCGCCGCCACCCAGTGGGCGAAGAACCTCAAGCGCACCCGGGTGAAGCCGTACCGCCTGGAAGGACAGGCCGGTACGCGGAAGACGCGCCCCGCACCGGCCGCGACACCCGCGGCGCCCGTGGTCACCGAGGACCGGCTCTCCGGCTTCCTCCAGCGGCCCCCGGTCGTCGACACCCTCGACGAGGCGGAACTGCTCGGCTGGTCCGTGGACATCGTCCGCGCCGCCCGCCGCAACGGCTACCTCTCCTCGACGGCCGACGCCATCGCCGTCTTCGAGACCTCGATCCTCCTCGCCGGCATGCGGGACCGGGCCAAGCCCACGCCGTAC
Source organism: Streptomyces sp. NPDC020807 (assembly GCF_040641575.1). Lineage (NCBI taxonomy): Bacteria > Bacillati > Actinomycetota > Actinomycetes > Kitasatosporales > Streptomycetaceae > Streptomyces > Streptomyces sp. NPDC020807. Next base: position 269,324 of record NZ_JBFADU010000006.1, read on the forward strand.
GACTTCCAGGACGCGGCCGTCACCTGCATCGAGAAGGACTCCGTGCCCGGGCGCAGGGACGTCCGGCGGCTCGTCGAGATCATGATGGGCGGCGACCGGATCGGCCAGGTCGGCTACGACGCCCTGCCGCCCCTCGCCCGCGACGTCCACGACCGCCTCGCCCCGCTGGAGCTGAACCTCCAGCAGCGCGGGGTCCGCCGCGCCCTCCTCGACATGGCGACCGAACCCGGGCTGCGGGTCTGCTCCGACGTCCTGTGGATGCTCCGCCGCCTCATGCCGCCCGGCGCCGCCCGCCCCATCATGGGCGAACGGAAGCTCGGCGAGCGGCCCATCCAGGAGTCCTGGGACCTCGCCCTCGGCACCCACCAGCGCTCGCTGATCGAGCTCGGATACGAGGGCGTGAGCCTCGAACAGGTCCTGGAGCAGCGCCTGCGGCGCACCGCCTTCGGCCCGCGGGCCACGGCCGCCGAGGTCCTGGAGACCGTCGAGGACGCCCTGCTCCACCTCGGCGGCCGGCGCCTCGCCGACGAGCTGGGCACCCGGGCCCTGGAGGTCCTGGCCTCCGAGCGCACGGCCGACGGGGCGCCGGAGGTCCTGCGCCGCGTGCGCGGCCTCCTCGCCTACTACCGCACCCACGAGCCGGCCCTGCCGCCCTGGATCGAGTCCTTCGTCCGCACCGGATACGCCCACTACTGCACCCTGCTGCCGACCGCGTTCCGCGACGAGGACGCGACCGTGGGGCAGGTGGCCGCGATGCTCGGCTTCCTCTTCGGCATGGAGAGCCTGGCGCTGTCCCTCGGCTGCGACCGCACCCAGCTCGAACTGGCCGTGGCGCAGTCCCACCCCGGCGACCAGGCCAAGACCGCCCTGCTCTGGGCCGCGCAGGTGCACCTCGGCACCCTCTCCCGGGCCGGGCTCCGCGAGCGCTGCGGCGAACTCCTCGCCAACCCGCTCGTCGTCCCCGCCTACCCGCGCTACCTCAGCGGCTTCGTCCACGCCCTCGAACCCGTCCCGGGCCTCGCGGACGTCGTCGTCGAGGCCGTCTCCAACGCCTTCGGCCGCCTCCCGGACGCCGTCCTCCTGCCCTGGCTCCCGACCCTCATCACCACACTCCGCGCGAACGCGGCGGACCTGGCCCCGCTCCTCATCCGCGAGGCGGGCCGCGTCTTCCCGGCCCGCCTCGCGGCCCTGGACACCTGGGTCCCGCCGTGGAAGCAGCAGCCGACCCCGGCCCCGGTGCCCCGCACCCGTACGGGCACGAGAGGCGCGGCCCTGCTCCCGGCCCACCCGGCCACCTGCGACGCGCTCGCCGGACTCCTCGGGGCCGACGCCCCCTGGGAGGCGACGGAGCGGGCGCCCCGGACCCCGTCCCTCCCCGACCGCCACCCGGCGACCGCCCGCGCCGTCGCCGCCCTGCTGACCGCGTCGTGACCGGCTGTTCCTCCGGGGCCCGCCGGTCGTCCTGTCCGCGCCGGTCACCGCCCGGACCGTCGGCTCGTCCGGGGTCAGTCGGCGATCCAGTCGCCTCCGTCGGAGCCGAGGAGGGAGACCAGGACGACGAGGGCGAAGACGGAGGCGAAGGCGAGCGCCGGCGTCGCGAAGAGCAGGACGACGCCGGCGGCCAGGTAGAGGCTCTCGACCACGACGAGCCCGGTGCGCAGGGCCCGGGGGAGCGGGCGGCCGAGGCGGTAGACGCAGTACGCCAGGAACAGGCCGAAGGTCAGGGCGACCAGGCCGATGGGGAGCATGAGCGTCGCGCCGTCCCCTCGTTCCTCGGGGGCGAGGGCCAGCATGAGGACGCCCGTGCCGGTCGCGCCCAGCGCCTGGCAGGCGACGAGGATCCGGGATCGCTTGATGGACGCGGGAACGGGGACGGGGCCTGAGGAAGCGCGGGAGGTGCTCACGGGGCTTCTCCTCGTCGGTCGGAAAGGGGGGTTCGTTTGCCAAGCTCCTTGGTGTCAAGGGGAGTTGGGGGCTCCGCCGGATGGCGAGGCGGAGCCGGGGAGGGGGTCCGTCAGGCGGTGGACTCCAGGACGAAGAAGAGGAACGCGATCTTCGTCGACAGGGCCTGGAAGCCCTCCGGGTGCGCCTCGCGCGCCGCCGGGTCGGGCTGCGGCTCGCTGATGACGGAGAGGCGGAAGCCCGCGTCCGTGAAGGCCTCGGTCATCGCGTGCAGCGGACGGCGCCAGAAGGTCATCGGGACGGTCCGGCCGCTGAACACCATCTCGGAGTCGTAGCTCGTGGTGGCGTGGTAGTCGGGCCGGGGGTCCTGCATCGCGTAGTCCACGAAGGGGTGCTGCACCGACACGAGCAGCCGCCCGCCGGGCCGCAGTACGCGTCGGACCTCGGCGAGCGTCGGGGCCCAGTCCTCCAGGTAGTGCAGCACCAGGGAGGCGACGACGTCGTCGAAGGCGTCGTCCGGGAAGGGGAGGGGATCGCGGAGGTCGGCCACGCGGAGATCGGCCGTGTCCCCGAGCCGGCGTCGGGCGAGGGCCAGGATGCCGGCGCTGGAGTCGATGCCGGACACCACGGCGCCGCGCTCGCGCAGCGCCGCCGTCAGCGGGCCCGCGCCGCAGCCGGCGTCCAGGATCCGGCGACCGGCGACGTCCCCGGCGAGGGCGAGCATCGCGGGCCGCTCGTAGTAGGCGTTGAGGAGGTTGGTCTCGTTGTCCGCCGCGTACGCCTCGGCGAAGCTGTCGTAGTCGTTCGCCCCGGCCGGGTCCACGGCCTCGGACCCGGTCTCGGCGAAGGTCACGTCGTCAGTGCGTTCCATCGTCGCAGCCTAGTAATCCCATGATCCGCGGAACAGGGGTCCGCGCCACGACGCGCCTTACGTCGCCCTACGTCGCCGAGTCCCAGGCCGTGGTCAGGCCGTCCAGCCACGCCGGCGGCAGTTCGGCGGCGTCCCACTCCTCGTGCAGCGCCTCCGACGCCGTCGTGAGCCGCTCCAGGACGGCGACGCTGGTCGGGGAGTGGACCAGCGAGTAGCGGCCGTGGATCGCGATGGCGCTCTGGGGGCCGTACTCCGCGTACACGCGCTCCAGCCGCGCGTGGTGGAGCGCCGCGAACTCGGTGAGCCTGCCCGCGTACCCCGCACGCTGCCGGGGGCTCATCGTGCCGAGCACCGCCGTGAGCACCTGCTCCGTGGCGTTCGGATCGAGGTCGGAGACGTCGGTGTACGAGAGGTAGAGCGGCGTCAGCGCCACCTTCGTGCGCTCCATCTCCGCCCGCCCGACGGGAGAGCGCTCGTCGGCGTCGTCCGCGGCACCGGGCGCGAGGGCGTGGCGCAGGGTGCGCTCGGCGATGTCGGCCAGCTCGTCCGCGACGGCACGCGCGCCGTCGCGGAACCCCGCCCCGTACCGCTCGCCCTCGCCCTTCTCCTCGCCCACGCCCCCGGGGCCCGGATGAGGGCCTCCGGCGATCTCCGTGTGCGCGAGGGCGAGCGCCCCCGCCTCGACGAGCCCGATCAGTTCCTCGGCGTCGCCCGACCAGACCCCCGCGCGCGCCAGGAGCTGGAGGAGCGTCCTCTTGGCGTTGAGGACGCTGACCGCGTCCAGCTGCTGCCGCCGTCCCTCTTCGGCCGCGTGCATGGGCTCCTCCTCGTCTCTCCGACGGGCGCTGTCCCGGGACGCGCGCCCCGCCACGGACACTAGCAGCGGCCGATCTTGTGAACACGGGTCTCGCGCGCGTCCCTTCGATCGCGGTCGAACACGAGCCCGATCGCGCGCCAAAGCACCCGCCGGAGGCTCCCGTGATACAGTGGATATCAGTTGCAGTTGTGGTTCCCAGTAAACTTCAAGTGCTTTGGTGGGCTGTTTCCACCAGGCACTTTTTGTATTTTCGGTGCTTTTTCCGGACGGGGCAATCATCGCGGCGACGCCGGAATTCACGCAGTGTGCATTCCGGGTACTGCCTCGAAGGAGATATCGCATGGCTACCGGCACCGTTAAGTGGTTCAACTCGGAAAAGGGCTTCGGCTTCATCGAGCAGGAGGGTGGCGGCCCGGACGTCTTCGCCCACTACTCGAACATCGCCACCCAGGGCTTCCGTGAGCTCCACGAGGGCCAGAAGGTGACCTTCGACGTCACGCAGGGCCAGAAGGGCCCGCAGGCGGAGAACATCCTCCCCGCCTGACGCTGACGCGTTGACACCGCCGGTGCCCCTCACCCCCTGGGTGGGGGGCACCGGTGCGTCCGCCCTGCCGCAGTCCTGCCGCAGCCGCGCCGCCGCCGTGCCAAGGAAGGCATTCATGAACCCCTCGGACCGCAAGAACGAGTTCGCGCTCCCGGAGACCGTCACCCCGGCCCTGCCGCCGGCGGAGACCTTCGACGCCACGGAACTGCCCCCCGAGGTGCTGCGGAAGCTCACCGAGCTCGGCGTCACCACCCCCTTCCCCATCCAGGCCGCGACCCTGCCGAACGCCCTCGCCGGCCGCGACGTCCTCGGACGTGCCCGCACCGGCTCCGGCAAGACCCTCGCCTTCGGCCTCGCGCTCCTCGCCCGCACGGCCGGCCGGCGCGCCGACGCCAAGAAGCCCCTCGCACTCGTCCTCGTCCCCACCCGCGAGCTGGCCCAGCAGGTCACCGACGCCCTGGAGCCGTACGCCCAGGTCCTCAAGGTGCGGATGGCGTCCGTCGTCGGCGGCGTGTCCATCAACCGGCAGGTCGCCGCGCTCCGGGAGGGCGTCGAGGTCCTCGTCGCCACCCCCGGCCGTCTCATGGACCTCGTCGAGCGCAAGGACTGCCGCCTCGACCAGGTGACCGCCACGGTCCTCGACGAGGCCGACCAGATGGCCGACCTCGGCTTCATGCCGCAGGTCACCGCCCTCCTCGACCTGGTCGAGCCGGGCGGACAGCGCCTGCTCTTCTCGGCCACGCTCGACAAGAACGTCGACCAGCTCGTCCGCGAGTACCTCGACGACCCGGTGGTCCACTCCGTCGACCCCTCGGCCGGAGCCGTCGACACCATGGAGCACCACGTCCTCCAGGTCCACGGCCCCGACAAGTACGCCACGGCCACGGAGATCGCGGCCCGCGACGGGCGGACCCTGATGTTCCTCGCCACCAAGGCGTCCGTGGACCGCTTCACCCGGCACCTCCTCGGCAGCGGCGTCCGCGCGGCGGCGCTGCACGGCGGCAAGTCGCAGCCGCAGCGCACCCACACCCTCGACCGGTTCAGGAGCGGGGCCGTGCCCGTCCTCGTGGCGACGAACGTCGCCGCGCGCGGCATCCACATCGACGACCTCGACCTCGTCGTGAACGTCGACCCGCCCGCCGACCACAAGGACTACGTCCACCGGGGCGGCCGCACCGCCCGCGCCGGCGAGTCCGGCCTCGTCGTCACCCTGGCCACGAAGGACCAGCGCCAGGACGTCCTGCGCCTCATGGGAGACGCGGGCATCCGGCCGAAGGTCACGCAGGTCCGTTCCGGCGAGGCCGAGCTGACGCGGATCACCGGCGCCAGGACCCCCTCCGGCGTCGCCATCGGTGGCAACGCGCCCGTCACCCCCGACCGCGACCCGCGCGGCGCCGCCTTCCGGGGCATCGGCACCGTCCCCGGAAAGCCCGGCCGCGCCAAGAACGCCTCCCGCCGCTCCAACGAGGCCAAGCAGCAGGCCGAGGCCCGCGCGGCGGCCCGGATCCGGCGCGGCCGCTGACCCCGCCGGGGGCCCTTGCGGCCCCCGACGCGGTCGTGATCCCATGTCCGTCGTCTCCTGATCATGGACATGGACATGGACATGGGAAGCCTGGCCAGGGGAAGGCCGGACGGGGAAACCCGGACGGGCAAGGCCGGACGGGCAAGCTCGGACAGGGAAGCAGGGAGGGGAGAAGCGTGATCGGTGAACTCGTGCCCGGCTCCGTCGCCACGGAGTGGCGCACCGACGACTCCGTGCCCGTCGCCCTGTTCCCCGAGGAAGCGGCCGCCGTCGCCCGCGCGGTCGAGAAGCGGCGACAGGAGTTCGGCACCGTCCGGCACTGCGCGCGCCTCGCCCTGGGACGCCTCGGCGTGCCGGAGGGCCCGCTGCCGCCAGGCAAGCGGGGAGCCCCGCGCTGGCCCGAGGGCATCGCGGGCAGCATGACCCACTGCGAGGGCTACCGCGCCGCCGCCGTGGCCCGCACGGCGGACGTCGCCTCCCTCGGCATCGACGCCGAACCTGCGGAGGCGACCCTGCCGGACGGCGTCCTGCCGGTGATATCCCTGCCGGAGGAGCGCCGCCACCTCGACGAACTCGCCGCCGGTGCGCCCCGGATGCCGTGGGGACGGCTGCTGTTCAGCGCGAAGGAGAGCGTCTTCAAGACCTGGTACCCGCTGACGGGACAGGAGTTGGACTTCGAGGAGGCGGTCATCGCGTTCACGCCCGACGGCGGGGACGGCGCGCACGCCGGCACCAGCACTGGCGCCGGGACCGGCGCCGGTACCTTCACCGCGGAACTCCTCGTTCCAGGACCCGTCGTCGACGGCACGCGCCGGGACGGCTTCACCGGCCGCTGGCTCGTGCGCGACGGAGTCGTGCTCACCGCGATCGTCCTCACCCGGTAGCGGAACCAAGTCCGCCCGGGGACAGTCTCTTTACTCGGCGTTCAACCGCGTCGAGGATCATTTCCGTCCCATCCTTCCGGGCAAGGGGGCGCGGCATGGAGACACACGACGGCACACCGGCGGCCGAGGCGGCGAAGCGACGTGACCTGGAACGACGGGTCGCGGCCCTGCGGCGCGCGGCCGCCGTCCAACCCGACCCCTTCCTCGGCGAACTCGGTTACGCGCTCCTGGAGTTGGGTGGCCTGCTCGCCGGAGACCCGGACCGGCACGACGAGTCCATCGGCATCCTCGGCGAGGCCGCCGACGCCTACCGCGACCTGCTCGCGCTCCACGGCGACGTTCATCTCCCGGGCCTGGCCGTCGCGTTGCACCGGCAGGCCCTCAGCCTCGGCGTCGTCGGACGCCGCGAAGAGGCCCGTGCCGCGGCCGACGCCGCCGTCGCCGCCCTCCACCGGGCCATCGGCAAGGGCGTCGTCGAGGACGGCCGCGGCGAACTGGCCGACGCCCTGGTCAACCTCGGCAACCAGCTCGCCGAGACGGGCCGCCACCACGAGGCCCTCGACCGGATCACCGAGGCCGTGGCGCTCCGCCGTTCCCTCGTCGACCCGGCGACCGGCGCGGGCTCCGGCGCGCTGGCCTCCTCCCTCGGGGACCTCGGCATCAAGCTGGGCGAGATGGGCCGCCAGCCCGAGGCCGTCGACGTCCTGCGCCAGGCCATCGGCACGTACCGGGACGCGGCGGAGCGGGCCCCGGGCGCCCGGACGACCGGGGACACCGCCGAGCACGCCGCCGTCGCCTTCGCCCTCGCCCGTACGCTCACGGGCCTGGGCCGTACGCAGGAGGCCGGACCCTACTTCGCCGAGGCGACGGCCCTCCGCGCCGAGGTCGAGGCGCGCGAGCCGAGGGCCACGGCCTTCGTCGACCGCCTCCTGAACCTGTACGGATACGGGCGCGGGCGCGGGGGCGCGGGAGGCGGCGACATGCCGGGGGCGCGCGACGAGTCCGGCGCGGGAACCCGTACCGAACCTCGGGACGAGTCCGTCCCCGAGCCCCCCGGCGAGGCTCGCACCGAACCCAGTGTCGAACCCAGTACCGACACCCGTACAGAACCCAGTACCGAACCCCGTTCCGCCGCTCCCGCCGACCCCCTCCCCGACATCGACCGCCTCAACTCCCGCGCCCTCGCACTCGCCGAGGTGGGCCGCATCGACCTCGCCGTCGCCACCCTCGACCAGGCGGTCGCCCTCGGCCGGGCCGCGGCCGCCGCCGACGGCGGCGGTGCCCGAGCCGCCGTCGCCCTCGCCCGTACGCTGCACAACCTCGGGCTCGTCCGCGCCTGGGCCGGGCGCCGGGCCCAGGCGCTCGAAGCCGTCGACGAGGCCGTCCACCTCGGGCGGCGGCTCCTGGTCGTCGCGCCCGACGTCGTACGGCCGCTGCTCGCGGAGGCGGCCGACAGCCTCGGCAGCCGGCTCGCGGTGCTCGGCCGCCACCGGGACGCCGTCGCTCCCGCCACCGAGTCCGTCGCCCTCTACCGGCAGCTCGCGCACACCGACCCCCTCGGGTACGAGGGGGAACTCGCCCGCGCCCTCAACAACCTCGGCATCCGGCTCACCGACAGCGACCGGCACGCCGAGTCGCTCGCCGTGACCGAGCAGGCCGTCGACATCCACCGGCGGCTCCACCGCCGCGAGCCGGAGAAGCAGCGCGACGGGCTCGTCCACGCTCTCTCCAACCTCGCCCTCCGGCTCGCACGCATCGAGCGCGCCGACGAGGTGGCGCAGCCCACCGCGGAGGCGGTCCGGCTGCTCGGCCCGGTGGAGCGGATGCACCCGAGCAACGACACCGCCGCCCTCGCCGAGTCCCTCGCCTGGCTCGCCTGGTACCTGCGCAAGCGCGGCCACCGGGACACCGCCCGCGACGCGGCCCGCACGGCGGAGGAGCTGCGCCGCCTCACCGCGAAGCCGGGCCGCTGATCCCGAAACGGGGGCGGCTCCGGGCGAACGGGAGTACGGTCGTGACGATCTTGTACGGAGGCGGGGACAGGGGCGTCCCCCGTGAGAGAAGCGAAGAGGCGGCGCATGACGGAAGAGCGGAAGCGCGAGCGGGCGGGGGCGCAGGAGAAGGCGGGGGCGCAGGGACAGGCCCAGGAGCAGGCGCAGGAACAGGAACGGGGGCAGCGGCACGCGGTCGTGTCCCACCCCGTCGGGCATGTCGTCGGCGGTCGGGGCGAGGTGCGCGACGACGAGTGGGGCGGGGTCGAGGCCGTGATCCGGCTCGACGCCGAGGCCTTCGGGCCCGAGGCCCTCGCCGGGCTCGACGACTTCTCGCACCTGGAGGTCGTCTACCACTTCGACCGGGTCCGGCCCGAGGCCGTCCAGACGGGCGCGCGGCACCCCCGCGGCAACACGGACTGGCCGCTCGTCGGCATCTTCGCCCAGCGCGGCAAGAACCGTCCCAACCGCATCGGCGTCTCCCGCTGCCGCCTCGTCCGCACCGACGGCCTCGACCTGCACGTGCGGGGCCTGGACGCCGTCGACGGCACCCCGGTCCTCGACATCAAGCCGTACATGGCCGAGTTCGGCCCCCAGGAGCCCACCGTCCAGCCGGCGTGGGCCGACGAGATCATGCGCGCGTACTACTGAGGACCTGGGCGGGCTGCCGCGTGCTGCGTGAACCTGCCCGAGTGAACTGCTCCCGAACCCGCAGCGGTTCGAGGGGTGTCACTCTCGCGGAGGTCGGGTGCGGCGGGGCCGGCCTTCTAGGCCATGATCCCGCTGCCGTGGGGCGCGTACAGGTCCAGGAGGCGGACGCGCGTCACCTGGAGGCGGTGGGCCAGGATCGAGCCCACCCAGTACGTGACGGACGCGCCGAACTCCGTGTCCGTGCGGCACATCGACCGTACGGCCGGGGCGTCGAACTCGTACGCCCGTACCGGCGTCATCGCCTCCGCCCCCGACTGGCAGAGGTACGGCGGGAACAGCCACGAGAGGCCGACGAGCTCACCGTGGCGCAGGGTCTCGATCACCGGCGAGCCGCGGCCCGGGACCTTGGCGTCGAGCGTCACCGCGCCCGTCTTCACGATCCAGAACCTGTCGGCGTGCTGCTGCTCCTCGAAGAGCCGGTGGCCCGACTCGAAGTACACGTCCTCGGCGAAGGCCATGAGCCGCTCGCGGTGCTCCGGCGGCAACGTGCTGACCTTGGGTGCGGCGCTGTTCATGGCGGACCCTCCTCGGACGTTCGGCTCCCACTGCCAGTGTCGGACACGGGGTGGGGGTGCGCAGCCGCCGTGCGTCCGGACGGGCGGGGGAGGCCGGGGCAGGGGCGGGGTGCGGCGCCCGGACCGCGCACGTAGCGTGGCCGGGGGAGGACGGGGCGGGGTCGGGGCGGGACCTGGGGGCGGGACCAGGGGGCGGGAATCCATCCCTCGCGTAGATCGGTACGGACAGACCCATGGCAGACAAGCCCGCGATCGTCCTCGTGCACGGATTCTGGGGCGGCGCCGCCCACTGGTCGAAGGTCGTCGTCGAGCTCCACCGACGCGGATACGACAGGCTGCACGCCGTCGAGAACCCCCTCACCTCGCTCGCCGACGACGCCGAACGCACCCGGAAGATGATCGGGCAGGCCGAGGGCCCCGTGGTCCTCGTCGGTCACTCCTACGGCGGTGCCGTCATCACCGAGGCCGGCGACCTGCCGAACGTGCGGGCGCTCGTCTACGTCGCCGCCTTCGCCCCGGACGCGGGCGAGAGCCCGGGGCAGATCAGCGAGCAGAGACCGCCGGCCGCCTTCGACAACATCGTCCCCGACTCGGACGGCTACCTCTGGATCCGGCAGGACGCCTTCCGCGACAGCTTCGCGCAGGACCTGGGCGAGGACGAGGCCCTGGTCATGGCCGTGACCCAGAAGGCGCCGCTCGCCTCCACCTTCGGCGACGCGGTCACCGCCCCCGCCTGGCGGGCGAAGCCGTGCTGGTACCAGGTGTCGACCGAGGACCGCATGATCCACCCCGACAACGAGCGCCGGATGGCGCAGCGCATGAACCCCCGGAAGATCGTCGAGCTCGACGCGAGCCACGCGTCGCTCGCCTCCCGGCCCGGCGACATCTGCGACCTCGTCGAACTCGCCGCACGGGACACGGCGGGCTGACGCCCCTCCCGGCCTCCGCCCCCCCGGGCTTCCGCCCCTCCCGCCCTCCCGCAGGCCCGGGCCCCCGGCCCCCGGCCCCCGGCGCCCGGGAGTCCGCCTCCGCCCGGCGTGCGCGCGTCCGGCGGAGGGCGGAGCATGAGACCTGAGGGGGCGCGACCCTGGAGGGTGCCATGCCCGTCCCGGAGGGCGGCGACGCGCTCGTCGTACTGCGCGGAGTGGACAAACACTTCGGCTCCCTGCACGTCCTCCAGTCCATCGACCTGACGATCCGCCGCGGCGAGGTCGTGGTCGTCATCGGCCCCTCGGGTTCGGGCAAGTCGACCCTGTGCCGGGCCATCAACCGTCTGGAGACCGTGGACGCGGGAGAGATCGTCGTCGACGGCCGTCCGCTCCCCGCCGAGGGCCGCGAGCTCGCGGCCCTGCGGGCGGGCGTCGGCATGGTCTTCCAGTCGTTCAACCTCTTCGCGCACAAGACGGTGCTCGACAACGTCACCCTGGGCCAGATCAAGGTCCGCAAGAAGGACCGGAAGGCCGCCGAGCAGCGCGCCCGCGCCCTGCTCGACCGGGTCGGGGTCGCCTCGCAGGCGGACAAGTACCCGGCGCAGCTCTCCGGCGGCCAGCAGCAGCGCGTGGCGATCGCCCGCGCCCTCGCGATGGAACCGAAGGTGATGCTCTTCGACGAACCGACCTCCGCGCTCGACCCCGAGATGATCAACGAGGTCCTGGAGGTCATGCAGCAGCTCGCCCGGGACGGCATGACGATGGTGGTCGTCACCCACGAGATGGGGTTCGCCCGCTCCGCGGCCAACCGCGTCGTCTTCATGGCGGACGGACGGATCGTGGAGGAGACGACCCCGGACGAGTTCTTCGGCAATCCGCGCAGCGAACGGGCCAGGGACTTCCTGTCCAAGATCCTCCACCACTGACGAGCCGTGGCCCTCGCGCGCCCAGCAGCCCCCAGGGGTGATCGCCATGGTCATGAGCCACACGCACACGACGCCGCTCGGGATCGGGAGGGCGGTGAGGGCCTCCGTCGCCGTCGCGGCGGCCGTGGTCCTCTCCGTCACGTCGGCCGGATTCGCGCAGGGCGCCTCCGGAGCCGTACCCGCCGACCACGGCGACGGCGACGAGATCACCATCGGCATCAAGTACGACCAGCCGGGCATCGGCCTCAAGACGCCCGACGGCACGTACACCGGCTTCGACGTCGACGTGGCCACCTACGTCGCGAAGCAACTCGGCCACGACCCCGCCGACATCGTGTGGAAGGAGGCGAAGAGCGCCGACCGCGAGACGCTGCTCCAGCGCGGCGACGTCGACTTCATCGTCGCCTCGTACTCGATCAACGACAAGCGCGCGGAGAAGGTCGACTTCGCGGGCCCCTACCTCCTCGCCCACCAGGACGTGCTGATCCGCGCCGACGACGACTCGATCAAGGAGCCGTCCGACCTCAACGACAAGAAGCTCTGCTCGGTCACCGGCTCGACCTCCGCGCAGAACGTCAAGGACAAGATCGCCCCCGACGCCCAACTCCAGGAGTACGGCGGCTACTCCGAGTGCCTGACCGGCCTGGAGAACGGCGTCGTCGACGCCCTCACGACGGACGACTCGATCCTCGCGGGGTACGCGGCGCAGCCGGAGTTCAAGGGCAAGTTCGAGCTCGGCGGCTTCGAGATGAGCAACGAGAACTACGGCATCGGCGTCCAGAAGGGCAGCGAACTCAAGGCGAGGATCAACACCGCCCTGGAGAAGATGGTCGCCGACGGCTCCTGGGAGGCGGCGGTCAAGAAGAACTTCGGGCCCGCCGGCTACCAGAACGAACCGGCCCCGGAGATCGGCGTCGTCGTGAAGTGAGCGGACCGCCGTGTTCGACTTCCTCGAAGGCTACAACCTGCTGGGAGCCTTCTGGACCACCGTCCAGCTGACCGTCTACTCCGCGGTCGGCTCCCTGGTCTGGGGGACGCTGCTCGCCGCCATGCGCGTGAGCCCCGTCCCCCTCATGCGGGGCTTCGGCGCCGCGTACGTGAACGTCGTCCGCAACATCCCCCTCACCGTCATCATCGTCTTCACCTCGCTCGGCCTCTTCCAGACGCTCGGCGTCAGCCTCGGCGCCGAGCGGTTCACCACCATCAACTTCCGGCTCGCCGTCCTCGGCCTCACCGCCTACACCAGTGCCTTCGTCTGCGAGGCGCTCCGCTCCGGCATCAACACCGTCCCCCTCGGCCAGGTCGAGGCGGCCCGCGCGATCGGGCTGAGCTTCCCGCAGGTCCTGCGGATCGTCGTGCTCCCGCAGGCGTTCCGCTCCGTCGTCGGACCGCTCACCAACGTCCTCATCGCCCTCACCAAGAACACGACGGTCGCGGCGGCGATCGGCGTCGCCGAAGCGGCGCTGCTCATGCGGGAGATGATCGAGAACGAGGCCCAACTGATCCTGATCTCCACGATATTCGCCGCCGGATTCCTCTGCCTCACCCTGCCGACCGGCCTGTTGATGGGCTGGATCGCCAAGAAGGTGGCGGTGAAGCGGTGAAGAGCGAGAAGGACGTCCCCACCGTCCTGTACGACGTGCCCGGCCCCCGCGCCCGGCGGCGCAACCTCCTGTGGACCGTCCTGTTCCTGCTGGCCCTCGCCGCCGTCGTCTGGTGGGTCGTGGCGGGCCTCGCCGCGAAGAACCAGCTCGAATGGTCCAAGTGGGCACCCTTCTTCACCGACCCCCGCGTCTGGGAGACGTACATCCTGCCCGCCCTCGGGAACACCGTGATCGCCGCCGGGCTCGCGATGGTCATCGCCCTGCCCCTCGGTGCGTTCCTCGGCATCTCCCGCCTCTCCGACCACCGCGCGGTCCGGGGCGCGGCCGGAACGGTCGTCGAGTTCTTCCGGGCCATCCCCGTCCTCATCCTCATGCTCTTCGCCAACGCCGCGTACTCCGAGTTCACCGACATCAGCCCCGACACCCGGCCCCTGTACGCGGTCGTCACCGGCCTCGTCCTCTACAACGCCTCCGTCCTCGCCGAGGTCGTCCGCGCCGGCATCCTCGCCCTCCCGAGCGGCCAGACCGACGCGGCCAAGGCGATCGGCATGCGCAAGGGCCAGACCATGGCGTACGTGCTGCTCCCGCAATCCGTCACCGCCATGCTGCCCGCGCTCGTCAGCCAGCTCGTCGTCATCGTCAAGGACACCGCGCTCGGCGGCGCGATGCTCGGCTTCTCCGAACTCCTCGCCTCCGTGCGGCCGATGAGCGCGAACTACGGCGCGAACACCATCGCCTGCTTCACCGTGGTCGCCGTCATCTTCGTGGTCCTCAACTTCGCGCTCACCACCTTCGCCTCCTGGCTGGAGCGACGCCTGCGGCGCGGGAAGAGGAGCACGGGCGCGGTGGTCGGCGTCGAGGCGGTCGAAGAGCTGGCGGTCCCGGGAGACGCGCCGGGGGACACCCGGGGAGCCGGCCGTGGCGACGCCACCGGAGACCGGCCCGACCGACGGGACGCCCCCTGACCAAGGGGTGCCTCACCGATCATGCCGGTCTCGTCGACGAGACCCCCCAGGGACTTGTGCGGGAAGCGTGACGTGCCGAAGTTCGACCCATGAACCCGGATACGCCCACCTCGGCGGCGCCCCCACCCACGGACCGACTGCTGGCCGCGCTCGCCGGACTGGTCAGCGCGTACGTCTCCCTCGCCGTGGCCGACCTCGTCGCCTCCCGCGTACGGCCCGAGGCCGCACCCGTCCCGGCCGTCGGCGGCGCCGTCGTCGACCGGACACCGGCCGGAGTGAAGGAATGGGCGATCCGCACCTTCGGCGAGGCCGACAAGACCGTCCTGACCGTCGGCATCCTGCTCCTCCTCGGCCTCCTCGCCGTCGCGATCGGCCGCATCGCCCTCCGGAACCGCGCCCTCGGCGCGGCGGCGGCCGGGGCCTTCGGCGTGATCGGCGCCGTGGCGGCCGTGACGCGCCCCGACTCCGACTCCGCCCTCGACGCCCTGCCGTCGCCGGCGGGCGCGGCGTGCGGGGCGCTGCTCCTGTACGTCCTGGCCGGGCGGCTCGGGGCCCCGGGAGGGGGGAACCGCCGGGGAGCCGAGCCCCGTCCGGGACCGGCCGCCGGTCGGGCCGACCGGCGCGGCTTCCTGCTGGTCGCCGGGGGCGCCGGCCTGGCCGCGACCGGGGCCGTCGCGCTCGGCCGTGCCGCGGGCTCCCCCGTACAGGAGCGCGCCGCCGCCTCACGTGCCGCGCTCCGCCTGCCGCGGCCGGCGTCCCCCGCCCCGCCCGTGCCCGCCGGGGCGCAGCTCCCCGTCCCCGGCATCAGCCGCTTCCTCACCCCGAACGGTGACTTCTACCGCGTCGACACCGCGCTCGTCGTGCCCAAGGTCGACGCCGACCGCTGGCGACTGCGCCTCCACGGCCTCGGCGTCCGCGAGGAGACCGTCCTGACCCTCCCGCGGCTGATGGCCCGGCCGGCCGTGGAGCGGGACATCACGCTCGCCTGCGTCTCCAACGAGGTGGGCGGCCCGTACGTCGGCAACGCCCGCTGGCTCGGCGTCCCCCTCGCCGACCTGCTCCGCGAGGCCGGCGTCCGGCCGCCCTCCCAGGGCGGGCCCGCCGACCAGCTCGTGGCCCGCTCCGTCGACGGGATGACGATCGGCACCCCCGTCGAGGACGTCATGGACGGCCGCGACGCGCTCCTCGCCTACGGGATGAACGGGGAGCCCCTGCCCTTCGCCCACGGATTCCCCGTCCGCATGGTCGTCCCCGGCCTGTACGGGTACGTCTCCGCCTGCAAATGGATCACGTCCCTCGAACTGACCACCTTCGACGCGTACGACGCCTACTGGGTCCCGCGCGGCTGGGCCGCCGAGGCCCCGGTGAAGACGCAGTCCCGCATCGACACGCCCCGCGCCCTCGCCCGCCCGGACGCCGGAACGGTCACGGTCGCCGGGGTCGCCTGGGCCCAGCACCGGGGCGTCGAACGGGTCGAGGTGCGGATCGACGACGGCCCCTGGCGCCCCGCCCGGCTCGCCGCCCCGACCGGCCGCGACACCTGGCGCCAGTGGTCGTACGCCTGGGAGGCCGCCCCCGGCCGCCACACGATCGGCGTCCGCGCCACCGACGCCACCGGCGCGACACAGCCGGAGCCGCGGAAGGACACCATGCCGGACGGCGCCGAGGGATGGCACACGGTGGAGGTGACGGTGCGCGGGCGCCGAACGTAACGAACCAGGTCGAGCGGGCCCGTTCGGCGGTGCGATGGGGGAGACTGCTGCCGTGCGTGGACATCTTCCGGACGAGAGCCCCGGGTTCGTGGGGCGCCGCGAGGAACTGGAGCACGTCTCCGCCGCGTTGACGGAGCACCGGCTCGTCACCGTGACCGGCGTCGGCGGGGTCGGCAAGACCCGGTTCGCCCTGCGGGCCGCCCGCCACGTCGCCGAGCGGTTCCCGGACGGCGCCTGGTGGGCCGACCTCACGCCGCTCGACGGCGACCGGCTGCTCGTCGCCCTCGTCGCCGACTCCGTCGACCTCTCGGACCACACGCCCGGCATGGCCACCACCGCGCTCCGCCGCCGCCTCGCCGAGGACCGGCTCCTCCTCGTCCTCGACTCCTGCGAACACCTCACGGAACCGTGCGCCCGGCTCGTCACCGAACTCCTCGCCGCCGCGCCCGGGCTGACCGTCCTCGCCACCAGCCGCCGGTCCCTCGGCGTCGAAGGGGAACACGTCGTCGCCCTCGAACCCCTGCCGCCCGACGGACCCGACGCCCTGGAACTGCTGCGCACGGCCACGGGGGAGACGCTCCCGGCCGAAGGGCCCGCCGCGGACATCTGCGTACGGCTCGAAGGCATCCCGCTCGCCCTGGAGCTCGCCGCCGCGCAGATCCGGCGCGTCGGCGCCGAGGCCGTACGCGACCAGCTCGCCTCCCGGCCCGACGAGCCGCCGGGCGCCCGCTTCGACCTCCTCGCCTCCACCGAACGGGTCTGGCCCAGCCGCCACGAGACGCTGCGCGCGGCCATCGGCTGGAGCCACGCCCTGTGCGACCCCCTCGAACGGCTCCTGTGGGCCCGGCTGTCCGTCTTCCGCGGCCCCTTCGACCCGGCGTCGGCCACCGCCGTCTGCTCCGGCGGCCCCCTCACCGCCGACACCCTCCCGGCCGTCCTCGACGGACTCGTCCGCTCCTCCGTGGTCCAGCCGCCCGACGCGGCCGGACGCCACCGGATGCTCGACACGATCCGGGCGTACGGGGCGACGTGGCTGGACCGCACCGGCGAGAGCGCGACGGTCGCCGACCGGCACGCGGACCACTTCCGGGCCCTGGCCCGCCGGGCCGACACCGCCTGGCTGGGCGCGCCCCGCCTCCGCCACGGCGGCGCCGACGCCCACCACACCGACCTGCGCAGGGCCCTCGACCACCTGCTCCGCACCGACCCCGACGCGGCCCTCGACCTCATCGGCTCCGTCGCCTTCGCCTGGTCCTGCCGCGGCCACCTCCGCGAGTCCCGCGACGGCCTCGAACAGGCCCTGTCCCGCTCCGCCTCCCGCGGCCGGGCCCGCTCCCGGGCCCTGTGGGCCCTGGGCGTGACCCTCCTGCTCCAGGGCGACTTCGCCCCGGCCCAGGAGGTCGGGGAACAGTGCGCGCGGGAGGCGCGGTACGCGGAGTACGAGGAGTACGCGGAGTACGGGGAATGCGAGGAGGGACGGGGAACGGGGCCGGCCGTACCGCCGACGGAGCCGCCGGTACGGCCGGAACGGCCGGGGCCGTCGGCCGATTCGCCCGGCTCCGGGTCCTCGGCGGGCCCGGCCGAGTCCGGGCCGCCGGCGGAACCGGCCGAGACCGGGCCCCTCGGAAGCGGCGGCGCGGCCGCGCCCGGCGCCGGGGCGAGCGCCGAGCCCGGGCCGGCGAGCGGGCTTCGGCCGGGTTCGGTGGTGGTGCCGGCGGCCGGGCCGCACGCCGAGCCGCGTCCCGGCCCGGCCGCCGCTCCGGCGCGGGACGCGGCGGGCGGGACACACGGGGTCCCGCCCGCGGCCGGCGGCTCGCGGGCCGCGCCGGAGTCCGTGCGGGCTCCCGCGCGGGACCTCACCCTCGACGCCGCCGCGCTCGGCGGGCTCGTCGCGCTGACCACCGGGCGGGTGCGGGCCGCGTACGTCGTCGTCGGGCACGTGCTGGAGTCCGTGCCCGGCGGGCCGGGGGACTCCGCCGCGCGCCTGCGGTGCGAGCTCGTGCGGGTCTTCGCGCTCACCGGGCTCGGGCGGCTCGCCGAGGCGCGGGACCGGGCGCTCGCCCTGCGGGCCGTGTGCGACGAGCTCGACGAGCACTGGACCCGTACCGCCCTGGAGTACCAGCTCGCCCTGACCGGACTCCTGGAGGGCGACCCGGTGGCCGCCGCGCGGCACGCGCGGGCCATGCTCGACGGGACGCGGCGCCTCGGCGCCACCCTCGGCGTCGCCCTCGGGCTCGACGTCCTCGCCACCGCGCTCGCCGCCGCCGGGGACGCCGAGCGCGCGGCCGACGTCTCCGGCACCGGCGAGGCCTACTGGCGCTTCACCGGCCAGCCGCGCCGCGGCCTGCCGGGACTCCGCGCCCTGCACGAGACGTACACGGACGCCGCCCGCGCGGCGATCGGCGCGGCGGCGTACGAGGAGCTGTTCCAGCGCGCCCTCACCGGCCTGCCGCAGGACGGCCTCGACCGGGCGCTGCGCGAGAGCGGCTAGCCGGTCGCGCGCAGCGCGGGGCCCGGCCGGACGCCGGTCTCGCGGGGCCCGGCCGGTCGCGGGCCTGGCATCCTGGGGCGATGCGATCCGAGCTCCGAAGCGCCGAGCGGGGCCTGCGGGCCCTCCTCAACACGTGGGATCCGATCGGGGTCGCCGACGAGGTGCGGGACGAGTACGACTGCATGATCGGCCCCCTGCTCGCCATGCTCCGGGGCGGCGCCGACCCGACGGCGATCGCCGCGTTCCTCCGACGTGACATGGAGGACCACTTCGGTCTGGGCTGCACGGAGTCCGAGGCGGAGGCCGTGACCGCCCGGCTGACGTCCTGGTGGGCTACGGTCGCGCCGGGCGAGGGCACCGGCTCCCCGTAGGCCGAACAGGACACCCCACCCGCCCCGGCGCACCATGAAGGCATGGACATCAGCCCGCCGGGACGGCTCGCCGGGCCCGAGGAGGGCATCAGCGCGCAGGAGCTGGCCCTCGCGACCCGCAACCACGGCCTGCCCCTCGAAGCACTGCGGTACGACGTGTCCCCGCCCGGCCTCCACTACGTCCTCGTGCATTACGACATCCCCGCCACCGACCCCGACGCGTGGCGGCTCACCGTCGGCGGCCGGGTGCTCCGCGAGGTCGCGTTCGGCATGGACGAGCTGCGGGCCCGGCCCGCCGTCACCCGCCGGGTGACCCTGGAGTGCGCCGGCAATGGGCGGGCCCGGCTGCTGCCCCGGCCCGTCAGTCAGCCCTGGCTGGTGGAGGCCGTCGGGACGGCCGACTGGACCGGCGTGCCGCTCGCCGCGCTGCTCTCTGACACCGGGGCCGGCGAGGACGCCGTCGAGGCGGTGTTCACCGGCACCGACCACGGCGTCGAACGGGGCGTCGAGCAGGACTACCGCCGCAGCCTGCCGCTCGCCACCGCCGCCGACCCGGCCCGGGACGTCCTCGTCGCCTACGCCATGAACGGCGCCCCGCTGCCCCCGCAGCACGGCAGCCCCCTCCGGCTCGTCGTGCCCGGCTGGTACGGCATGGCCCACGTGAAGTGGCTCCACGACATCACGCTCACCGCCACCCCGTACACCGGCTTCCAGCAGGCCGTCGCCTACCGCCTCCGCCAGGAGCCGGACGACCCGGGGGAGGCCGTCACCCGCATCGCGCCCCGGGCCCTGATGATCCCGCCCGGCTTCCCCGACTTCATGTCCCGCGTCCGCGTCGTCCGCCCCGGGCCCGTCCCCCTCGCCGGACGCGCCTGGTCGGGCCACGGGCCCGTCACCCGGGTCGAGGTCAGCGCGGACGACGGGACGACGTGGAGCGACGCCGACGTCACGCGCGACCCCGCCCACCCGTGGGCCTGGAGCGCGTGGCGGGCCGACTGGACGGCGGCCCCGGGGCCGTACCGCCTCACCGCGCGGGCGACGGACGCCGAGGGGTACGTCCAGCCGCTCACCGGCCCGTGGAACCGCGGCGGCTTCGCGAACAACCTCGTCCAGCACGTCGAGGTGTACTGCGCGGCGGAGGGGGAGGACCTCCGACCGGGAGGTGCGCGCGACGGCGCGTAGAGTCGACAGGGGCGCACCACGCCCCCGACATCGACCGACCCCGACGAGGAGCCCCCCGTGACCGACCCGGCGCCCATCGCCGTCCAGCAGCAGATCGCCCGGGACCTCCAGGTCTCCGAGACCTTCGACCCGGCCGTGGAGATCGAGCGTCGCGTGGCCTTCCTCGCCGAGCGGCTCACCACCACGGGCCTGCGCTCGCTCGTGCTCGGGATCAGCGGCGGCGTCGACTCGACCACCGCAGGCCGCCTCTGCCAGCTCGCCGTCGAGCGCGCCCGCGCCGCCGGTCACGACGCGACCTTCTACGCGATGCGCCTGCCGTACGGCGTCCAGGCCGACGAGAGCGACGCGCAGACCGCCCTCGGCTTCATCCGCGCCGACGAGGTCCTCACCGTGGACGTGAAGGCCGCCAGCGACGCCGCCCTCGACGCCGCGCTCGCGGGCGGTGTGACCTTCCGGGACGCCCACCACCAGGACTTCGTCCAGGGCAACATCAAGGCCCGCCAGCGCATGATCGCCCAGTACGCGGTCGCCGGCGCCAAGGACGGCCTCGTCGTCGGCACCGACCACGCCGCCGAGGCGGTCTCCGGCTTCTTCACCAAGTTCGGCGACGGCGCCGCCGACGTCGTCCCGCTGACCGGCCTCACCAAGCGCCGCGTCCGCGCGGTCGCCGCCGAGCTCGGCGCCCCCGCCGAACTCGTCTGGAAGGTCCCGACGGCCGACCTGGAGACCCTCGACCCGGGCAAGCCCGACGAGGACGCGCTCGGCGTGACGTACGACGACATCGACGACTTCCTGGAGGGCAAGCCGGTCACCGAGGCCGCCTTCGCCACGATCGTCCGCCGCTACGAACTCACGGAGCACAAGCGGCAGCTGCCGACCGCGCCCTGAGCGGGGCGGGGCCGAGGCCCTACGCCAGGTACGCGACCCGCACCTCCCCCTCCGCGAAGTCCCGGCGCGGGAGACGCAGGCCGAGTGACGTCTCCAGCGCGTGGAAGTACAGCGCGTAGGTGTCCGTCACCTCGGGGTGGTCGAGCTCGGCCCGGCGCAGGGCGCGGTTGAGGAAGTCGAGACGGCCGCCCCGCAGGTACGCGGGGCGGCCGCGCTCGTACCCGATCAGTTCCAGGATCTCGTCGTCCCCGTCGTCGACGCGCCGGCCGCCCCGTACGTAGTCGAAGGAGTAGACGGCCTTGGCGGCGGTGGCGGTCAGCGAGACGAAGTCCTCGATCCCCAGCGCCTCGTAGGGCTCCTTGTCCGCGACGGCCCCCCGCGGCGTGCCGTTGTGCAACAGGTACGTCCACTCGCCCGCCCGGCCGTAGCAGCAGCTCTCCCACTGGCGCTGCGAGGGGATCTGCCCGCCCTCCAGGGCCTCCAGGTCCTTCCGGCGCGTTCCGGCCGCGACCTGTGCCGGATCGGCCCCGTACCGCAGGGCCAGCCGCTCGGGGTCGACGGTCCGGCCGGGGGCCGCGCGGTAGAAGTCGAGGAACGTGTACGGGTCCTGGCCGAGCCAGGACCGGGCTATCCAGGCGAGACCCTCCAGCGGGTCGAGCCCGCAGGCCTCGACCGTCCCCGTGTCGTCCAGGCCGCCGGTACGGTACCGGCGACCCCACGCCGGATCGGCACGGTCCAGCGCGTCCGCCACCTCCGTGGGGCTGCCGCCGAGCCGGCGGACCGCCTCCTCGGCGAGCAGGTACACCACCTGGTCGAGATCCTTGGTGGCGAACAGCTCCCGGTACTCGCGACGGCCGTGCACGGTACCGTTCTCGTCGAGCAGGAGGAAGAGGTCGTCGTTCCACGAGTTCTCGACGTGGTCGTCCGCCTCCTCCTCCGACCGGACGACGCGGGGCAGCGCGGTCCCGTCGAGGGGGGAGTGTCCGGCGACCGCCCCGTGCCAGGCATCCGCGAGTGTGCGCTCAGTGATCTCCATGGCCCGAGCATAGGAACCGGCACTGACAGGAGGCCGGTCCGCCCGCCCGGCTCCGCCATGTGATCCACTGTCCTCGCGGGGGTGCACGATTACCGGATCATCAGCAGGAGCAGCGTTGACCACCTACCGTCAGCCCGGCCTCGTCCTCACGGACCACCGTTTCCCCGTCCCCCTCGACCACGACCGGCCCGACGGCGAGCGGATCGAGGTGTTCGGGCGTGAGCTCGTCGCCGCCGGCCGGGAGCGCGAGGACCTGCCCTGGCTGGTCTACCTGGAGGGCGGGCCCGGGTTCGGGGCGCGGCGGTTCGTCGGGCAGCAGGCGTGGCTGGGGCGGGCCGTGCGGGAGTACCGCGTGCTCCTGCTCGACCAGCGCGGCACCGGCCGGTCCACCCCGGCCAACCGGCAGACCCTCGCCCTGCGCGGCACCCCGCGCGAGCAGGCCGACTACCTCGCCCACTTCCGCGCCGACTCCATCGTCAGGGACTGCGAGCTGATCCGCCGCCGGCTCACCGGCGGCGCCCCCTGGACCGTCCTCGGCCAGAGCTTCGGCGGCTTCTGCGCCACCCACTACCTCTCCACCGCGCCCGAGGGTCTCGACACCGTCCTCGTCACCGGCGGCCTGCCCTCGCTCCACGCCACCGCCGACGACGTCTACCGCGCCGCCTACCCCCGCGTCCGCCGCAAGAACGAGGACCACTTCGCCCGCTACCCCCAGGACGCCGAGCGCGCCCGCGCGATCGCCGCGCACCTCGCCGACCGCGAGGTCACCCTCCCCGGCGGCGGGCTCCTCACCGTCGAGGCCTTCCAGTCCCTCGGCATCCTCCTCGGCTCCGGCGACGGCACCCACCAGCTCCACCTGCTCCTGGAGCACGCCTTCGTCCCGACGCCCGGCGGGCCCGAGCTCGCCGACGCCTTCCTGGAGCAGGTCCAGGCCCACCTGTCGTACGCGGGCCACCCCCTCTACGCCGTGCTCCACGAGGCCATCTACGCCCAGGGACAGGGCCCCACCGACTGGGCCGCCGAGCGGGTCCGCGCCGAGTTCCCCGAGTTCGACGCCCGCGCGGCCCTCGCCGCCGGCGCGCCGTTCCTCTTCACCGGCGAGACCGTCCACCCCTGGCTCTTCACCACCGACCCCGCCCTGCGCCCGCTCCGCGAGACCGCCGAACTCCTCGCCGCCCGCGCCGACTGGGCCCCGCTGTACGACCCCGAGCGCCTCGCCGCGAACGAGGTCCCCGTCGCCGCCGCCGTCTACCACGACGACATGTACGTGGACACCGCCCACTCCCTGGAGACGGCGCGGGCCGTGCGCGGGCTGCGCACCTGGGTCACCGACGAGTTCGAGCACGACGGCGTACGGGCCGGGGGACCGCGCGTCCTCGACCGGCTGCTCTCCCTCGCCCGGAACGAGGTGTGACGCGGCCGGTGTGACGAGGGAGGCTGACGCGGCCGGTGTGACGCGTAAAAGTCCAAGCGTTGCGGCCGGATTACTCATGGTGCCGATCTCTCACCGAGGGTAGAACTCGCCCCATGAGCACCCACGTCAGCGCCGAGATCGCCGCCCAGCCCGACTGCTGGCGCCGCGCCGCCGACCTCGCCGACCGCGACGCACGCCTCCTGCCCTCCCGGGGCGAGCGCGTCGCGGTCGTCGGCTGCGGAACCTCCTACGCCATCGCCCGCGCCTACGCGGCCCTCCGGGAGTCCCTCGGCGCGGGCGAGACCGACGCCTTCCCCGCCTCCGACCCGACCCCGCTGGGCCGCGCCTACGACCGGGTCGTCGTCCTCACCCGCTCCGGTACGACGACGGAGGTCGTCGACCTCCTCACCGGGGCGGCGGGCCGTGTCCCCACCCTCGTCGTCACCGGCGTCCCCGACAGCCCGGCCGGACAGCGCGCGGACCGGATCGTCGACCTCGGCTTCGCCGACGAACGCTCCGTCGTCCAGACGCGGTTCGCCACCACCGCCCTCCAACTCCTGCGCGCGGGGCTCGGCGTGGACCTCGGCCCCGCCATCGCCGACGCCGAACTCGTCCTGTACGAACAGCTCCCCGTCGCCTGGGAGCGCCGCGGCCAGTTCACCTTCCTCGGCACCGGCTGGACCGTCGGCCTCGCCGACGAGGCCGCACTCAAGCTGCGTGAAGTCGCCCGCGCCTGGACGGAGTCGTACAACGCGATGGAGTACCGGCACGGCCCCATCGCGATCAGCGACCGTGCCAGCCTGGTCTGCTGCTTCGGCCCGGCCCCCTCCGGTCTCCAGGAGGAAGTCGACTCCACCGGCGCCCTGTTCGCCGCCGACGCCATCGACCCGGTTGCCGCGCTCGTCCGCGCCCAGCGCCTCGCCGTCGCCCTCGCGGCCCGCCGCGGCCTCAACCCCGACCGCCCGCGCAACATCTCACGGTCCGTCATCCTCGCCGGGGCGTTCCGCCCGACCGCCGCGGACGCGGCCCGTATCCTGCGTTCATGATCGAGACTGATGTGACGGACCTCGCGGACATGCCCGGCGACTGGCAGCGCGCCCTCGCCGTCGTCGCCCACCCCGACGACCTGGAGTACGGCTGCGCCGCCGCCGTCGCGCACTGGACCGACGCGGGCAAGGAGGTCGTGTACGTCCTCGCCACCCGCGGCGAGGCCGGCATCGACACCCTCGCCCCCGACGTGTGCGGTCCCCTGCGCGAGCAGGAGCAGCGCGACAGCGCGGCCGTCGTCGGCGTCGACACCGTCGAGTTCCTCGACCACCGCGACGGCGTCATCGAGTACGGGCTCCCGCTGCGCCGCGACATCGCGGCGGCGATCCGCCGCCACCGCCCCGAGCTCGTCATCACCCTCAACCACCGCGACACCTGGGGCGGCGGCCCCGGCGCGCCGTGGAACACCCCCGACCACCTGGCCGTCGGCCGGGCCGTCCTCGACGCGGCGGCCGACGCGGGCAACCGCTGGATCTTCCCGGACCTCGCCGAGCAGGGCCTCGACCCCTGGAACGGCGTCCGCTGGGTCGCCGTCGCCGCCTCCAGCACCCCGACCCACGCGGTCGACGCCACCCCGGGCCTCGACCGCGCGATCCGCTCGCTGCTCTGCCACCGCGCCTACATCGAGGCCCTGACGGACCAGGACCCCGAGGAGTACGTGCGCGAGTTCCTCACCGGCACCACCTCGCGCGCGGCCGACCGCTTCGGCGGCCGCCCGGCGGTCGCGTTCGAACTCTTCGGCCGCTAGGTGTATTGACTCGCAGCGTTGTTGACGCGGCTGATGGGCGGGTGTCCTGGGCCTCTCTGAGGCAGAAGTCGGCGGGAGGCCGCTGCGGGCGGCGGTCACCCCATCGGTGCGGGCTTCAGTACCGCGAAGGGCGCGCCGAAGGGGTCCGCCAGCCAGGCGATGCGGCCCACGTCCGGGATGTCGGCGGCCGGCATGATCACCGAGCCGCGGTTCTCCGCCGCCGAGGCGGCGATCTCGTCGGCGTCCTCGACCGCGAAGTACGGGATCCAGGCCGGCTGCATGCCTTCCTGGAGCGTGGCGGCGCCACCGAAGGAGGCGTCCTCCTGGTCGCCCTCGGCGGTGGAGATCACCCGGTACGTCATGCCGGGCGCCTCCATCTCCGCCCACCGCCAGCCGAAGAGCCGCCGGTAGAAGTCGAGGACGCTCTCCGGGCCGGCGACGTGGAGTTCGGCCCAGACCAGGGTGTTCCTCGACGACGTCCGGTCCAGGCCCTTCGTCCGGCCGGGCTGCCAGACGGCGAACCGCGCGCCGCCCGGGTCCGTGAGGTTGGCCATCCGGCCCGCGTCCATGACGTCGAACGCGGGGGTCCGCACCGTGCCGCCCGCCTCGGCCGCCGTCTTCTCCGCGGCGTCGGCGTCCGGGGTGTGGAAGTAGATCGTCCAGGCGGAGCTCGCGCCCTCCTCGGTGAGCGGGCCGATCGCGGCGACCGTCCGCCCGTCCTGCTGGAAGAAGCCGTAGCCCCCGGCCTCCGGGCCCGCCGACGCGAACTCCCAGCCGAAGACGGCACTGTAGAAGTCGGCGGCGGCCATCGTGTCCGGGCTGCCGAGGTCGATCCAACAAGGCGAACCGGTGGTGTAATCCGTACCGAGCATGGGCGCTGTCCCGTCCTTACCTGACGCCTGGCTGATGCTGTTCAGGCCACCATGGCCGATCCTCGCCCATCGGGAGGGGCGGCGCACCGCGCCCTCCCCGTTTCATCCCGCCGACCGGCGGTCCGCCGCCGCCTCCAGGTCCCCGAAGAGCAGCTCGGCGTTGAGGGCCACGCCCGCCCGGTAGCCCGCGCTCACCGCGTTGACGACCTGTTCGTGCGCTCCCGTCACGTTCCCCGCCGCCCACACGCCCGGCACGCTAGTCCGCCCCGTCTCGTCGACCGCGACGAACGGGCCGAAGGGCGTCTCGCGCGACGCGGCGCCCAGCTGCCGCAGCACCCCGTCGCGGGGCGTGAACCGCGCCGCCGCCGCGAACAGCACCTCGCGCGGGACCGTGCGCCCGTCGGCCAGGCGTACGCCGGTGAGCGCGTCGTCCTCCACGGCGAGCCCCGCCACCTCGCCCCGGACGACCCGGACGCCGGCCGCGTCGAGCAGCGCCGACTCCCGCTCGGTCGGCTCGGCGGCCGTGTGCAGGAAGAGGGTCACGTCCTTCGACCAGTGCGCGACGACGAGCGCCTGGTGCGCGGGTGTCGTCGGGTGGGCGATCACGCCGAAGGCCCGGTCGCGGACCTCCCAGCCGTGGCAGTACGGGCAGTGCAGCACGTCCCGGCCCCAGCGCCCGGCGAGGCCGTCGATCGCGGGGAGCTCCTCGTCGACGAGGCCCGTCGTGACGACGAGCCGCCGGGCCCGTACGGCCCCGCCGTCCGCCAGGGTGACGGTGAAACCGCCCCGGCCGTCGGCCTCCGCGCCGGTCGCCCGTCCGTCCCGCCACTCGACCCCGTACGCGGCGATCTCGGCCCGGCCGGCCGCCAGGTACTCCGCCGGGCTCGTCCCGTCGCGGGACAGGACGCCCTGCATGTGGGCGGCGGGGGCGTTGCGCGGCTCGCCCGCGTCGACGACGAGGACCCGGCGGCGCGAGCGGCCGAGGACCAGCGCGGCGCTGAGCCCGGCGGCGCCGCCGCCGATCACCACCGCGTCGTAGTCGTGGCCGCGGCCGTGGTCGTGAGGGGCCGTGGGGAGGGTGTTCTCCGTGGGTGCGTTCATGCGTCGAGCGTCGCCGGGATGCAGAGAGCGCGGCAAGTGATGTTGCCGTTTCTGCAACACTGGATCCATGACCGAAGACGACCGCATCGCCGCCGTCCTGGACGACGTCGGCCCTCGCCTCCGCCGTGTCCGCCGCGACCGCGGGGTGACCCTCGCCGAGCTCTCCGCCGACACCGGCATCTCCGTGAGCACCCTCTCCCGCCTGGAGTCCGGGCAGCGCAAGCCCAGCCTCGAACTGCTCCTGCCGCTCGCCCGCGCCCATCAGGTCCCGCTCGACGAGCTGGTCGGCGCCCCCGCCGTCGGCGACCCCCGGGTGAGGGCGAAGCCCATCGTCCGGCACGGCCGCACGATGTACCCGCTCACCCGTCAGCCGGGTGGCCTCCAGGCGTACAAGATCGTCCAGGAGAGGACCTCCGAGCCGCCCGAGCCGCGCGTCCACGAGGGGTACGAGTGGCTGTACGTGCTCTCCGGCAGGCTCCGGCTGATCCTCGGCGAGAACGACGTCGTCATGGGCGCCGGTGAGGCCGCCGAGTTCGACACCCGCGTCCCGCACTGGTTCGGCCCCGCGGGCGACCAGCCGGTGGAGTTCCTGAGTCTGTACGGGCCGCAGGGGGAGCGCATGCACGTGCGAGCGCGCCCCAAGAAGTCGGGCTGAGCCGTTCCGCCAGGTGCAAGCGACCGCTTAGTATGCCGTCGACCGACCAACCGGTACGGAGGAGGCTCGCGGATGCAGGCATGGCGTGTGTACGAGAACGGCGAACCGGGCGCGGTCATGCGCCGCGAGGAGGTGGAGCCACCCACCCCCGCCGACGGGCAGGTCCTGCTCAGGGTCCGCGCCGCGAACGTCAACTTCCCCGACGCGCTCCTCTGCCGCGGCCACTACCAGGTCCGGCCCCCGCTGCCCTTCACCCCCGGCGTCGAGGTCTGCGCCGAGACCGAGGACGGCCGCCGGGTCGTCACCACCGTCGCCCTCCCGCACGGCGGCTTCGCCGCGTACACCCTCGCCGACGCGGCCGGGCTGCTGCCCGCCCCCGAGGCCCTCGACGACGCCGAGGCCGCCGCCCTCCACATCGGCTACCAGACCGGCTGGTTCGGCCTGCACCGCAGGGCCGCCCTCCAGGAGGGCGAGACCCTCCTCGTGCACGCCGCCGCCGGCGGCGTCGGGAGCGCCGCCGTCCAGCTCGGCAAGGCGGCCGGAGCCACCGTCATCGGCGTCGTCGGCGGACCCGGGAAGGCCGCCGTCGCCCGCGCCCTCGGCTGCGACGTGGTGGTCGACCGCCGATCCGAGGACGTGGTGGCCTCCGTCAAGGCCGCCACCGGAGGCCGGGGCGCCGACGTGATCTACGACCCCGTCGGCGGCGAGGCCTACCAGCAGTCCGCCAAGTGCGTGGCCTTCGAGGGCCGGATCGTCGTCGTCGGCTTCGCGAGCGGCACCGTCCCCGCCCCCGCCCTCAACCACGCCCTCGTGAAGAACTACTCGATCCTCGGCCTCCATTGGGGCCTGTACGCGCAGCGGGACCCGGCCCTCGTCGCGCGCTGCCACGAGACCCTCACCGCCTACGCGGCCAAGGGGCTCGTCAAGCCGCTCGTCGGCGAGCGCGTCCCCTTCGCCCGCGCCGCCGAGGCCGTCCAGCGCGTCGCCGACGGCACCACCACCGGCCGCCTGGTCGTCCTCCCGGAAGGAGCCGAAGCGTGATCGACGCCGACGAACTCCGTACCCGCACGCGGAAGTTGCTCACCGAGCACCCGCCGGCCAGTACGGAGCGCACCGACTTCCTGCGTGCCCGCTTCGATGCCGGACTCGCCTGGGTCCACTACCCCGTGGGCCTCGGCGGACTCGACGCGCCCCGCGCCCTCCAGGCCGTCGTCGACGCCGAACTCGCCGCCGCCGACGCCCCCGACAACGACCCCCGCCGGATCGGCATCGGCCTCGGCATGGCCGCGCCGACCCTCCTCGCTTACGGCTCCGACGAGGTCAG
Organism: Streptomyces sp. NPDC020807; assembly: GCF_040641575.1. Lineage (NCBI taxonomy): Bacteria > Bacillati > Actinomycetota > Actinomycetes > Kitasatosporales > Streptomycetaceae > Streptomyces > Streptomyces sp. NPDC020807. Next base: position 298,346 of record NZ_JBFADU010000006.1, read on the forward strand.
GCGCCGCTTCCTGCGGCCCCTCTGGGTCGGCGACGAGGTGTGGTGCCAGCTCTTCAGCGAGCCGGGGGCCGGGTCCGACCTGGCCGCGCTCGGGACCCGCGCCGTCCGCGACGGCGAGGACTGGGTGATCGACGGGCAGAAGGTGTGGACGTCCAGCGCCCACGTCGCCCGCTGGGCGATCCTCATCGCCCGTACCGACCCGGACCTCCCCAAGCACCGGGGCATCACGTACTTCGTCTGCGACATGACCGACCCCGGCGTCGAGGTCAGGCCCCTGCGCCAGATCACCGGCGAGGCCGAGTTCAACGAGGTGTTCCTCACCGGCGTCCGCATCCCCGACGCGCACCGCCTCGGCGAGGTCGGCGACGGCTGGCGGGTCGCGCAGACCACCCTCATGAACGAGCGGGTCTCCATCGGCGGCGCCCGCATCCCCCGCGAGGGCGGCATGATCGGCAAGGCCGCCGCGACCTGGCGCGAACGCCCCGAGCTCCGCACCCACGAGCTCCACCGGCGCCTCCTCGACCTCTGGGTCGACGCCGAGGTCGCCCGCCTCACCGGCGAGCGCCTCCGCCAGCAGCTCGTCGCGGGCCAGCCGGGGCCCGAGGGCAGTGCGACGAAGCTCGGCTTCGCCCGCCTGAACCAGGCCATCAGCGGCCTGGAGGTCGAACTCCTCGGCGAGGAAGGCCTGCTGTACGGCGAGTGGGAGATGCGCCGCCCCGACCTCGTCGACTTCACCGGGCGCGACGCCGGCTACCGCTACCTCCGCTCCAAGGGCAACTCGATCGAGGGCGGCACCACCGAGGTCCTGCTCAACATCGTCGCCGAACGCGTCCTCGGCCTCCCGGCCGAGCCCCGCAACGACAAGGACGTCCCCTGGAAGGACCTCGCCCGATGACCGGACAGACGGACCAGCTCGACCTGCTCTACTCCGACACCGAGGAGGACCTCCGGGCCGCCGTCCGCGCCCTCCTCGCCGACCGGGCCGGACACCGGACCGTCCTGGCCCGGATCGAGACGGGCAGCCCGTACGTGCCCGGCCTGTGGAAGTCCCTCGCCGGGGACATCGGCGCCGCGGGCCTCCTCGTGCCCGAGGAGTACGGCGGGCAGGGCGCGAGCCACCGGGAGGCGGCCGTCGTCCTGGAGGAGCTCGGGCGCGCGGTGACCCCGGCGCCGTACCTCACGAGCGCGGTCGTCGCCACGGAGACGCTGCTCGCCCTCGCGGGGGAGAGCGACCCGGCCGCCGAGCTCCTCGGCGGCCTCGCGGGCGGCGGCACGGTCGCGGTGCTCGCCGTCCCGCTGACGGCGGCCCCGGACACGGCCCCCGACGCCGCCCCCGACCCGGGCCGGGGCACCGGTGCCGTGGCCGACGCCGTCGCCGCCGACGTCCTCCTCGTCCCCCGCGCCGACGGCCTCCACGCCGTCCCGGCCGCCGAGGCGACCGTCGTGCCGCAGACCCCGCTCGACCTCACCCGCCCCCTCGCGCGCGTCCTGGCCGGGCCCGGCACGGGCTCCCGGCTCGCCGGTCCCGACGAGACCCGCGCCGCCGTCCGGCGCGGGCTCCTCGCGGGTGCCGGACTGCTCGCCTCCGAGCAGCTCGGCCTCGCCGCCTGGTGCCTGGAGGAGAGCGTCCGGCACACCCGCGAGCGGCACCAGTTCAACCGGCCCGTCGGCTCCTTCCAGGCGCTCAAGCACCGCATGGCCCAGCTCTGGCTGGACGTCGTCGGCGCGCGGGCGGCGGCCCGTGCCGCAGCCGACGCCCTCGCCGCCGGTGCCCCGGACACCCGGCTGACGGTCGCGGTGGCGCAGGCGTACTGCGCGAAGGTGGCGGTCCGCGCCGCGGAGGAGTGCGTCCAGCTGCACGGCGGCATCGGCATGACCTGGGAGCACCCCGCGCACCTCGCCCTCAAGCGGGCCAAGTCCGACCAGCTCGCGCTGGGCTCGGCGGGCCGGCACCAGGACGTGATCGCGGGTCTCGTCGGCCTTCCCGCCCCCGCGTAAGGGGCCCGCTTCGTCCGCACCCCTTTACATACTGTTTAATTGCAACTCGTTCGCAATAACAGTTGATCTCCAAAAAGGGGTGTGGACGCATGACCGCCCGATCCAGCCGCCGTACCACCACCGCGATACTCGCGGGTTCCGTGGCCCTGACGGCGGCGGCCTGCACGAACCCCGGCTCCACCGCCGGCGGCTCCACAGGGCCCAAGGATTCCGCGGTCGTCGGCATCGCCTACGAGCCCGAGACCCTCAGCCCCCTCCTCGGCTACGGCAAGGACGGCAACTCCAAGATCTTCGACGGGCTCCTCGCCTTCGACGCCGACATGAAGCTCAGGCCGGCCCTCGCCGTCCGGCTCCCCGAGGTCAGCGCCGACGGCCTCACGTACACCTACACGCTCCGCGACGGGGTCACCTTCAGCGACGGCGCCCCCTTCACCGCGAAGGACGTCGTCTTCACGTACCGGACGATCCTCGACCCGAAGACCAACAACGCCTCCCGCACCGAACTCGACGCGGTGAAGAAGGTCGAGGCCGTCGGCGACAAGACCGTCGTCTTCACCCTGAAGTACCCGTACGCGCCCTTCGCCGAGCGCACCGTCCACGCCATCGCGCCCGAGCACGTCGCCGCGAAGCAGGACGTCAACACCGGCGCCTTCACCACCAAGCCGGTCGGCACCGGCCCGTACGTCCTCACCGGCTGGTCCAAGGGCGAGAAGCTCAGCTTCACGGCCAACCCCACCTACTGGAACGGCGCGCCCGCGGTGAAGAAGTTCACCATGGCCGTCGTCAAGGACGACGACGTCCGCGCGACCCGACTGCGCGCCGGAGACCTCGACGGCGCCATCCTGCCGCCGAACCTCGCCGCCGGGTTCGAGGACGACGCGGCGAAGACCACGTACGCGGCGAAGACCTACGACTACCGCACGGTCACCCTGCCCAGCCACAACGCCGTCGCGGGCGACACCGCCGTCCGCCGCGCCCTCGACGTCGCCGTCGACCGCCAGGCCATGGTGGACCGGATCCTCGAAGGCGCCGGAAAGCCCGCCTACGGCCCCGTCCCCACCGACAGCCCCTGGTTCGCCAAGGGCACCGAGCGCCGCCACGACCTCGCCGGGGCGAAGAAGATCCTCGACGAGGCCGGCTGGAAGCCCGGCCCCGACGGCGTCCGCGTGAAGAACGGCGTCCGCGCCGCGTTCCCGCTCTGGTACCTCTCCGGCGACAAGCTCCGTCAGGACCACGCCCTCGCCTACGCCTCCGACGCCAAGAAGGCCGGCATCGCGATCACCGCCCAGGCCGGCACGTGGGAGGTCATCGAGCCGCGCATGAAGACCGACGCGGTCCTCGCGGGCGGCGGCTCGCCCGGCGACCCCGACTTCGACCAGTACCTCCTCCTGAAGTCCTCCCTCGCGGGCGACGGCTTCAACAACATGGCCCGGTACGACAACAAGACCGTCGACAAGGCCCTCGACGAGGGACGGAAGACCGACGTCCCCGCCGAGCGGAAGGCCGCGTACGACACCGTCCAGCGCGAACTGGCCAAGGACCCCGGCTACACCTTCCTCACCCACATCGACCACCTGTACGTCGTCAACGACCGCTGGGACGGCCTGAGCACCCAGGTCGAGCCGCACGACCACGGCCTCGCCTCCGGCCCCTGGTGGAACGTCGAGACGTGGAAGCCGAAGAGCGGCGGAGAAGCGAAGAAGTGAGCCGCCGCCTCCCCTGGGGGGCCATGGCGCGGATGACGGGACGGCGCGCCCTCGCCGCCGTCCCCGTCCTCCTGACCGTCACCCTCGCGGTGTTCGCCGTCGCCGCAGCCTCCCCCTTCGACCCCGTCAAGGCCTACGCGGGCACCGCCGGACTCACCGCCTCGCAGGAGAACCTCGACCAGCTCCGCGCCAACCTCGGCGCCGACCAGGGCTTCCTCACCCGCTGGTGGGACTGGCTCACCGCAGCCGTCACCGGCGACCTCGGCGACTCCACCGTCATGCGCATGCCGGTCGTCGACGTCATCACCGAACGCCTCGGCTGGTCCGTCCTCCTCGCCGTCACCGCCTTCCTGACCGCCATCGTGCTCGGCACCCTCCTCGGCGTCCTCGCCGGCCGCCGCCGCGGCGGCCTCGTCGACCGGACGGTGACCTCCGCCGCGTACACCCTCGAAGCCGCGCCCGCCTACTGGCTCGGCCTCCTCGCGATCTGGTTCTTCGCCCTCCAGCTCGGCGTCCTGCCCGCCGGCGGGCTCACCGACACCGCCAGCGACACCGTCACCGCCGACCAGGTCGCCCGCCACCTCGTCCTGCCCGCGCTCGTCCTCGGCCTCTCCCAGCTGCCCTGGTTCTTCCTCTACGTCCGCCAGGGCGTCGGCGACGCGCTCGACGAGGACCCCGTACGCGGCGCCCGCGCGCGCGGCCTGCGCGAGCGCACCGTCCTCGGCGGGCACGCCCTGCGCTCCGGCATGCTGCCGATGCTCACCCTCGTCGGCTCCCGCGTCCCCGAGCTCATCACCGGCGCGCTCCTCGTCGAGACCGTCTTCAGCTGGCCCGGCATCGCCGCCGCCACCGTCCAGGCCGCGACCGCCGTCGACTTCCCGCTCCTCGCCGCGCTCACGGTCCTCGCCACCGCCGCCGTCCTCCTCGGCAACCTCCTCTCCGACCTCCTGTACGGACTCGCCGACCCGAGGGTGGGCTTCGATGGCTGACCCGCGCACCCACCGACTCCGGCTCTGGAGCTCCGCCGTCACCGTCGGCGTCCTGCTCCTGGCCGTCGTCCTGGTCCCCCTGCTCGTCCCCCTGGACGAACAGGCCGTCGACCTCTCGCAGAAGCTCCTCCCGCCCTCCTGGGACCACCCCTTCGGCACCGACGACCTCGGCCGCGACCTGCTGCTCCGCTGCGTCTACGGCCTGCGGGTCTCGCTGCTCGTCGGACTGGTCGCCGCGCTCGTCGCCACCGTCGTCGGCACGGCCGTCGGCGCCGCGGCGGGCGCGCTCGGCGGCTGGACCGACCGCACCCTCATGCGGATCGTCGACACCTTCTCCTCCGTGCCGCACCTGCTCCTCGGCATCTTCGTCGTCGCGCTCTTCCGGCCCGGGGTCTGGCCCGTCATCGTCTCCGTCGCCGTCACCCACTGGCTCTCCACCGCCCGGATCGTCCGCTCCGAGGTGCTCTCGCTGCGCACCCGGCCCTTCGTGGACGCGGCCGTCTCCGGCGGGGCCTCGCGGTGGCGCGTCGCCGTCCGCCACCTGCTGCCCGGCGTCCTGCCGCAGGCCGGTCTGGCGGCCGTCCTGATGATCCCGCACGCCATGTGGCACGAGTCGGCCCTGTCGTTCCTGGGACTCGGGCTGCCCAGCCACCAGGCGAGCCTGGGCAACCTCGTCCAGAACGCGCGCTCCTCGCTCCTCGCGGGCGACTGGTGGCCGACGCTCTTCCCCGGCCTCCTGCTGATCATCCCGACCCTCGCCATCGCGGGCCTCGCGGGCGTCTGGCGCGACCGCCTCAATCCGCGCCGCCGATCGGAGCTGATGCTGTGAACGGGAACCTCCTGCGCGCCCTGGACGCCGTCGCCGCCGAACGCGCCGGGGACGCGCTCCTCAGCGTCCGCGGCCTCACCGTCCGCTTCCGCCTGGGCGGCGGCCGCGCCGTCGCCGCCGTCAGCGACGCCGACTTCGACCTCGCGCCGGGGGAGTGCCTGGCCCTCGTCGGCGAGAGCGGCTGCGGCAAGTCGGTCCTCGCCTCGGCCCTCCTCGGCCTCCTCCCCGGAAACGCGGAGACCTCGGGCACGGCGATCCTCGCGGACCCGCCTGGCGGCGAAGGCCGTACGGGCGCGGGTGCGGACTCGGGCGCGGGCGCACGCCGCGCCGCCGACGGTGGCGCCGCGCGCCGCGTCACCGGCGGTGCGCCGCTCGCCGGTGCCGGCGGCCGCCACGCCACCGGCGCCGACGACCGCCACGCCAGCGCCGGCGCCCCGCATGCCGCTGCCGACGACGGCGAGCCGGCCGGCCGGCCGGGCCGTGCCGGGCGCGGCGAGAAGACCGGGGCGCGCGGCGGGACCGGCTTCTCCACGGGGGCGGGCGGCGGACAGGACGCCGGTGGCCGCCGCGGCGCCCGCTCCACCGCGGAGACGGCTGACGGGCGGGCCGCCGGTCCGCGTGTCGGCGCCGAGTCGGCCGTCGACCTCCTCGCCGTCGGCGAGGAGACCCTCGCCCGGACCGTACGCGGGCGGCGCGTCGGCCTCGTGCCGCAGAGCCCCGCCGCCCACCTCACCCCCGTGCGCACGGTCCGCGCCCACCTGGAGGAGACCGTCCGGGCCCTCACCGGGACCGCCCGGCGGGCGCGGCGGAAGGCCGCCGAGGAGGCCGCCGAGCGGGCCGCGTTCCCCGCCGGGCACCTCGACCGCTACCCGCACGAGCTCTCCGGCGGACTCGCCCAGCGCGCCGCCACCGCGCTCGCGCTCGTCGGGGACGCCCGGCTGCTGCTCGCCGACGAGCCGACCACCGGCCTCGACCGGGAGCTCGTCGACCGGACCGTGGACGAGCTGCGGCGCCACGTCGACGAGGGACGGGGCCTGCTCCTCATCACCCACGACCTCGCCGCCGCCGCGCGCATCGCGGACCGCGTCGCCGTCATGTACGCCGGCCGGATCGTCGAGATCGCCCCCGCCCACCGCTTCTTCGGGCCCACCGGCCCCCGGCACCCGTACGCCCGCGGGCTCCTCGACGCCCTTCCCGAGCGGGCGTTCACCCCCGTCCCCGGGATGCCGCCCGAGCTCTCCGACCTCCCCCCGGGGTGCGCCTTCGCCCCGCGCTGCCCCCGGGCCACCGACCTCTGCGCCACCACCCGCCCCGAGCCGCGCGCCGGGGTCGCCTGCCACCACCCGGAGCAGTCCCGTGCTTGAACTCGACTCCGTCACCGCCGGATACGACCGCCGCGCGCCCGTCTTCCGGGGCGCCTCGCTCACCCTCGCGCCCGGCGAGTCCGTCGGGCTCCTCGGACCCAGCGGCTGCGGCAAGTCGACCCTCGCCCGCGTCGCCGCGCTCCTGCACCGCCCCGACGCGGGGCGGCTCGTCCTCGACGGCGTCGAGGTGCGCGCCTGGCGGCACCGCGCGCCGCGTGCGCTCCGTACCGCCGTCGGCGTCGTCTTCCAGCAGCCCCGCACCGCCGCCGACCCCCGCCTCACCCTCGCCGACATCGTCGCCGAACCCCTCCGCGCCACCGGCCGCGGGGCCGGGGCGGCCGACCGGCTCGCCGAGCTCGCCCCCGTCGTCGGACTCACCCCCGACCTGCTCGGCCGCCGCCCCCACGAGGTCAGTGACGGGCAGCTCCAACGTGCCTGTCTGGCGCGCGCGTTGACCCTGAAGCCGCGCTGGCTGGTCTGCGACGAGATGACCGCGATGCTCGACGCCTCCACCACGGCGGCGCTGGTCGCCGCCGTCGAGCGGTACCGCGCGGAATCCGGCGCGGGGCTCCTCGCCGTCGGTCACGACCGCGCCCTCCTGCACCGCTGGTGCGACCGCACGGTGGAGTGGACCGACTGCCTGCCCCCGGTGGCCCGACCGTAACCGGCCCCCCGCCCGGCCCGATCTCACCCGTATGGCCGCCCCGCCATACGCCCGGACGGACCGCCCATTCCGCCACACTGTCCGCCGAACGCCGCAATTCCGGTGCGGCGACGGAGGGACGTGAAGGCGATGGCCGTTTCCATTTCTGTGCTCGTACTGCTGCTCGTACTGGCGGTGGTCTTCATGCGCAGCGGCGGGCTCAAGCTCACCCACGCGCTCGTCTGCGCCCTGCTCGGCTTCCTCCTCGCCGGTACGAGCATGGCCCCGACGATCCACAACGGCGTCGCCGCCACCGCCAACGTGGTCTCCAGCATCAAGCCGTGACGACGCTCCGGAGATCATTGCGTGATCGTTAAGTGCCCATGAAACGCGGGGCAGTTGCATGTACTTCTCCGGGGCGCGGACCTAGCGTCTGCCGACGGCGCGACAGACGTCAGCAACCCGAGGAGCCGCCGTGACCACCCCTCCGCCCCGAAGACGAGCCCGCGCGCTCGTGATCACCGTGCTCGGCGCGGTCCTCCTCGCGGGCGGCGCCCCCGTCGCCCAGGCCGAGGAGATCCCCCTCGGCGTCGGGCACCGGCTCGTCGACCACTACGACGGCGCCCCCGCCACCGCCAGGCCCGTGCCGGGACAGGCCCCCGCCCAGCACCCGCACCTCGCCCCGAACGGGCGCAGCGGCATGCACGCCGACGGCGCGGGCAGCGGCACCCACCCGTTCCCGGGCCCGCTCGGCCGCGACCCGAAGGTGACCAGCGAACAGATCGCCGCCGTCGGCGGCGAGTGCGCCACCGTCACCTTCGACGCCGCCGGCCGCCTCGTCACCGTCTGCGGCACCTTCACCGGCTTCCTGCTCAAGCTGCTCGACCCGCGCACGCTGGTCACGCTCGCCGAGTACAAGCTGCCGCAGCGCTCCTCCACCGTCGAGGCCGTCACCCGCCTCGACTTCGAGAAGATCTTCAAGGACACCTCGGGCGGCGCCTACTTCTACCTCGACGACCGGGACCGCGTCGTCCTCGCCGACTCCCGTCAGCACGTGCTCCGCATAGCGCACCGCCAGAAGACCGACGGGACCTGGCAGTTCGTCGTCGAGAACGACTGGGACCTCACCTCCCTCGTCCCGCACGACTGCGTCACCTGGACCAACCTCTTCCCCAGCGGCGTCTGCGACCCCGTCACCTCCGTCATGCCCGACTGGGACGGCCGCATCTGGTGGGTGACCCGACTCGGCCGCGTCGGCACCGTCGACCCGGCGACGGGCGCGCTCCGCGCGATCCGGCTCGACGGCGAGGAGATCCAGAACTCCTTCTCCGTCGCCGAGGACGGCGTCTCGATCGTCACCGACCACGCCCTGTACAGCTTCCGCGCCGACGTCGACGGCACCCCGCGCGTGCGGTGGCGCGAGACGTACGACCGGGGGACCGGCACCAAACCCGGCTCCGTGAACCAGGGTTCGGGCACCACCCCGGACCTCTTCGGCGACCGGAGCCAGTACGTCGCCATCACCGACAACGCCGACGACCGCATGAACGTCCTCGTCTACCGCAGGGACGTCGACGTCCCCGCCGGCGAACGACTCGTCTGCAAGGTGCCGGTCTTCGGGTCCGGGGCGTCCACCACGGACAACTCGCTGATCAGCTGGGGCAACAGCCTCGTCGTCGAGAACAACTACGGCTACGAGAACCCGAGCACGCTCACCTTCGGCCGCAGCGTCGTCGGCGGCGCGACCCGGATCGACGTCCGCGCCGACGGCAGCGGCTGCGACACGGTCTGGGAGAGCGACGTCCGCTCGCCCTCCACCGTCCCGAAGCTCTCCACCGCCAACGGGCTGCTCTACTTCTACGAGAAGCGCCCCAACGCCCTCGGCATCGACGCCTGGTACCTCACCGCCGTCGACTTCCGCACCGGACAGCGCGCCTTCAGCCGCTTCACCGGTACGGGACACGCCTACGACAACAACTGGGCGCCGATCACCCTCGGCCCCGACGGCACCGCGTACGTGGGTGTCTTCAACGGCATCGTCGCCGTCCGCGACGGAGCCTGACACGCCGGTGGCGCGGCCCTCCGGAACAAGGAGCGCCGCGCCACCGGACCGTTCGGGTCAGTCGAAGTCGGGCATCTCGCCGACCGCCGTCTTCACGTCGATCACCGCGAAGACCGCGCCCTGCGGGTCGCGGAGCGTCGCGAACCGGCCGAACGGGCTGTCCATGGGCCCGAAGATCTTCGTTCCCTTGAGGGCCTCGGCCTTCCGCACGGCCGTGTCGCAGTTGTCGACGGCGAAGTAGATCTGGACGTGCGAGGGGATCTCCGGCGGGAAGTCCTTCGCCTCCATCTTCATCCGTCCCAGGACGGGCTGCTCGCCGCCCAGGTCGAAGACCTTGTAGTCGACGTGCTCGTCCGCCATCTTCTTCGTGCGGTAGCCGAAGACGGAGGTCAGGAAGGCGTCGGACTTCTCCGGCTCCCGCGTGAAGACCTCGGCCCAGACGTACGAGCCGGGCTCGCCCTCCAGCTCGAAGCCCACGTGGTCGCCCGCCTGCCAGACGCCGAAGACCACGCCCGCCGGGTCCTGCGCGAGGCACATCGACCCGAAGGTGCCGACCTGCATCGGTTCCATCAGGAGCGTGCCGCCCGCCGCCCGGATCCTCTCCGCCGTCGCCGCGACGTCCGGCGAGGCGAAGTACAGACACCAGGCCGACTGCGGCTCTCCGTCCTGCCCGGGCATCGGCGGGACGACGGCCGCGACCGCCTTCCCGTTCCTGTACGCCTGCGTGTAGTTGCCGTACTCGGACGAGGACTCGCCGAACGTCCAGCCGAGCACGTCGCCGTAGAACGTCTTCGCGCCCTCGACGTCGGTGAACATCGCGTCGGACCAGACCGGGGTGCCCTCGGGTCGTGAAGCCATGACCGTAACTCTCCCTCATGCGTTCGCTTGCAGGTCTCTCCGCCACGCTAACCAGGCCCGCCGGACCCCGCTCGGTGACGCGGGGTGACGGCGCCGCTCAGTCGGCGAGGCGGCTCATCGCGTACCGGTGGAACGGGCCGTCCGGGAGCGGAAGCGCGGGCCGCCACATCCGCAGGACCTGGGCCGAGGGCAGGAAGAGCCCCTCCGGCAGCCGTTCCGGGTCCGTCCACTCCCAGCGCTCGATCTTGTGCGGCTCGGCCACCGCCGGCGTGCCGGAGAAGACGCGGACCGTCGTGGCCGCCGTCATCCGGGTCAGCTCCGCCGAGGTGACCGAGTCCAGGACCAGCCCCAGGACCTCCACGTCGGCGGCGTCCGCCACGAGCGTGGTCTCCTCCGCCAGCTCGCGGACGGCCGCCTCCTCGACGGACTCGCCGGGATCGACCTTGCCGCCCGGCAGCTCCCACACGCCGGACGGGTCGAGGCCGAGCAGGACCCGTCCGCGCGCGTCCACGACGACGACACCCGCGCCGAGCGAGGCCTGCGCGGCGGGCGGCCGGACGTTGCGGAGGGCTGCGGAGGCCCGGTCTTCGGTCGGCGCGTGGTCTTCGGCCGACGCCTGGTCTTCGGTCGTCATGCCCCCGTGTCTATCAGTCGCCACTGACAACGCCCGCCGACGGCGGCACCACCGCCACCGGACAGTGCGCCTCGTGCAGCACGGCATGCGCCACCGACCCGATGAGCAGCGTGCCGATGCGGTGCCGGTGGTGCCGCCCCACGACGAGCAGACCGGCGTCCCGCGAACCCTCCTCCAGGAGGCCCGCCGCGTCGCCCGGCACCACCGAGGCCCGCACCTCCACCTCCGGCCGGCGCTCCGCGAACGGCCGCAGCCGCGCCAGCTGCTCCCGCTCCGCGCCTCCGACGAGCTCCGCCGTGTCCTCGACGTCCGGCAGTGGCGGCGGCACCTGGAGCGCGGGCGACGGGACGGCGAGCAGTGCGGCGGGCTCCGGCGGCAGCCGGAACGCCGTCACCGCCTCCAGGGGTACGCCGGCCAGCCCGGCCGCCTCGAACGCGAAGGCCACCGCCTCGTCCGGCGTCTCCTCCGGCTGGAGCCCGAGCAGCACCCGGCCCGCCCCGGGCCCCAGCGAGGCCTCCGGCGCCCGGGCCTCGTGCGGGACCACGACCAGGGGGCAGGGCGCCGTCATCGCGAGGGTCCGGCTCGTCGAGCCGAGCAGCAGCGTCATGAACCCGCCGTGCCCGCGGGAACCGGTCACCAGGAGCCGCCCGCCCCGGGCCGCCGCCGGCAGCGCGTCCGTCACGCTGCCGTCGAGGGACTCGTACCGCACGGGGATCCGGTGCCCCCGCTCCTCGACCACGGTCCGGACCGCCTCCAGGACCGTGTCGGGCAGGGACCGCTCCTCGCCCAGCGAGGAGATCCGCGCCTCCCCGAGCTGGAGCGCGTCGGAGCGGACGTGCGCGACCACCAGCGGCGCGCCCATTCTCTCGGCGGCGCCCAGGGCCCAGTCCAGGGCCCGCAGGCTGTGGCCGGAGCCGTCGACGCCGACCACGACCGGCGGCTCGGAGACGGCGCCTTTCCTGTCGTTCAGGGAGGAATCCATGGGAGATCCCTCCCGCACCCGTTCGGACGCCACACCGGCCCGCACCGAAACGAATCGGTGCGGGCCGGTGGGGGGGTGGAGCGGGTGGGGCTCAGGCGTTCTGCTCGCGGCGCGCCTTCTCCGCGCGCTCCGCGTTGCGCTCCTTGATGCGGACGGTCTCCTTGCGGACCTCCGACTGCGTGGTGCGCTCCTTCTTCAGCCACTCGGGGAGCTCCTGCTTGATCGCCTCGATCTGCTCCGTGGTGAGGGGCTCGGTGATGCCGCCGCGCGCGAGACCGGCGATGGACACGCCGAGCTTGTTGGCGACGACCGGGCGCGGGTGCGGGCCGTTCTCGCGCAGCTCCTGGAGCCAGGCCGGCGGGTTGGCCTGGAGCTCGGTCAGCTCGGCGCGCGAGACGACACCCTCCTGGAACTCGGCGGGGGTGGCTTCGAGGTACACACCCAGCTTCTTCGCCGCGGTCGCGGGCTTCATCGTCTGGGCGTTCTGGTGCGACGTCATGGTGTCAAGGGTATCGAGCATGCGGGCGACCTCCGACCACGTCGGCTACCCGGTAGCCTTGCGGGGTGACAGGCACGGACGTTCCCCTCGCGGATTCCCCTGCGGAATCCCCCACCACTCCTTCCTTCCGGCTCGTGTACGTGCCGGGCGTGACGCCCTCCAAGTGGGTGCGGATCTGGAACGAGCGCCTGCCCGACGTACCCCTCGCCCTCGTCCAGGCGGAGCCCGCCGAGGCCTTCGGCCTGCTCCGCGGGGGCGCCGCCGACGCCGGTCTCGTCCGGCTCCCCGTCGACGGGGACGACCTGAGCGCCATCCCGCTCTACACCGAGACCACGGTCGTCGTCGTCCCCAAGGACCACCTCTTCGCCGAGGTCGAGGAGATCTTCCCGGGCGACCTCGCCGACGAGCTCGTCCTCCACCCCCTCGACGACACCCTCCGCTGGGAGCAGCCGCCCGGCCGCCCCGCCCTGGAGCGCCCGGCGACGACCGCGGACGCGATCGAGCTGGTCGCGGCCGGTGTCGGTCTGGTCGCCGTCCCGCAGTCCCTCGCCCGCCTGCACCACCGCAAGGACCTGACCTACCGGACGCTGAACGACGTCCCGCAGTCGCGCGTGGCCCTGTCCTGGCCGGCGGCCGAGGAGGCCCCGGACCTGGTGGAGGAGTTCATCGGGATCGTGCGAGGCCGCACGGTCAACAGCACCCGCGGCCGCCGCGCCGAGGAGCTGAAGGGGAAGAAGCAGCCCCGGCCGGACCAGAAGAAGAAGCCCGGCGGTGCCAAGCAGACCGGCGCCAAGCAGGGCGGGCCCAAGGGCGGCGCCAAGAGCGGAGCGCGTAACGCCGCCAAGGGCACCGCGCCGGCGCGCGGCAAGAGCGCCAGGACGAGCAAGGGCGCCAAGCCCCGGCGCGGGCGCGGCTGAGCCGTCCCGCCATACTGGCCCCTCTTGATCACCGAGATCGCCCAGGAGGAGCTTTGGCCGCCAGTTTCAGGACCGTCGTCGAGGTGGGTCCCGCCCACCTCGACCAGGCCCGGTCGATCGACCGGGTGTTCCAGGACGCGATCGCGCCCGCGACCGTCAACTTCGACTTCGAGGCGATCCGGGAGGCGGCCGCCGCCGTCCCCGACGCCACCGTGGTCCGCATGGTGCGGGGCTGGGGGCTCCAGGAACACGCCCCCGTCCTCGTCATGGTGCTCTCCCTCAAGGAGGCCGTCCGCCAGGCCCTGCCCCCGGAGTACGCCGAGGCCGGCTTCTGGGAGACCGTCGAGCGCGAGCTCGTCGGCGCCTTCACCGGACTCGCCGCCCAGGAGGGACAGCCCGGACTCGTCTTCTACGAGGAGTCCGAGCACCGCACCCGCTTCTACCGGGACCTCTTCTTCGCCCTCCAGGACGAGAAGACCGGCGACGACGTCTACGCCCTCGCCTTCTGCGTCGACGTGACCGTCGAGCTGCCCAGGGCCGAGGCCACCGCCCTGGAGCTGACGGACGTCGTCCCCTTCGCCGTCCGGCTCAACGCGATCGTGCTCCGCCAGGCCGTCGGCGCCTGATCCGCACGAAGCACCGGCCCGCCGTCCCGGGCCGTCCACCGCGAGCGGCGGAGCTCACCGCGACAGCCGCCACCGCCCGCCCCGCGCCGCCGCGACCAGTTCCGGCACGGTCGCCAGCTTCACCCTCGGCCGCCCCGCCGCCCGGCCCCGCTCCCGCTCGGCCCGGTCGATCGCCGCGAGACCGCGCGCGTCCACCAGAGTCCCGCTCCGGCTCCGCAGCAGCTTCCGGAAGCCCTGCGGCGTCCCCGTCGGCGTCGGCAGAGCCCCCGCCACCGCGTCCGCGAGCAGCGTCCCGATCGTCTCCTCCGCGCACGCCCGGTTGGCACCGATGCCGCCCGACGGGCCGCGCTTGACCCAGCCGACGACGTACGCGCCGGACATCCCGGCGATCCGCCCGCCCTCGTGCGGGACCGTGCCCGTGGCCTCGTCGAAGGGCAGTCCCGGCAGCGGCACCCCCCGGTAGCCGACGGCCCGGACGAGCAGCCCGGTCGCGATCCCCGTGCCCTCCCGTCCTCCGTCCGCCGCCGTGACGCGGACGCCCCGCACGGCGTCCTCGCCGAGCGCCTCCACCGGAGCGGAGTGGAACCGCAGCACGATCCGGCGCCGGTCGCGCGCGGGCCCCCGCGTCCAGTCCACCGCCTCCAGGGCCACGTCCTTCAGGAGCGCCGCCTTCTCGCCGGCCGAGGCGGCGTCGATCGCCGCCCGCGTGCGCGGGTCGTGGTCGTCGACGACCAGGTCGACGCCCGGCAGGTGCGTGAGGGCGAGGAGCTCGGAGCCGGTGTACGCCGCGTCCTCGGGGCCCCGCCGGCCGAGGAGCACGACCTCGCGGACCGTACCCCTGAGGAGGGCGGCGAGCGCGTGGTCGGCGATGTCCGTGCCGGCGAGCGAGGCGGGGTCCGAGACGAGGACGCGGGCGACGTCGAGGGCGACGTTGCCGTTGCCGACGACCAGGACCCGCTCGGCGGCGAGCGCCGAGAGGTCGACCGCGTCCGGGTCCGTCTCCGGATGCGCGTTGTACCAGGAGACGACGGAGGTCGCGGAGACGCTGCCGGGCAGGTCCTCGCCGGGGATGCCGAGGCGCCGGTCGGCCGGCGCCCCGACCGCGTACACCACCGCGTCGTGGTGCGCGGCGAGTTCCTCGACGGTGACGTCCCGGCCGATCTCCACGCCCAGCCGCAGCCGGGCGCGCGGGTGGGAGTGGAAGCGGGCGAAGGTGTCGCCCGCGCCCTTGGTCGCCGGATGGTCGGGGGCCACCCCGTACCGGACGAGCCCCCCGGCCACCGGGAGCCGGTCGATCAGGGTCACCTCGGCGTTGGTGTGCAGGAGCAGGTCCTCCGCCGCGTACATCCCGGCCGGGCCGGTGCCGACGACCGCGATCCGCAGGGGCGCGAAGTCGGAGGGGAGGGAGCGCGGGAAGGACGGCTCGCCCCAGGGGTGGAAGTTGGGGGAGGCCAGGACCGGTGCGGGTGTGCGCTCCGCGTAGTAGCGGGCGTTGACGGACTCGTACTCCCGCAGGCGGCCGGTGAGCCGCTCCACGGGGAAGACGGCGTCGACCGGGCAGGCGTCGGCGCAGGCTCCGCAGTCGATGCAGGCCTTCGGGTCGATGTACAGCATCTCCGTGGTGCCGAAGTCCGGTTCCTCCGGCGTCGGGTGGATGCAGTTGACCGGGCACACGGCGACGCAGGTCGCGTCGTTGCAGCAGGTCTGGGTGATCGCGTAGGTCATGTCGTCGGCTCTGCTCTGCTCGGCTCGGAGAGGGGACGGGAGACGGGAGACGGGGTCAGACGAGGTGGGCGCGCTGGTAGAAGAAGAGCGCGGGCCGCGTCAGCATGCCGACGTCGGCGAGGAACTCCATGAGCCCGGCGCAACTGGCGCGCAGCTGCGCCTTGTAGTGCTCGTTGGCGGCGGCCTCGCGGACGGCGCGCTCGGGGTCGAGCCCGGCCCGCACGTACACCTCGGGGCTGACGAGGCTGGTGATGATGTAGTACGCGGCGATGGCCACGATCAGCGCCTGGAAGTGGCGGCGGGGCCGGCTCGCGCGGGCGAGGTGGCGGCGCGTCTCGTCCCGGGCGAACTTCATGTGCCGGGATTCCTCGACGACGTGGATGTTGCTGATGGTCCGGACGAAGGGGACGACGCGCTCGTCGCGCATCCAGTCGCGCTGCATGACGTCGAGGACCTCCTCGGCGACGAGGATGCCGGCGTACGCGGCCTCGCCGAAGCCGACGGTCTTCATGAAGCGGCCGAGTTCGAGCACCGCGCGGCGCGGCTTGTACCCCGGGGCGCCGAGCTTCTCCGAGCCGCGCGCGAACATGATCGAGTGCCGGCACTCGTCGGCGATCTCGGTGAGGGCCCACTGGAAGCGCGGGTCGGTGTGGTCCATGCGGTAGATGTCGCGGAGCACCATCTGCTGGAGGATCATCTCGAACCAGATGCCGGTGCTCGCCACCGACGCGGTCTCCTGACGGGTCAGCTCCTTGCGCTGCTCCTCCGTCATCTCGTTCCAGTAGGCCGTCCCGTAGAGGCTGTTCCACTCCGGGCTCTGGCCGTGGAAGTCCTTGTCGAGCGGGGTGTCCCAGTCGACCTCGACGGCGGGGTCGTACGAGAGCTTCGCGGCGGACGTGAGCAGCCGCGAGGCGATGTCGGTGCCTTCGTTGCGTGCGTCGTGTCCCATGGGGCGGCTCCTCGGCTCCTCGGCTCCTCGAACCTTGTTAGACATCACGTCTAGCAAGCTTGTTAGACGGAAGGTATAGCAAGACTCCGGGGTGTTCCTACCCCCCGGTGCGGACTTTCTCGCCCGGGAGTTACCGCGAGTACGTCGCGGGTGCCGTCCGGGTACGCGAAAGGGGCCGGAACCTGTCGGCTCCGGCCCCTCCCGCGTACGGATCAGAAGGTCAGGTTCCAGGCGTCGATCTTGCCCGTGTCCTGGCTGGCGTTGTCGTTGACGCGCAGCTTCCACACGCCGTTCGCGACCTCCGAGGAGGCGTTGACCGTGTACGTCTGGAGGATGTTGTCCGTGCCGCTGCCGGTCCGGTTGTGCACCGTGTAGACCGAGCCGTCCGGCGCCACCAGGTCGACCTTCAGGTCGCCGATGTAGGTGTGCTTGATGTCCACGCCCACCTTCAGGGTGGCCGGGGCGTTGCCCGTCACGCCGGACACCGTGATCGAGCTCTCGACCGTGGCGTTGTCGGCGATCGCGACGTCGGCCAGGTTCTCGAAGTACGCGCCGGGCGGCGGGGTCGAGCCGCCGACCGCCTTGAGGGCGTCGACCGCGCCTTCGCCGAAGAAGCCGTTCTTCGTGGAGGTTCCGGTGCAGCGGGCGTCCGAGGGGCAGGCCCGGTCGGTCGCCTGGACGCCGAGCTGGTCACGGATCTGCGCCGGGGTGAAGGCCGGGTTGACGCTCGCGATGAGCGCGGCGACACCGGCGACGTGCGGGGACGCCATCGACGTGCCGCTCATGTTGCCGTACTTGCCGCCAGGCAGCGTCGAGTACACCTGGGTCGAGCCGTCACCGCCCGGCGCGGCGACGTCGATGACGCCGTTGCCGAAGTTCGAGTACGAGGCCTTCGCGCCGCCGCTCGCCTGCGAGGCGACCGTCACGACGCCCGGGAGCTCGGTCGGGATGTCGATGCAGGCGTTGGTGATGGTGCGGGTGACCGGCGTCGAGTCGTTGGGGGACTCGGAGTCGGTCGTCTTGTTCGCCAGGTCGTAGTTCGAGTTGCCGGCCGCCGCCACCTGGAGCGAGCCCTTGCCCTCGGCGTAGACCTGGGCGCGACGGACGCCCTCGATGATCGCGGCCTGGTCGATGTTGTCCGGGCAGTTGAACTGCCACGGGTCCGTGTAGTAGCTGTTGTTGGTGACCTTGAAGCCGTGGTCACCGGCCCACATGAAGCCGCAGATCGTGTTCTCCGCGAAGAACAGGCTGCTGCCGGGCTCCGCGATGCGGACCGAGGAGATCTTCACGCCCGGCGCGACGCCGATGACGCCCTTGCCGTTCTTCGCGGCGGCGACCGTGCCGGCGACGTGCGTGCCGTGGGTGCCGACGTCACGCCACGCACCGGTGCGGGTGTCCGCCTTGCCGTAGGCGCAGGACGCCGAGTCGGCGGCGTTGAAGTTGGGCGCGATGTCCTGGTGCTGGTCGTCGACGCCGGTGTCCAGGATGCCGACCTTGACCGTCGCCGCACCGGTGGTGACGGCCCAGGCCTGGTCGGCCTTGATCTGCGTCATGTCCCAGCGGTTGGACTCGGTCAGGGTGGTCGCGGACTGCGACGGGTTGGCCGGGAGCGCCGGGTTGTAGGCGTCGGCCGGGACGTCGGAGGTGCGGGTCGCGCCGACCTGCTGGACGCCGCTCACCGTGCGCATCGAGGACGCGAAGGTCGCGGAGGTCGAGTGGGCCACGATCACGCCGATGGCGTCGTACGTGGCGAAGACCGAACCGCCGTTGGTCGCGACCGCGCCGGAGACGGCGGCCGTGCCGCCGGGGGCGGTGATGACCAGGTAGGCGCGGGTGCCCGCGGCCCAGGCCGAGGGGGCGGCGACGACGTTGGTGCTCGTGGGCGTGCGGGCGGCGTCGGCCGAGTTGGCCGCGACGGGCGCCGTGTCAGCGGTGGCGGTCGTGTCGAGGGGTGCCGCCTGGGCGAATCCTGCGGGAGCGGCGAGCGCCATGGTCGTGCCGAGGGCCGCGACGGCGATGGCCGAGATTCTCAACCGGCTGGATATGTGGGAAAACAATGCGTCCTCCGATGACCCGGTGGCGCGGGTGGCGCCTGCCGGGCCCTGTGATGTGTGGGGTGGACGCAAGATCCCAGAATCGGAGGTCGGAGGGAAGTCTTCTGTCGGAAAAGCCCGTTCGTGTTGCGTACTGTTGATCTAAAGGTGCCGGAAAGGTGGTTGTATGCACGAGAAGGTGCCCTTCGCTCCCGGCGGGCGGGGCGGCTGGAGAGTGCTGTCCGAAAGCGACCTGGACCGGGTCGTCGCCCTCGCCGCGCGCGTCGCCGCGCACGACGGCGGCCTCCCCGCGACCGCCACCGGGGAGTTCCTGCGACGGCGGTACGTGGGACTGGGCGAGGAGCGAAGGGCGTTCGCCGTCGGGGCCTTCGCCGGGGACCGGCTCGTCGCGTGCGGAGCCCGACGGCCGGTCGCCGAAGGGACCATGATCACCGGCCTCGTGGACCCCGACCACCGCCAACGCGGCCTGGGGGGCACCCTGTTCGCCCTCCTCACGGAGGCGTCCGGTGGCGCGTCCGGACCACTGCTCCTGGAGACCGAGTCCCTGAAGCCCCACGGCGAGGCGTTCCTCGCCGCCCGGGGCCTCGTGCGCACCTTCGCCGAGGACGTGCTGCGGCTCGGACCGGACACCGCGCCGCCGGCCGTGCCGCTGCCCGGCGGGATCACCCCGGAGGAGTGGTCGGACACCAACCGGGCCGACTTCCACGCCGCGTACCGCGCCTCCTTCGCCGACCGGCCGGGCTTTCCCGACCCCACCCTGCACGCCTGGACCGTCTGGCTCGTCGACGACACCTTCCTGCCCGGCTGCTCCCTCCTCGCCCGGACCGCCGACGGCACCCCCGTCGCCTTCGTGACCTGCGCCGAGGAGTACGTGGTCCAGCTCGGCGTCGCACCGGGCCACCGCCGCACCGGCCTCGGCCGGGCCCTCGCCACCGCCGCGCTCCACCGTCTGCGCGCCCACGGCCACGGCGAGGTGTACCTCGACGTCAACACCGACAACCCGGCCTCGGCCGCCCTCTTCCGGGGACTCGGCTTCGCGCCCCTCACCCGACGGGCCCGGTTCGCGGGAGGGGGCCGCCACGGGACGGCGGGCGACGGGGAGTGACGACGGAGGCGAGGACGCGGCGCCCGTCCGGGCGGCCGGCCTCGCCTCCGCCGTCCCTCTTCCGGTTCCTACTTCAGGTAGGGGCCGTCGGCGCCGATCTTGCCGGGGCCGTTCAGGACGTACACCCGGAGGTTGCCCTTGCCGGGTGCGGCGACCGTGAGGCTGCCGTTGGTGACGGTCCGGACGTCTCCCGTGACGGCGTCGGTGTAGGTGCCGTTCGGGATGCCGGAGTAGGTCGCGCCGCCCGAGACGGCGACAAGCGCGAAGCTGTCCGTCGAGCCGCTGGTGTAGCGGCGCTTGA
Source organism: Streptomyces sp. NPDC020807 (assembly GCF_040641575.1). Lineage (NCBI taxonomy): Bacteria > Bacillati > Actinomycetota > Actinomycetes > Kitasatosporales > Streptomycetaceae > Streptomyces > Streptomyces sp. NPDC020807. The sequence goes on from NZ_JBFADU010000006.1 coordinate 318,587, forward strand.
AGGCCATGCCGCCCGAGATGCCCTCGGTCGAGTACTGGCCCGTCTGGAGTGCGGGGATCGCGCGGCGGATCTGGTTGAGCCGCTGCACGTGCCTGACCAGCGGCTGCTGGAGCGTGGTGGCGACCGTGCCGGAGGCCGACGAGACCTGCGAGAAGTCGGAGGCCGTGACGGAGCCCGCGAGGTGCGCGCCGTAGTAGGCGCGGCCCGTGGTGGCGAGCGGGCAGGTGGGCCCGCAGTCGATCTTCTGGCCCTTCTGGAACTCGATCTCGGAGCCGTAGTAGAGCGTCGGGATGCCGCGGAAGGTCCACATCAGCGACATGTTCTCGGCCCAGGCGTCGGTGCCGCCCGCGTACCGCTCGCTCGACTTGTTGGGGCCGTAGTCGTGGCTGTCGACGTAGACGACGTTGTAGGTGGCGTCGTTGTAACTGTCGTCGGAGTCCTTGCCGTTGAAGTAGGCGTTGGAGGCGTCACCGAAGTTCATGTGCATGCGCATGTCGATGACGTTCATGCCCGAGAAGCGGCTGTGGTCGGGGGTGTGGTAGCTGTTCCCGTTCAGGAAGGCGTTGTTGGAGGTGGGCTGGTTGCCGGTGCCCTGCTGCTGCTCGTAGTCGTACATCTCCAGGGCGGCCTTGGTGTCGTCGGCGTCGTACTCCTTGCGCTCCTTCCAGGTGTAGAACTGCGCCGAGTGGTTGACCGAGCCGCGGTTCCACTTGTCGTTCACGAAGGCGGCGACTTCGCCGAAGACGAAGAAGTTCTTGGCGGCCTCCGCTCCGTGACGCTGCGTCACGCGTTCCTGGATGGCGGGGAGGAAGCGGCGGTTCCAGGTGGTGCGCGGGATGTGCACGGCGGTGTCGACGCGGAAGCCGTCGACGCCCATGTCGATGTACTTGTTGTAGGCGCCGATCAGGTAGTTCTGGACGGTCGCGTTCTCGGTGTTGAAGTCGGCGAGGTCCTCGTGCAGCCAGCACGAACGGGAGTCCTCGCCCTCCCAGTTGCCGATCCAGCACTGGTGGTAGAGGGCCTTCGGGAACATGCCGGAGGTCGGGCTCGGCCACTGGCAGTTGTAGACGGTGTAGCCCTCGGCGCTCTTGCCGCCGGTCGGCTTGCCCCAGTTGAGGCAGGTGTTGCCGGTGGGCTCGGCCGTCGACCACAGGTCGCCGTTGTAGTACGACTTCCCGGACTTGGCGTCGATGGTCAGGCCGTCGTACTCGAAGCCGGGCTGCTTCTCGTCGTAGTACCAGCTCCACTGGCTGTCCCTCACGCCGTACACGGTCGGCGTGAAGAGGCCCTTGGCGCCCCAGCGGGAGGAGTGGTTGTAGACGACGTCCTGGTAGATCTTGACGCCCTTGGCGTGCGCGGCGTCGATCAGGTCCTGGTAGGAGGCTCCGGCGGACTCCAGGCGCGGGTCGACCTTGTAGAAGTCGTAGCCGTGGTAGCCGTGGTAGTCGTAGTCCGAGCGGTTGAGGACGACCGGGGTCACCCATATCGCGGAGAAGCCGAGGCCCTTGATGTAGTCGAGCTTCTGGATGAGGCCCTTGAAGTCGCCCCGGAACATGGGGTCGTCGTTGGCCGCGTTGCCCGACTTGGTGTGCTGGCTGCCGCCCCGGTTGTTCGTCGCGTCGCCGTCGTTGAAGCGGGCGGTGAGGACGAAGTAGATCGGGTCCTTGCGCGGGTCGGTGCCGAGCGGCTTGCCGGTCGCCGGCGTCTGCGGCCCGTCGCCGGTGGTGGCGGTCGCGGCGGCCGAGGCGGCCGAGACGTTCCCGGCGGCGTCCACGGCCTTCACGGTGTACGTGTACGCGGTCCGCTCGGCGAGGTTCGTGTCGGAGAAGACGGTGGAGCCGACGTCGGTCACGACCGTGCCGCCGGTCCCGCCGGTGCGCGTGACCTGGTACTTCGTCACGCCCCTGTCGTCGGTCGCGGGGTCCCAGGTGAGGAGGACGGAGACGCCGTCGGCGGCGGCGGTGACCCGGGCGGGCGCCGTCGGGGCCTGCGTGTCGGGGACGGCGGCGGCGCACGGGTCGGCGGCGGCGGCCGTCACCACGTTGTTCCGTACGGTGCTGACGCCGGTGCCGATCGTGTAGTCGGAGCCCCGGTTGTTGTCCCAGGTGCCGTTGCCGTTGTTGAAGGCGGCCTTGAGGGAGGTGGCCGTGCCGAGGTCGATCTCCCGCTTCCACCAGCCGGTGCAGGCGGCCTGCATGCCGACGCCGGGGACGGTCGTCCAGGCGCCGCCGGCGGGCTGGTAGTGGACGTTGACGGTGGACCAGCCGAGCGCCTCGGTGGAGTAGTACACCGTCGCCCTGCCGGCGGCGGAGGGCGAGGGCGTGGGTGTGGGGGTCGGTGTGGGCGTGGTCCCGCCGCACGGGTCGGAGTGGGCGACGACGCCGTCCTTGACCGTGATGGCGCCGGTGCCGAGGGCGTAGTTCTTGCCGCCGTTGTTGTCCCAGGTGCCGTTGCCGTTGTTGAAGGTCGCCTGGAGGCCGCCGGCTGTCCCGAGGGTGACGGTCTTCTTCACCCAGTCCGTACAGGCGGCCTCCATGGCCACGCCGGGGACGGTCGTCCAGGCGCCGCCGTCGGGTGCGTAATGCAGGTTGTAGAGCGCCCAGTTCTTCGTCTTCGTCCAGTAGAAGACCGTGGCGGTGTTGTCGGCGGTGGCGGCCACCGGGGCCGTGCGCGGGGCCGATTCGGGGGAGGTGGGGGAGCCGGGTGCGGCGACCACCAGGCCGAGGACGCCGGCGGCGGCCAGGGCGGCGACCGGGCGGGCCGGTAGCCGTCTGCGGGTGCGAGTCATCGGGATCTCCAGGCGGGGGGCGCCGTGTCTCCGTGCGGAACCCGGCCGTGAGGCGGGGATGCGGGCTCTGTTGGAAACACAGTCGGAAAGTTGCAGAAACATCTTGCGTCGGCCGGAAGTTACCGGTGCTCGGGTCCCGCGTAAAGGGATCGAACAGAAACGGGGCCCGCGACCGAGGTGGTCACGGGCCCCGCGGGGGCGTGGTGAGGGTGGGTCAGGGGCGTGGCCAGGGGCGGCCTTCGAGACGTTCGATGTCCTGGTTGAAGCGTTCGAGGAAGGCGGCGAACCGGGCCACGTCCTCGGCGGGCCAGTGCTCCATGACCCGGTCGAGCCCCTCGATGTTCGCGTCCCGGTCGGCGGCGAGCCGCCGCGCGCCCTCCTCGGTGATGCGGAACTTGCGGGCGATCCCGCCGTCGGGGTCGGGGATGCGCTCGACGACGCCGGTGCGGAGCATCGCGGCGGTCTGCCGGTTGAGGGTGGAGGCGTCGAGGCCGAAGGCCTCGCTGAGCTGCCCGATGGACATGGGCCCGTGCATGCTGATGCGGCTCAGCAGGACGTACGCGCTCCGGTCGAGCTGGCCCCCGCCGGCCCGGGAGCGGGGGGCGTAGAGGTGGGCGTGCCGGCTGAGCAGCATGGTCTCGAACTCGACCAGGTGGGTCGGCTTGTCCGCGGGCTTGTCCATGCGGTCATTCTCTCCCGAAGTGATCGCATATGCATCATGCACGGCTTGTGTATATAGCAATGCTTATGCATCATGCATAGAAAGATCCCGCTGTGAAACCCAGGAGAACCCGTGGACGGCCCCCAGCCCGAAACCCGCACCGGAGGCGTCGTCGGCGTCCTCGCCCTCGCGGGCATCGTGGCCGCGCTCATGCAGACCCTGGTGGTGCCGCTCATCGGCGACCTGCCGAAGCTCCTCGCCACCACCCCGTCCAACGCCTCCTGGGTGATCACGGCCACCCTCCTCGCCGCCGCCGTCGCCACCCCCGTCGCCGGACGCCTCGGCGACACCCTCGGCAAGCGCCGGGTCCTCCTCGCCTCCGTCGTCCCGCTCGTCGCGGGCTCCGTCGTCTGCGCGCTCGCCGAATCCGTCGTCCCGATGATCGTGGGCCGGGGCCTCCAGGGCCTCGGCATGGGCGTCGTCCCCGTCGGCATCAGCCTCCTCAGGGACGTCCTGCCGCCCGAGAGGCTCGGCGGCTCCATCGCCCTCATGAGCGCCTCCATGGGCGTCGGCGGCGCCCTCGGCCTGCCCTTCTCCGCCGCCGTCGCCGAGAACGCCAGCTGGCGCGTCCTCTTCTGGGTCGCCGCCGCCTTCAGCGCCCTCGTCGGCCTCGCGATCTGGCGCGTCGTCCCCGCCGGCCCCCGCAACCCGGCCCCCGGCCGCTTCGACCTGCCCGGCGCGCTCGGCCTCGGCGCCGGACTCGTCGCCCTGCTCCTCGCCGTCTCCAAGGGCGCCGGCTGGGGCTGGGGGAGCGCCACCACCCTCGGCCTCTTCGCCGGCTCGGCCGTGGTCCTGCTCGCCTGGGGCTTCTGGGAGCTGCGCACCACCGACCCGCTCGTCGACCTCCGCGTCACCGCCCGCCCGGTCGTCCTCCTGACCAACGCGGCCTCGGTCCTCGTCGGCTTCGCGATGTACGCGCAGTCGCTCGTCGTCCCGCAGCTCCTGCAGTTGCCCGAGGCGACCGGTTACGGCCTCGGCCAGTCGATGATGGAGATGGGCCTCTGGATGGCCCCGGCGGGCCTGATGATGATGGCCCTCGCCCCGCTCGGCGCGAAGCTCTCCGCGGCCAAGGGCCCCAAGGTCACCCTCTCCGTCGGCTCCCTCGTCATCGCCGCCGGGTACGCCTCCTCGCTCGCCCTGATGGGCTCCACCTGGGGGCTGCTCGTCGTCACGATCGTCTGCAACACCGGCGTCGGCCTCGCGTACGGCGCGATGCCCGCGCTCATCATGGGCGCCGTCCCGCAGGCGGAGACCGCCTCGGCCAACAGCTTCAACACCCTCATGCGGTCCATCGGCACCTCGGCGTCCGCCGCCGTCATCGGCGTCGTCCTCGCCCAGCTGACCACCACCCTCGGCGGCCACACCCTCCCCTCCGAGGACGGCTTCCGCACCGCCATGACGATCGGCGCGGGCGTCGGCCTCGTCGCCGCCGTCGTCGCCGCGCTCATCCCCGCCCGCACCACCCCGGCCACCGGCGCCGGCCCGGTCGTGCCCGCACAGGGCGACTCCACCGGGACCGGCGACGAGGCCGGGTCGCGGGCCGCCCTGCGGTAGCCCGTACGGAAGAGGAGAGCCCGTACGGAAGAGGAGAGCCCGTACGGAAGAGGAGAGCCCGTACGGAAGAGGAGAGCAACGCGCGGGAGGGCGTCCGTTACGGGGCGTCCTCCTCCGTCGCCGGGTCGAGGGTGAACAGGGCGCCGTCCGGGTCGCGGACGACCACGCCGCCGTCCGTGCCGTCCGGGGCGCCCACCCCGCCCCACTCCTCGCCCGGCACGAGCGTCCCGCCGTTCGCGACCACCGCCGCCTTCGCGGCCTCCAGGTCGGGAACCCGGAACCGTACGAGCCAGCGCGGGCGCAGCTGCGGACGGGGGGAGGCCGACTCCACGGGGCCGCTGTTCAGGCGGGCGACGGCCTCGTCCCGCCACCGCAGGACCACCTGGTCCTTCTCGTAGCTCACCTCGCAGCACCCCGGGCTGCCGTCCGCCCAGCCGAGGACCCCGCCGTAGAACACCGCCGCGTCGAACGCGTCCCGCGTGTGCAGTTCGAGCCAGGCCGGGGCCTTCCGCTCGCCCACCCGCCACCGCGAGACGAGCCGCCCCTCCCACACCGCGAACGCCGCTCCCTCCCGGTCCGTCGCGAGCGCCGCCCGCCCCCGGGGCGGGAACGCCACCGGGCCCACGCCGATCGTGCCGCCGCGCTCCCTGATCCGGGCCACCGCCGCGTCCGCGTCGTCGACCGCGAAGAACGCCGTCCACGCCACCGGCACCGCCAGCTGCGAGGCCACCGCCGCGATCCCCGCCACCGGCACCCCGTCCAGCTCGCCCACCGCGTACTCGTCCCCGAGCGAGCCCCGCCGGAACGACCAGCCGAGCACCGCCCCGTAGAACCGCTCCGCCGCGTCCAGATCACGCGCCGCCAGACTCAGCCAGCACGGCGCGCCCACCGCTTCCGCGCTCACCGTCACCCTCACCATCTCCTCACGCCCCGATCCTCGTTCCCAGGCCCAGGGACCGCCCCTTCCCCGCCCCCGCGTCCGGCATGCGCGCGTTCACCCGTGTGCCGACGAAGTCCACGCGGCAGGGGTGTCCGCGGGGGTGTTCCGTGACGGAGGCGTCAGGCGGACCGCGCGGCGACCTGACCGGCCAGGGCGACCGACAGGTGGTGGTGGAGGGCGCCGAGGACCGGCTCGCCCGGGGCGAAGAGGACGGCGGCGAGCTTCCAGTACCGGCGGATCACCGGGCCGTCGCTCGTACCGAGCAGCCCCAGGAGCCGCCGCCGGAACGCGGGCGTGTCGCGGGCGCCCAGGGCGCGCGCGTACGCCGCCACGAAGCAGTCGACGGCCTCGTCCGCCTCCGCGAGCGCCCCGCCCGGCCCCTTCCGCGCGCCGGCCGCCAGCGTGTACGCCTCGCGCAGCCCCTCGTACAGGACGGCCGCGCGGTACGTCCCCGCCGGGAGCGGCGGCGCCGGACGGAACGATGCGTCGGCGAGCCGGGGATCGGTCACCAGGGTGTGCAGCCGCGCGAAGGCGAGGACCTGCTCCGGCGTCGGGTCCTCCGGAGGCCGCGGGATCACCGAGTCGAGCACCGAGCCGGCCAGCGGCGCCGGCAGACGCACCGGGAGCGAGCACCGCCAGAACCGGGCCAGCGCGCCGGTGTCCGGCGGCAGCGCGATCGCGCCGACCAGCCGCAGCCGCTCCGCCCGGTCCCCGGCCGCGCACTCCTTGACGAGCCGCAGCGAGGCCTCGCGCCACCGCATCGCCGTCAGTCGGGACCCGAGCTCCCGCAACTGTCCCGCGAGGACCTCGTCCAGGGCCTCGTCCCGCTCGATGACCCTCTCGACCTCCGGCACGGGCAGGTCGAGCCCGCGCAGCGAGCGGATGAGCAGCAGCCGGTCGACGGCCTCGGGTCCGTACCGCCGGTGCCCGCCGCCGCTGCGGCCGGCCTCGGGGAGCAGCCCGCGATCGGAGTAGTAGCGGACGGTCTTCACGGTGACACCCGCGCGCGTGGCGAGCTCACCGATGCTCAGCAGGTCGTCGGACCCCACGACTTGAACCTCCCCCGACGGGAGCTTTTAGCGTAACGGCACGACATCGCCGAGGAGTCGCAAGGAGACGATCATGACGGCATTCGTTCTGGTGGCGGGCGCCTTCACCGGGGGATGGGTATGGGGCGGGACGGTGGCGGGGCTGCGCGCCGCGGGTGCGGAGGCGTACGCGGTGACGCTCACCGGCATGGACGGGGAGAGCGGCGCGGAGGACCGCGTCGTCGATCTGGAGACGCACGTCGACGACGTCCTCCGCCTCGTCGACGGGCTCACCGCGCGCGAGGTCGTCCTCGTCGGGCACGGGTACGGGCTCCGCCCCGTCCTCGCCGCCGCCGACCGGCGCCCCGGCCGGATCGCCCGGCTCGTCGCCCTGGACACGGCCCTGCCGCAGCACGGCGAGACCGCGCTGAGCGGCGTACAGGACCCGGACGTCCTGGCCCGGACGGAGGCCGATCCCGGAGCGCCCCGGATCCCGGCGCCGACGCGGGACACCTGGCCGCGCTGGGGGAGCACGGAGGGCGTCCCCGCCGAAGCCCTCGACCGGCTGGCCCGGCTCGCCGCGCCCCAGCCGCGCGCCACCTTCACCCAGCCGCTCCGGCTGACCGGCGCCGCCGCGACGCTGCCGGTCACCGGGTTCCTGTGCACCGCCAACGGCGCGAGCCTCGACATCGTGCGGATGCTCGTCGCGTCGGGCCCGCCGCAGTTCCAGGCGCTCGCCCAGGACCACGTGCGCTTCATCGAACTGGCCACCGGACACTGGCCGATGCTGTCCGACCCCGCCGGACTGGCCACCGCCCTGCTGCGCGCGGCGGCGGGCGAGGGGGAGCGGGTCACCGCGCCGGAACTGGCGGCCGCGACGGAACACGCGACGCCGTCCCACCTCCTGCCGTTCCTCCTCGACGTCCCCGAGGCGCCGCGCGAGCGGCACGGCCGCGTCGACCTCCACCTCCCGGACGCCGGGGAGCCGCGTCCCGCCGTCGTCTTCGTGCACGGCGGGCCCGTCGCCCCCGGCCGGCGGCCCACCCCGCGCGACACCCCGTTCTTCCTCGGGTACGGCCGCTACGCGGCGAGCCTCGGGGCCGTCGGCGCGACTTTGGACCACCGGCTGCACGGCCTCGGCGACTACCCGCGCGCCGCCGAGGACCTCGCCGAGGCCGTCGCGTTCGTCCGCGCCGACCCGCGCGTGGACCCGGACCGGATCGCCCTCTGGTTCTTCTCCACGGGCGGGCCGCTCGCGGCCGACTGGCTCGCGGCGCCCCCGCCGTGGCTCCGCTGCGTGGCGGCGAGCTACCCGGCGCTCGGGCCGCTGCCGGGCTGGGGCGCGGTGGACCCCCGCTTCCGGCCGGCCGACGTGGTGGGAACCGCCGACGGGCCGCCGGTCGTTCTCACCCGTGCGGGGCGCGAGCACCCCGCCTTCGCCGACACCGTCCAGGCCTTCCTCGACGCCGCCGCGAGGCGGAACGCGGACGTCGAGATCGTGGACGTGCCGGACGGGCACCACGCGTTCGAGCTGGTCGATCCGACCGACGCGTCCCGCGCGGCCGTGGAGCGGGCCATGCGCTCCGTCCTGGGCCACCTCGGGCACGTCGGCGACACGCGCCACCTCGACCATGTCGGCGACACGCGCCACCTCGGCCACGTCGGCGACACGCGCCACCCCGGCCATGTCGGCCGCACGCGCCACCCCGGCCGTACCGGGAGCTGACACCTCCCGGTACGCCGACGGGGCCGGGGGCGCGACCCCCCCCCGCCCGCCCCCCCCCCCGCGCCCGGTTCCCCCGGGGGGTACCCCGGGACCACCCGGGGGGGGTCCCCGCCGAAACGAACAAACACCCCCCCGGGGC